>NZ_JAWCTQ010000030.1:0-89594 GCF_032423885.1 Streptomyces tamarix | reverse complement strand
GCTTCGCGCCTCCGCGCGATCGCCCCCTCGACACTCGCGCGCCCCTTCGGCTCCACGAGCGGTTCACGGGGGTGTCCTTCCCCTCCCGGCCCACAGGGGTTTCTGGTCCTGCGAGTGGTGTGCCCCCTTCGGCTTCACGAGCCGATCACGGGGTACTCGCCCCCTCCCTCCCGACACTCGCGCGCCCCTTCGGCTCCACGAGCGGTTCACGGGGGTGTCCTTCCCCTCCCGGCCCACAGGGGTTTCTGGTTCTACGAGTGGTGTGCCCCCTTCGGCTTCGCGAGCCGATCACGGGGCACTCGCCCCCTCTCTACCAGGGCGCCAGGGTGCCGCTTCGGCTTCGCACGTGGTTCACAGGGGACCCGCCAGGGTGCCTCTCGGCTTCGTGAGCGGTTCACGGGCGTGGCCCGTCCCCTTCCCGCGCCCGCGCGGCACCAGGGGCCACGGCCTTCGGCTCGTGGGTGGGATCGACGGGGCAAAGGGGTGGCAACCCGGTCCGCGCACCTTCGCGGGCGCGGACCGGGGCCGTTCAGGGGGCGCCGACCAGGCTGTCCTCGCCCAGGACGGCGGCGTGGGCGTCCATGCGCTCGGCGGCGAGGATCGCGGCGGCCGTGTCGGCACGGGAGGCCGCGACGACCAGGGCGCGCCCCGCGAGGGCGTGGGCGCGGCGGTGCAGCGCGGACGGGTCCGCGCCGGTCAGTCCGGCGTGCCGGGCGGGCGGGGCGCCGCGCAGCCTGGCCACCTGCTGGGCGATGCGCTGCGCGGCGGCGGCGTCGCCCAGTTCGTCGGTGACGGCCAGCAGCGCCGCGAGGTGCCCGGCGAGCTGGATGTCCAGCTCCTCCTCGCGGGAGCGGTGCGGGAACTGGTTCCGGTCGTCGTCGGCCATCCGGTGGACCGACTTGGTGCGGATCGGTTCGTACATGGGATGGCCTCCTGCTCTCAGACAGGAGGCCATCCTACATTGGATTCAGTCTAAAGTTGAGCCCGTCCCAAGTGACGGTGTCAGTGCTGGCTGTAGCCGTCCAGGAAGGTCCCGATCCTGGTCACGGCGTCGACCAGGTCCGTCGTGTTGGGCAGCGTGACGATGCGGAAGTGGTCCGGCTCGTGCCAGTTGAAGCCCGTCCCGTGCACCACCATGATCTTCTCGGCGCGCAGCAGGTCGAGGACCATCTGCCGGTCGTCCTTGATCTTGTAGACGGCCGGGTCGAGGCGGGGGAAGAGGTACAGCGCGCCCTTCGGCTTCACACAGCTGACCCCGGGGATGTCGATCAGCCGCTCGTACGCCGCGTCCCGCTGCTCCAGCAGCCGGCCGCCCGGCGCGACCAGCGCCTCTATCGACTGGCGGCCCTGCAGGGCCGCCGCGATGGCGTGCTGGGCGGGCATGTTCGCGCACAGGCGCATGTTGGCGAGGATGGTCAGGCCCTCGATGTACGAGGAGGCGTGCGCCTTCGGGCCGCAGACGGCCAGCCAGCCGCTGCGGTAGCCGGCCACGCGGTAGTTCTTGGACATGCCGTTGAACGTCAGGCACAGCAGGTCCGGGGCGATGGCGGCGGTCGGGGTGTGCGTGGCGCCGTCGTAGAGGATCTTGTCGTAGATCTCGTCCGAGCAGACCACCAGGTTGTGCCGGCGGGCGATCTCGGTGAGGCCGCGCAGCATCTCGTCGTCGTAGACGGCGCCGGTCGGGTTGTTCGGGTTGATGATGACGAGCGCCTTGGTGCGGTCGGTGACCTTGCGCTCGATGTCGGCCAGATCGGGCATCCAGTCGGCCTGCTCGTCGCACCGGTAGTGCACCGGCGTGCCGCCCGCCAGCGCCACCGACGCCGTCCACAGCGGGTAGTCCGGGGCGGGGACGAGGACCTCGTCGCCGTCGTCGAGCAGCGCCTGCATCGCCATCTGGATGAGCTCCGAGACGCCGTTGCCGAGGTAGACGTCCTCGACGGAGAGGGGGATGCCCTTCGTCTCGTAGTGGCTCATCACCGCGCGCCGGGCCGCGAGCAGGCCCTTCGCGTCGCCGTAGCCGTGCGACGAGCCGAGGTTGCGGAGCATGTCCTCGAGGATCGCGGGCGGGCACTCGAAGCCGAAGGCGGCCGGGTTGCCCGTGTTGAGCTTGAGGATGCGATGGCCTGCCGCCTCCAGCCGCATCGCCTCGTCGAGCACCGGGCCGCGGATTTCGTAGCAGACATTGGCGAGCTTCGTTGACTGGATGACCTGCATGCCCGCGAGCTTACGGTCGCCCGGCCCGCCGCGCCTCGTGTTTTGCACCACGCAGCGGACCCGGTTCTGCACCGCGCCGCGGACCCGGACGGGGCCGGGGCGCGGTCGCGTCACCGGGACGAGGGGGTGGTCGAAAGCGCGGGCGAGGGATTCCGCGGGCTCAGGTGGGTGGACGGGGGAGGCCGGGTAGGTTGGCTCCTCATGTGGTCCTTGAGGAGCGTCGCCGGATGCAGGCGCCTGGGCGCGGTCGGGTCGGTCGGGGTGGCCCTGGGCGGCTGGGCCGCGGGCACCATGCCGGCCCGTGACCCGTGGGGCCTGTGGTTCCCGCGGGTCCAGGACACGGCGCGGCCCGGGGTGCTCCTGGCCCTCGCCGGGCTCACGCTCCTGGTCGTCGCCTGGTGGCGGTACGGGCGGCTGGTCGCCGGCGGCGCCGCCGCGCGCCCCCGGGCCGCCGCCGCCACGCTCGCCTGGTGGACCGCGCCGCTCCTCCTCGCCCCGCCGCTGTACAGCGCCGACGTGTACAGCTACATCGCGCAGGGCGCCATGGTCGCCGAGGGCCACGACGTGTACCGCTTCGGCCCGTCCGTCCTCGCGCCCGACGGGCTCGGCGGGGTGGCCGCCGCGAGCGTCGGCGGACACTGGACGGACACCCCCGCCCCGTACGGCCCGGCCTTCCTGCTCCTCGCGAAGGCGGTCGCCGCCGTGACGGCCGGGCAGATCGTGCCGGCCGTGCTCGGGATGCGGATCGTCGCCGTCGCCGCGCTCGCCCTGCTGTTCTGGGCGCTGCTCCGGTTCGCGCCGCGCGCCGCCACCGGCGGCGCGCTCTGGCTCGGCGTCCTCAACCCGCTGCTGCTCGTCCACGTCGTCGGCGGGCTCCACAACGACGGGCTGATGGCGGGGCTGCTCCTGGCGGGCACCGCGCTCGCCGTGCGCCGGGGCCGCTGGGTCGTGGGCAGCGCCCTCGTCGCCCTCGCCATGATGATCAAGTCACCGGCCGCGCTCGCGCTGCTGTTCATCGGCGTCGTCGTCGGCCGCGAGACGTCCGGCCCGCTGATACGGCGCGTCGCGAAGGGGCTGCTCGGGCCGGGCGCCGTCGCCGCCTGCGTCGCGGTCGGCGCGACGCTGTGCGCGGGCACCGGCTTCGGCTGGCTGCGCACCCAGAGCGTCGCCGGGACGATCCACACCGCGCTCTCCCTCACCAGCGACCTCGGCGTCGCGCTCGGCGAGTCCATGTACTTCCTGTCCGGCGCCGAACCGGACCCCGTCAAGCGGGCCGTGCAGGCCATGGGCCTCACCCTGGCCCTCGCCCTCGTCGCGTACCTCGCGTCGTGCGTGGCACGCGGCTGGCTGGACCCGCTGCACGCCCTGGGCCTCGCCCTCCTCGCACTGGTCGCGCTCTCCCCGATGGTCCAGCCCTGGTACCTGCTGTGGGCCGTGCCGCCGCTCGCCGCGACGGCCTGGAACGGCCGCGTCGGCCGCGCGGTCACCATCCTGTCGGCGGGCCTCGTGTACGTGACCGCGCCGGACGGCCGCACCCCCGCGTACGGCTTCGCCCTGGCCGCCGTCGCGTGCGCGATCGGCGCCCAGCTACTGCTGCGCCGCTCCGACTTCGCCGGCGGCGTGTGGCTGCCGTCGCCGCGCCGCGCCGAGGAACGCGAGCCCTCCCGGGCCTGACGGGCCCTTCGCGCCGCCCTACGGCGCCCGCCGCACCGCGCGCCCCGCCAGGACGTCCGTGCGCCGCCCGTCCCGCACCGCGAACCGCCCGTTCACCAGCACGTGCGGAATCCCCACCGGCAGGGTGCGGGGCACCGCGAACGTGGCGCCCGCCGCGACCGCGTCCGGGTCGAACAGCACCAGGTCCGCCCGGTACCCCGCCCGCACCAGGCCCCGGTCCGGGAGCCGCAGCCGGGCCGCCGGGCGGGACGTGAGGTGCGCGACGGCCTCCTCCAGGGACAGCACGCCCAGCTCCCGCACGTACCGCCCGAGGTAGTGCGGGAACGTGCCGTACGCCCGCGGGTGCGGCTTCGCGCCCTGCAGGATGCCGTCCGAGCCGCCCGTGTGGACCCGGTGCCGCATGATCGCCCGTACGTTGCCCTCGTGCCCGACGTGCTGGAGCACCGCCGTGCCGAGCCGGTCCGCGAGGAGGAGCCGGCGCGCCGCCGCCCAGCCGGGCAGCCGCGTCCCCACGTACCGCTCCAGCGCCGGGTCCGACACGCCCGACACCTCCACCGTGTCCCACGCCACGGGCACGCCGTGGCAGCCGTCCGACCCGGTCACCTCCAGCGCGTACCGGATCCGCTCGGCCGCCGCGTCGTCCCGCAGCCGCGCCAGCAGCGCCTCCGGACCGCCCTCGTGGGCCCAGCCGGGCAGCAGCGCCGCCAGCGTCGTGCAGCCCGGCGTGTACGGGTAGGTGTCGAGCGACACGTCCACGCCGTCCGCCAGGGCCTCGTCGAGCAGCGCCAGCAGCTCGGGCGCCCGGCCCTCGTTGACGCCGAAGTTCAGCGTGGCGTGCGCCAGGTGCAGGGCGCAGCCCGTCTCCCGCGCCAGGTCGAGCACCTCCGCGTACGCCCCGAGCGCGCCCGCCCCGTACGAGCGGTGGTGCGGGCAGTAGTAGCCCCCGTGCCCGGCCACGACCCGGCACAGCGCGGCCAGTTCGGCGCGGTCCGCGTACATGCCGGGCGGGTACGTGAGGCCCGACGACATGCCGACCGCGCCCTGTTCCAGGCCCTCCGCGACGAGCCGCCGCATCCGGTCCAGCTCGGCGCCGGTCGGCGGCCGGTCCGCCCACCCCATCGCGTACGCCCGCACCGTGCCCTGCGGCACCAGGTAGGCGGCGTTCACGGCGACGCCCTCCCCGCCGAAGCCCCGGTCGAGGCGGTCCAGGTAGCCGCCGACGGTCCGCCAGTCCGGGTCCACGTCCGCCAGGTCGCCGTTCCAGCCGGCGATCGCCGCCCGCACCTCGTCGAGCGTCCGGTCGTCGGCGGGCGCGTACGACAGGCCGTCCTGGCCGAGCACCTCCAGCGTCACGCCCTGCGCGACCTTCGCCTCGTGCGCCGGGTCCCGCAGCAGCGCCAGGTCGCTGTGGGCGTGCATGTCGACGAACCCGGGCGCGAGGGCCAGCCCCGCCGCGTCCAGCGTCCGCGCGCCGGACAGCGGCCGGTCGCCCTCGCGGCGGACCGCTGCGATCCGGCCCCGGTCGACGCCCACGTCCGCCCGGTACGACGGCCCGCCCGTGCCGTCGACGACCCGCACGTCCCGGATGACCAGCTCCACCGCGCGCCTCCCCCCTCGAAGACCGGAACCCGGAGCGTCAGAAGAACGTGCGGACGTAGTCGACGGCCGTCCCGTCCGCCTCCACCACCGGGATCAGCGGCCACTTCTCGAACACCGTGCACGGGTGCGCCAGCCCCAGCGCCACCCAGTCGCCGACCTCCAGCGCCGTGCCCTCCGGGTCCGTCCGCAGCCACGCGTGCTGGTCCGACAACGCCGTCACCGCCAGCCCCGCCGCCGGGCGGACCGCGCCGTCCCGGCCGGACCGCACCCACTGCGGCACGGGCAGCGCCAGGTCGTACGATACGTCCCGCTTCCCCGCGTTGAGGAACGCCTCGCCCGGGGTGGGCCGGGACACGACCTGCGCCCACAGCCGGAACGCCGGCTCCAGCGCGCCCTCCTCCGGGACGCGGTTGAACGGCGTCAGCCGCTCGTAGTGGCCGTGGTCGTGGGAGACGTACGCACCGGACCGCAGCAGCCGCAGCACGGGCGCCGACAGCGGCGGCACCTCGGCGAACACCTCCGCGACCGCGTCGAACCACTCGCTGCCGCCCGCGCTGAGGACGATCTCCTCGGCGTCCGCGAACAGCCCCGCCCCGTCCAGTTCCGCCGCCAGCCCGACGAGCCGCCGCAGCCACGCCCGCACGGTCTCCGGGGACGCGCCCGGCACCTGCGCCTCGTACCCGGCGACCCCGACCAGCCGCAGCGACGCAGCCCGCGCCGCCGCCCCGGCGACCTCCGCGGCCGCCGCGGGCGTGCGCGCCCCGGTCCGGGCGCCCTCGCCGGCCGCCAGCTCGACCACCACGTCGACGGGGCGCGCGGACCCGGCCAGCGCCCGGTCCATCAGCTCGACGCCGCGCACCGAGTCGACGTAGCAGACGAAGCGGAACTCCGGGTCGTCCGCGAGCTGTCCGGCGACCCAGCGCAGCGCGGCCTCGTCGACCAGCTCGTTCGCCAGGAACACCCGGCGCACCCCGAACGCCCGGCAGACCCGCGCCTGGTGGGGGACCGCCACGGTCACGCCCCAGGCGCCGTGCGCCAACTGGCGGGCGAACAGGCCCGGTGCCATCGTCGTCTTGCCGTGCGGGGCGAACGCCAGGCCGTGGCGCTTCGCGTACGCCCCCAGCAGCGCCAGGTTGTGCTCCAGGGCCTCGGCGGAGAGCGTCAGGACCGGCGTCGTGAAGCCGCCGGTGAAGACGTCGCGCCGTTGGGCGGCCAGTTCACCGACCGTCAGGCCGTCCGCGTCCGGCGGGAGGCCCTTGAAGCGGTGGTCGACCCGCTCGTCCGCGAGCCGCGCGGCGAGCGCGTCGGGCCCCAGCGGCTGTCCGGCGGCCATCGGGCCTCCCTTCCGTTGCGTATGGTGCAACGGTCGTTGCGTATTCTGCTTGACGGTGTCTAACATCCGGGCGGACGCCGGGTCAATGGCCCGGGCCGGGCCGGTTCGTCCGCGCCGGCGGCCGGACGGCCGCCGTGGCGACCGGCTCGCGGAGCCGAGGGACGGGCGGGGTGGTCATGGCCGACGCGTGGAGCCGAGGGGCGGACGGGCACCGGGCCGATCGGCTCGTGGGACCGGTGGGACCGGTGGGGTCTGGTGGTGCCGGGAGGGGGACGGTGCCCCCCTGGGCCGCTGGTGGTGCCGGAGGGGCGCGCGGGCGTGGGGAGGACGATCGCGCGGAGGTGTGTGGCGCTGAGGTTGTTCGCCCGGGGTCTGGTGGTGTCGGGAGGGGGACGGTGCCCCCTTGGGCCGCTCGTGGTGCCGGAGGGGCGCGCGGGTGTGGGGAGGACGATTGCGCGGAGGTGTGTGGCGCTGAGGTTGTTCGCCCGGGGTCTGGTGGTGCCGGGAGGGGGACGGTGCCCCCTTGGGCCGCTCGTGGAGCCGAAGGGGCGCGCGGGTGTCGAGGCGGTGATCGCGCGGAGGCGCGAAGCGCTGAGCACGTTCGCCGTCTCGACACCCGCTCACAGCGCCCCGGAGGCGGAACGAGCCTGAAAAGGGGGGAGCGCCCCGGAGGCGGAACGAGCCCAAAACCAGCAGCAGTGTGTCTGGGCGAGTCCATGGTCGCCTTCCTGCCGTCCCGTCCCGGCCGCCTCGCGGACGTGCCGTCCTTCACCCGTGGGATCGGCGGCGCCGAGTCCAACGTGGCCTGTGCCCTGGCCGCCGCCGGGCACCGCGTCCGTTGGATCAGCCGTGTCGGCGCCGACGGCTTCGGCGATCACCTGGTGGCGTCCGTCGCCGCGTACGGCGTCGACGTCTCGCGCGTCCGCCGGGATCCGCGCCGGCCGACCGGGGTGTACTTCCGTACGGCCGCCGACCGCGGTGACGTCGCGCACGAGGTCGTCTACCACCGGGCCGGGTCGGCGGCCTCCGCGATGTCGGTGCGGAACGTCCCGTACGAGGAGGCCGCGGCGGGCCGCGTCCTGCACCTGTCGGGCATCACCGCGGCGCTCTCGCCGGACTGCCGCGCGTTGATGGCGGCGCTCACCGCCCGCCGCCCCGACCGGCCGCTGGTCTCCTTCGACCTCAACCACCGCCCGTCCCTGTGGCCCCGCCCGGAGACCGCCCGCCGCGTCCTGTTGGAGTTGGCGCGCGGCGCCGACCTGGTCTTCGCCGGGGAGGACGAGGCGGCCCGCGCGCTCGGCCTGCACGGCCCGGCCGCCGTCCGCGTCGCCCTCCCGGAGCCGGACGTGCTGGTCGTCAAGGAGGGCGCGAAGGGGGCGACCCTCTTCGCCCGCGTGCCGGGCTCGGCGCGCGACGTGCGGGTCTTCGTGCCCGCGCCGCGCGTCGACGTCGTGTCGTACGCCGGGGCCGGGGACGCCTTCGCCGCCGGGTTCCTCGACGCGACCCTGCGCGGGCTGCCGTTCGCGGCGCGGCTGCGGTACGGGCACCTGGCGGCGGCGGCGGTGCTCACCGTGCCCGGGGACCTCGCGCCCGTCCCGGATCCGGCGCGCGTCGCACGGCTCGCCGCCCTCGGCGACGCCGACTGGGGGAGACTGCGTCTCGGTCCCGGCCGGCCGGAGCCGGGGCCGGACGACGACGAGGAGGTACGCACGCGATGAGCCAGACCGTCGACCGGGCGCTCAGCATCCTGCCGCTGCTCGCCCAGGGCCCCGCCGACCTGGGGCAGGTCGCCGAGCGGCTCGGTGTCCACAAGTCGACCGCCCTGCGTCTGCTGCGCACCCTGCACGAGCACGGCCTCGTCCACCGGCAGCGGGACCAGCGCTACCGGCTCGGCGCCCGCCTTTTCGCGCTCGCCCAGGAGGCCGCCGAGAACCTCGACGTGCGGGAGATCGCCCACCCCCACCTCGTCCGCCTCAACGAGGAGACCGGTCACACCGTGCACCTCGCCGTCCGCGAGGGCGACGAGGTGCTGTACGTCGACAAGGTCGACAGCCGCTACCCGGTGCGGATGTACTCGCGGGTCGGCCGTCCCGTCGCCGTCACCGTCGCCGCCGTCGCGAAGGTCCTCCTCGCCGACCTGCCCGAGGCGGAGCGCCACGCGCTGACCGCCCGCCTCGACTACCTCCCGTACACGCCCCGTTCGACGCCGAACGCCGCCGCCTTCCGCACGGAGCTGGCGGCCGTGCGCGAACAGGGCTGGGCCGCCGATCTCGGCGGTCACGAGGAGTCCATCAACTGCGTCGCCGCCCCGGTGCGCGGCGCGGACGGCCGCGTGGCCGCCGCCCTGTCGGTGTCCGCGCCCAACGTCGTCGTCACCGCCGACGAACTCCTCGCCCTGCTCCCGCTGGTGCGCCGCACCGCGCGGGC
This sequence comes from Streptomyces tamarix, assembly GCF_032423885.1. Classification (NCBI taxonomy): domain Bacteria; kingdom Bacillati; phylum Actinomycetota; class Actinomycetes; order Kitasatosporales; family Streptomycetaceae; genus Streptomyces; species Streptomyces tamarix. The sequence continues at coordinate 80,347 of NZ_JAWCTQ010000030.1, read as the reverse complement.
CGTCAGCGACGACTACTCCGGCACCACCCCACCGAAGGACACGCCATGAGCGAGAAGACCGCCGTCACGCCGCCCACCCACGCGGCCCCGCCCGCCCGGTTCTCCCACGGCGTGCGCAAGGGGAACGTCCTCCAGGTCGCCGGGCAGGTCGGCTTCCTCCCCGCCGTGCCGGGGCAGCCGCCCGTCGTGGCCGGGCCGACCCTGCGCGAGCAGGTCCTGCAGACCCTCGCCAACGTCGAGTCGGTCCTCACGGAGGCGGGCGCGGGCTGGGACGACGTGGTGATGACGCGCGTGTACCTGACGGACGTGGCCCACTTCGCCGAGATGAACGCCCTCTACGACGCGCACCTGAAGGACGTGGCCGTGCCGCCCGCGCGCACCACCGTGTACGTCGGGCTGCCGGCGGGGCTGCTCGTCGAGATCGACGCGCTGGCGGTGCTGGACTGACGCGCGGTCAGGCGACGCGGGTGCAGACGTAGCCGCGGCCCTCGTTCACCTTCCAGGTCCAGTAGCGGTTGTTCTCGTCGGGGCAGCGGGTCCGCCCGTCCGACGGCATCCGGTAGTAGCCGGTGATCTGGAGGATGTGCGTCTGGCCCTTCGGCACCCGGTCGGAGGCGCAGTTCCAGATCTCCATCAGGTTGGCGGAGGCGTCGCCGTCGCCGTCGATCTCCGCGGTGAAGCACTGGCCGGTGCGGAACTGGCGGGAGAGGCACAGCACGGTCCGCATCCCGTCGTCCGCGTGGTTCGACCATTGGTCCCGGCCCGGTCCCGAGTCGCACGGGCCGGCCGGGCCGACGCGGGTGACGTGGACGTACGCGCTCGCCGAGTCGCAGTCCACGCGGACCGGGGCGGGCTTGCTCCACTCGCCGTACCCCGTGTCGTACACGTCGAGGCAGTTCCCGGCGCGTACGGCGCGGAACGCCAGGTCCTGGAGGCTGGGCGTCGGCTTGCGGGGCGTGTACGCGTACCCGGGCGTCGGGCGGGTGAGCGAGCCGCCGCTCCCGGGCGTCGAGGACGAGGTGGTCCGGGCGGCGTCGTCGAAATACCAGGCGGCGAAGAGGAGGGCCAGGACGACGAGCAGGGCCGTGGAGCACCCGCCGGACGACTTCTTCTCCGGGGGCGGCGACGGGGCCGGCAGCGGGACCGGTGCCGGCCCTGTCGCCCGCGCGCCCGCCGAGGCGCGGGCGCGCGCCCGGGACGCCACCCGCTGCCGGCCCCGTTCGCGCTCGCGTTCCCGCTCCTGTTCGCGCGCCCGCGCCCGCTCGCGCTCCTGTTCGCGGGCGCGGGCCCGTTCCCGCTCCTCGGTGTACGTCCGCGTCGGGTCGGGCGGCGGTACGGCGCGGGTGCGGTCGTCGACCGTGAGGGCCTCCGGGTCGACGGGCGCCGGCCGCCTCCACTCCTCGCCCTGCCGCTCGTACGCGCGGATCAGCTCCGTCCAGCGCGGCGGCAGCCAGCGGCTCCCGTCGGCGGTGGCCGGCAGCCCGCGCATCTCCTCCAGGAACCGGTCGAGCACGTCCGCGGGGCGCGGCCGGTCGGCGGGCTCCACGGCCAGGCAGGGGCGGACCAGCGGGACGAGTTCCTTCGGCAGCCCCGCCAGGTCCAGGTCGCCCCGCGACACGCGGGCCAGCAGCCGCAGGGTGTCCTCGCCCTCCGGGTAGGGGGGCCGGCCCACGGCCAGGTGGAAGAGGGTGGCGCCCAGCGAGTACACGTCGGACCGCTCCGTGGACGGCTCGCCGCGCGCCTGTTCGGGGGAGGTGAACGCGATCGTGCCGAGCGTGAGCGTCGTCCGGGTGATGTCCTGGGCGTGCGAGATGCCGAAGTCGATCAGCCGGGGCCCGTCCAGCGGCAGCAGGACGTTCTGCGGCTTCACGTCGCGGTGGACGATGCCCTGCCCGTGCAGGGCGAGCAGCGCCTGTGCCGTGCCCGCGGCGATCCAGCGGATGGCGGACGCCGGCAGCCGCCCCGCGGTGCGGACGAGTTCGGCGAGGGACGGAGCGGCGATGTACTCGATCGCCATCCACGGTGTCGGCGCTTCCGGGTCCGTGTCGAGCACGCGCGCCGTGTACCGGTTGTCGACGCGCCGCGCGAGCGTCACCTTGCGGGTGAAGCGGCGCCGGTCGTGGGCGCTGACCTCGCCCTCGGCGAGGAGCGTCTTCACGGCGACGAGCGGCCCGTCCGGCTCCGTCCGCGCCAGGTAGATCCGCCCCATGCCGCCCGAACCGAGCCGCCCCAGCAGCCGGTACGGGCCGAGCGCGCCCGGATCGTCCCCGCCCAGCGGCAGCAGCCGCGTTCCGGCCCCCGTCATCCCCCGCTCCCTCCTGCGGTGCCCCCGCCAGCAGGGTAGCCGCCAACTCCCCCCGCAGCAGCCGCCCTTGGGCGTCCGCGCGGTGGCACGGGTCCCGTGCCACCGCGGGGGGTCCGGCGCCCCGCCGGGGGCGCCCGGTACCTCAGGAGGTCGCGCAGTACTGCTGCTGCTTGCCGATCGACCGGTACATGCAGTCGGCGTTCTCCAGCAGATGGAGCACCGCGTCGCGGTTGCGGGCGGTCTCGCGCTCGATCACCTCGTCGGGCGGGTAGAAGCCGCCGCCGGAGGAGCCGCTCGGGTACATCTCGAAGGTGTAGCCGAAGATGCGCTGGTCGCCCCAGAGCCAGTCGTCGATCGACCCGTCGGTGACGTAGAGGTCACTGGACTGCTCGGCGGTGTAGCCGTTGCTGGCGGCCATCTTGCGGCCGACCGCGGCGAAGGCGTCCCGGTCGTCCTGGGTCATGCCGGGCGCGGTGTCGGCGTAGGTCCAGCCGAACGGCCAGAGGACCAGCTCGCTGTAGGTGTGGAAGTCGATGGCCGCCCTGATCTGCTGCTTCCCGCCGACGACCCGGGAGCGGACGAAGTCGGCGACGACCTTCACCTCGGGGGCGGACTCGGGCGCCGAGCCGCGGTAGGTCTCGGAGCCCGCGGAGCCGGAGGAGCCGCCGCAGCAGCCCCACTTGTAGTTCCAGTTGCGGTTCATGTCGGTGCCGACGGCGGTGGAGCCGGAGTTGGGCTGCCGGTTCTTGCGCCAGCTGCGGTACGTGCCGGAGGCGATGTCGTACTCGCCGCCGTCCGGGTTGAGGTCGGGCACGATCCATATCTCGCGGCCGTTGACGGCGTTGGTGACGCGGGTGTCGGAGCCGTAGCCGGCGCCGAGTTCGCGCAGCAGGTACAGGGCCATCTCGACGGTGAGGTGCTCGCGGGCGTGCTGGTGGTGGGTGAACAGCACCTCGGGCTCGTTCTCGTCCGTCGCCACGTTGTCGCTGATCTTGATGGCGACGATGTCGCGGCCCTGGTAGGACTTGCCGATCACGCGCTTGCTCATGATGTTCGGGTACTGCTGGAGCCGCTGGTTGATCTCCGCCGTCATCTCCGCGTAGGTGTGGTAGCGGGAGTCGGCGGAGGGGAAGTCCATCGGCGTGACGACGCCGCCGGTACGGTCCGGGGGCCCGGGCAGCGGTTCCAGCCGGTGGCCCAGCGCGCGCAGGAGGCGGGCCTGCCCGGCGTCGGCGCTGACGACGACCGTGTGGCCGTCCACCTCGTCGACGGAGACGCCGGTGGCGGTGAGGGCGGCGCGTTCGGCGGGGGTGGACGGGCCGTGGATCTCGTACTGGCGGGTGGCCTCGTCGGCGGTGGCCGCCGGGGCGGGGGAGGGGGCGGAGGGCGCGCCGGGGGTGCTCGCGGCGGCGGTGAGCGGCGCCGCGACGGCGAGGGCGAGGGCGGCCGCGAGGGTGGCGGACCGTCCGCCGGTGATGCGTAGTCGCATGCTGACTCCTGGATGGGGGTCGGGGTGTGTCCCCGTGCGACGCAGGATGGAGTCATGGCATGAGCGCGTCAAGAAGGGGCTTCGGATCACGGCCGGAAAGGCTCGTTCCGCCGTGTGCCCTTGCGCGCCCGCCCGCCGGGCGCTTGGGTGACGTGCGCACCCCTGGAGAGACGAGGAAAGGCGGACGGCTCATGGCGGACACCGCGGACACCGCTCACGGCACGGCACACGACGGGGGCGGACCGCGCACCCCCGCGATGCGCAGGGCGAGCTGGCGGCACGTCGGACCCGGCATCGTGGTCGCCGCGACCGGCGTCGGCGCCGGCGACCTGGTCGCCACGCTCGTCGCCGGCGGCAAGTACGGCTACACGCTGCTCTGGGCGGCCGTCCTGGGCTGTCTGATCAAGATCTCCCTCGCCGAGGCCGCCGGCCGCTGGCACCTCGCCACCGGCCGCACCCTGCTCGACGGCTGGCGCTCCCTGGGCCCGTGGACGACGGTCTACTTCACCGGGTACGTCGCCGTGTGGGGCTTCGTCTACGGCGCCGCCGCGATGTCCTCCACCGCGCTGCCGCTGGCCGCGCTGTTCCCCGGCGTCATGGGGCTGAAGTGGTGGGCGGTCCTGTGCGGGGTGGGCGGGCTGCTGTTCGTCTGGTTCAACCGGTACGCCGTCTTCGAGAAGGTCATGACGGCCCTCGTCGGCGTGATGTTCCTGGTCACCGTCTACCTGGCCGTGCGGGTCGTCCCGGACCTCGGCGGCCTCCTCGCCGGCCTCGTCCCGGTCCTCCCGGACGGCTCGCTCCTCTACACCCTGGGCCTGGTCGGCGGCGTCGGCGGCACGATCACCCTCGCCGCGTACGGCTACTGGGTGAACGCCAAGGGCTGGCGGGACACGGGGTGGATGCGGGTGATGCGCCTGGACAACCGGGTCGCGTACCTGACGACCGGCGTCTTCGTGGTGGCCATGCTGATCGTGGGCGCCGAGCTGCTGCACTCCTCGGGCATCGCCATCGCCAAGGGCGACAAGGGCCTCGTCGACCTCGGCGGGGTCCTGGAAGAGAAGTACGGGGTGGCCACGGCGAAGCTGTTCCTCGTCGGGTTCTTCGCCACGTCCGTCACCTCGCTGATCGGCGTGTGGCAGGGCGTGAGCCTGCTGTTCGCGGACTTCGTGGCCCGCCTCCGCGGGCGGGGCGCCGACTCCGCGGGGCCGCAGGCGGCGCCGGGGCCGGAGGCGGGCGGGGTGCCGGTGGAGCGGTCGGTGCCGTTCCGCGCGTACCTGCTGTGGCTGACCTTCCCGCCGATGGCGCTGCTCTTCCTGGACCAGCCGTTCGTGCTGGTCGTCGTCTACGGGGTGATCGGCGCCTTCTTCATGCCGTTCCTCGCCCTGACGCTGCTGTGGCTGCTCAACTCCTCCCGCACGCCCGGGGAGTGGCGCAACGGGTGGCTCAGCAACACGGTGCTGGGCGCGGCGGGGCTGCTGTTCCTGGTGCTGTGCGTCGAGCAGGTGCGCGACCTGCCGTGGTGAGGAGGGGGCGCCGCGCCCCGGCGCGGCGCCCCTCGCGCACCGCCTACGGCAGGTTGTGGACGTGCGGGCCGACCGCGTTCGACCAGGCGTTGCCCGCCGTGGCGTCCCAGTTCGTCGACCAGGTCATCGCGCCGCGCAGCGACGGCCACGTCTTGGACGGCTTGAACGAGCCGCAGCCCGTGCCCCGCGTCAGGCAGTCCAGGGCGTTCTTCACCACGGACGGGTCGACGTAGCCGCTGCCCGCGCCGCGCGGCGAGGCCGGCACGCCGAGGCCGACCTGCGACGGGTCGAGGCCGCCCTCCAACTGGATGCAGGCGAGCGCGGTGAGGAAGTCCACCGATCCCTGCGAGTAGACCTTGCCGTCGCAGCCCAGCATGGAGCCGCTGTTGTAGTACTGCATGTTGACGACCGTGAGGATGTCCTTCACGGCGAGCGCCAGCTTGAAGTACTCGGTGCCCGTGCTCTGCATGTCGATCGTCTGCGGGGCCATCGTCAGGACCATCCCCGGACCGGCCTTCGCCGAGAGCTGGCGCAGCGCCTTCGTCAGGTACGTCGCGTTGATGCCGTGCTCCAGGTCGATGTCGACCCCGTTGAAGCCGTACTCCTGCATCAGCGCGTACGCACTGTTCGCGAACGCCGTCGCGGAGGCGTCGCTGTTGATCGTGACGTTGCCCTTCTCACCGCCGACCGACAGGATGACCGACTTGCCCGCGGCCTTCTTCGCGGCGATGTCCGCCTTGAAGTCCGCCACCGAGGCGTACCCGACGGCCGGGTCGAGGTTGAAGGTGATCTGGCCGGGCGTCGTCGTGGAGTCCGCGAACGACACGGCGATGATGTCGTACTGGGCCTGGACGTCGCGCAGCTTCTGCACCGTCGCGCCGTTGTTGAAGTTCTGCCAGTAGCCGGTCACCGCGTGCTTGGGCACGTTCGGGTTCGGGTTGGTGCCGCCCGGCGCGGTGCGGGCGGTGACGGTCGCGGACCGGGCGGACTCGCCGGCGGCGTTGGTGGCCGACACCTGGAAGCCGTACGCCGTGTCGGCGGCGAGGCCGGTCACGGTCGCGGACGTGCCGGACACGGACTGGACGCGCGCCCCGTCCCGGTACACGTGGTAGCCGGTCGCGCCGCTCACCGGGCTCCAGGAGAGCGACACGGACGACGAGGTCACCGTCCCCGCGGCCAGCCCCGCCGGGGGCGCGGGCACGACCGGGTCGGGCTCGCCGGCCCCGCCGCCGTCCGGGCCGAAGACCGACACGTCGTCGACGTGGTAGGCGGCCTGCCCGTACCAGCCGTGGGTGTAGACGGTGACCGAGGTGGTGGCGGACCCCGTGGTGAAGCTGGTGGTGAGCTGCTGCCAGCCGGAGGAGCCGGGCGACCACGTCGCCACGTCGGTCGTGCCGGTGCCGGTCGCGCCCAGGTAGGCGTACCCGCCCTGCACCCACGCGCTCAGCCGGTACGTGGAGTTCGGCTGCACCTTCACGGTCTGGGAGCAGCGGGCGTTGTCATGCCCGGCGGGCGTCGCCTTCAGGGCGGCGGTGCCGGCGCGGACGGGCGAGGCGACGGCCGTGCCGCTGTTGGCGGAGCAGGTCCAGTCGGCGAGGCCGGACTCGAACCCGGCGTTCCTGGCGACGTTGCGGTCCTCCGCCTGCGCGGTGCCGGCGCCGCCGGCCAGGACGAGCCCGGACGCGACGGCGAGCGCGAGGGCGCCGCCGACGAGCGGTCTGGTGCGGTCCACTTGCTTCCTCCGGTGGGGAGTGGGGGTGGGGGAGTGGGGATCGGGAGAAGGCGTGCGAGTCGGTGGCCACCGCGCTCCGTGCCCGTACAAGTTGGTCCAGACCAATCGCGTTGTCAAGGTTCCGGGGCGGCGTCGGGGGTGCCGTCCCCGCCCGGATGTGGGGCACCGGGCAACTCATGTCCTCTTCGCCCGATTTGACGGGGCGTGCGGAACGCGTGGTCCACCACGAGGAGTCCGAAAGCGGTTCTCCAGCCCCGTTCCCGCCGATAAAGTGCGGGATCAGGAGCACACACGGAGCGAACAGGTGTCGCAGACGACTGCGACACGCCGGAAACACCGGTGGCCGGAGCCGAACGGGGAACCAGCGTGCCGACCGCGATTGCCGTCACCAGTGCCGACCTGGTGCTACCACCGACCGACCACCACACCCCCGGCGCCGCCGTGCTCCCCCCGCCCGACACCCAGCCCCTGGACGCCGCCCTCGCCGACACGCGGACCCTCGTCGAGCAGTACGGGCACGTCGTCGCCCTCTACCCGGCCTCCACCCCCACCGCCCACGTACGCCGCCTGCACACCGTGCGCGCCCTCCTGGAGAGCGACCGCGTCGCCCTGCTGCCGCTGGACCTGCCGCCGCTCGGCGTCGCCGTCCTCGTCCGCCAGCTCCGCCAGCTCTCCGTCTGCGACTTCGGCCCCGGCGTCCTCGCCACCGCCGCCCGGCTGCTCGCCCACTACGTCCACACCGGCGCCGTACTCAACTCCGTCGCCCGCCTCGACCGGGTCCCCGTCACCCTCAAGGCGCACGCCAAGTCCTGGATGCCCGGCTCCCAGTTCGCCGTCCTCGCCAACCCGGAGCCCCGCCTCCTCCGTCTCGGCTCCCAGGGCGGCGACCCGTTCCCCGGGCCCGACTTCGCCACCCGCATGGCCGTCGCCCGCGGCCAGCTCACCACCGACTGGGTCACCGACACCCTCGGCCCCGCCTGGCGCGTCCAGGGCGTCGACGAGGTCCCGGTGCCCGCCGCCTCCGCCGACTGGTGGGGCACCGCCCGGCTCGTCGAGTTCGCCGCGTACCTGCCCGACCTGCCCGTCCTGCACCAGCTCGTGTCGTCCGTGCGCCGCGAGACCTGCGCCTGGTGCGGCATCGAACTCCTCGGCGACCGCTGCGGATTCTGCGCCGCCCCGCTCACCCCGCCCCACCCGCCCGAGCCCCGCGCCCCCGGCGGCCCCGCCGCCCTGCCCCCGGGCACGTCGGCACGGCACGCGCCATGACCCGCCCCGGCGCCCCGCCCGCGCCTCCACGCCCGTCCCCCGCCCGCCACCTCACGAGGTTCTCCCGCCCATGAACGCACGTCAGCGCCGCGGCGTCATCCTGCTCGTCCTGTCCGCCCTGTGCGCCCTCGGCGCGTTCGCCGGCGTCGTCGTCATCGTCAGCGACGTCCAGGCGAAGGTCGGACCGGAGGTCGCGGCGTACCGCGTCAAGGCGGACGTACCGGCCTACGAACCCCTCAGGCCCGGCCACTTCCAGAAGATCACCATGCCGGAGCGGTGGCTGTCCGCCAACGCCGTCAGGGACCTCTCCGCCGTCCAGGGCAAGATCGCCGTCACGGACCTCAGGAAGGGCTCCCTGCTCCAGAAGGACATGGTCGCCGACCGGCCCGCCCTCGCGAGCGGCGAGCAGGAGATCGCCATCATGATCGACGCCTCCACCGGCGTCGCCGGCAAGATCACCGCCGGGGCGCGGGTGAACATCTTCGCCACCTTCGACGACGAGGGGCGCGGCAAGAACGCCGTCGCCGAGTCCCGGCTCATCGTCGCCGGTGCCCGCGTCCTCGACGTCGGCAGGCTCACCCCCCTCGACCAGCGCAGGAGCGACGGCGGCACGGCCGGCGGTGCCCGCGAGGCCGTACCGATCACCTTCGCCCTCACCACCGCCGACGCCCAGCGCGTCGCCTACGCCGAGTCGTTCGCCGAGCACGTGCGCCTCGCCCTGCTGCCGAAGGACGGCTCCGCCGCCCCGAAGCCCGGCGAGTCGACGTACACGCTCGACGAAGACAAGAACAAGTGAGGGGACAGGCAGCAGGATGACCATTCGCGTCCTCCCCGCCGTCGGCGACCCCGACGCCGCCCGCGCCATCACCACCCTGCTCGGCCAGCTCCCCGACACCGAGCAGGCCGCCCCCGCCCCGGTCGGCGACTCGACCACCCTCGTCGACACCCTCGCCCGGGCGGCCGCCGACTCCGTCGACGACCTCCCCGAGGTCGTCCTCGTCCACGAGCGGATCGGCCCCGTCCCCGCCCTCGACCTGATCCGCGAGGTCGCCCTCCGCTTCCCCGCCGTCGGCGTCGTCCTCGTCACCGCCGACACGAGCCCCGGCCTGTACTCGGCCGCCATGGACTCCGGCGCCCGCGGCCTGGTCGGCGTCCCCCTCTCGTACGAGGAGCTCGCCCAGCGCGTCCAGTCCGCCGCCGCCTGGGCCGCCGGCGTCCGCCGCCACCTCGGCCAGACCGGGGACGCCCCCACCGGGCCGGGCGGCACCGTCGTCACCGTCAGCGGCGCGAAGGGCGGCGTCGGCACCACCGTCACCGCCGTCCAGCTCGCCCTCGCCGCCCGCGCCTCCGGCCGCAGCGTCGCCCTCGCCGACCTCGACCTCCAGTCCGGCGACGTCGCCTCCTACCTGGACGTGCAGTTCCGCCGCTCCGCCGCCGACCTCGCCGCCATCCAGGACATCACCCCCCGCGTCCTCCAGGACGCCCTCTACACCCACCCGACCGGCCTGTCCCTGCTCCTCGCCCCCGCCGACGGCGAACGCGGCGAGGAGGTCACCGACCGGTCCGCCCGCCAGATCGTCAGCGCCCTGCGCCACCGCTACGAGGTCGTCGTCGTCGACTGCGGCACGCAGATGGACTCCGCGAACGCCGCCGCCGTCGAGATGGCCGACACGGCCCTCCTCGTCGTCACCCCCGACGTCGTCGCGGTCCGCGCCGCCAAGCGCATGATCCGCCTCTGGGACCGGCTCCAGATCCGCAAGGCCGAGGACACGACGACCGTCGTCAACCGGCACACCCGCCACACGGAGATCCAACCCGCCCTCGTCGAGAAGATCACCGGCACGCGCGTCGCCCGCACCGCCGTCCCCGCCGCCTTCAAGGAACTCCAGCCGTGCGTCGACGCGGGCCGCATGCACGAGCTGGACCCCAAGTCGACCGTCAAGCAGGCCCTGTGGGCGCTCGCCGGCGAACTCGGCCTCGTGAAGGCCCCGGAGTCGACCGGCGACCGGCCGGGCAGGCTGCTCAAGGCACGCAGGAAGTAGCGGAGAGGGGAGGGGCGGCCCATGGGAGGCACACGGACCGGAACGGCACGCGGCGACCGCCGCCGCGGCGACCGGGGGCAGGTGGCCGTGGAGTTCACCGGCATGGTGCCGCTCGTGCTCGGCGTGCTGCTCCTGCTCTGGCAGGCGGCGCTCATCGGCTACACGTACTCCCTCGCCGGCAACGCCGCCGACGAGGCGGCCCGCGCGGGCGCGGTCGGCGGCGACTGCCCCGGCGCGGCCGGGAGGACGCTGTCCGGCGCGTGGTCGGCGAGCGCGGACTGCGGCGTCGCGGGCGACCTGTACACCGCCGACGTCAGCATCCGCGTCCCCGTCCTCTTCCCCGGCGCGAACCTGCCCTTCACCGTCCGGGCCCACGCGGCGGCGGCCGACGAGCGGGGGGAGTGAGGACCGTGACCGGCCACCACAGCGGCGCCCCGCACCACCGGAGGGGGCGCTCCGACCGGGGCCAGGCGGCGATCGAGTTCGCGGGCTGGATCGGCATCCTCCTGATCGCCGCCCTCGCCGCCGTCCAGCTCGGCATCGTCGCCTACGCCGCCCAGCAGGCCGGCACCGCCGCCCGCGCCGCCGCCCGCGTCGCCTCCCAGGGCGGCGACGGCGCCGCCGCCGGACGGGGCGCCATGAGCGCCTGGCTCGCGGACGGCGCGGAGGTCAGCGCCCCGTCCGGCGCCGAGGAGGTCACGGCGACCGTGACCGTCGACATCCCCGCCGTCCTGCCCCTCCTCCGCTTCGACCCGGTCACCCGGACCACCACCATGCCCGTCACGACCAGCGAGGGAGGGACCCCATGAGCCTGCGGGCCCGCATCACCAGCTCCGAGCCGGCCGGCGGGAGGGACGGCGAGGAGGACCACCTCGTCGGCGTCTACCGCGGCAAGCTCCTGGAGGAGATCGACCTCGCGGAGATGTCCGCCCTCCCGGCGGCCGACCGCCGCGTACGCCTGGAACGGGTCCTCGGCCACATCATCAGCCGCGAGGGCCCCGTCCTGTCGTCCGCGGAGCGCTCCCACCTCATCCGCCGCGTCGTCGACGAGGCGCTCGGCCTCGGCATCCTCGAACCGCTCCTGGAGGACGCCTCCATCAGCGAGATCATGGTCAACGGCCCCGACCAGGTGTACGTGGAGCGGCACGGCCGCCTCGAACGGCTCCCGATGCGCTTCTCCTCCACCGACCAGTTGATGCAGACCATCGAACGCATCGTCTCCACCGTCAACCGCCGCGTCGACGAGTCCAATCCGATGGTCGACGCCCGCCTCCCCTCCGGCGAGCGCGTCAACGTCATCATCCCGCCGCTCTCCCTCAGCGGCCCCGTCCTCACCATCCGCCGCTTCCCCCGCGCCTTCACGCTCCACGAGATGGTCGCCCTCGGATCGCTGGACGAGCACATGGTGATGCTGCTCTCGGGACTGGTCCGCGCCAAGTTCAACGTGATCGTCTCCGGCGCCACCGGCACCGGGAAGACCACCCTGCTCAACGCCCTGTCCGGCCTCGTCCCGGACGGCGAGCGCATCGTCACCATCGAGGACTCCGCCGAGCTGCGGCTCCAGCAGTCCCACGTCATCACCCTGGAGTCCCGTCCCGCCAACGTCGAGGGCAAGGGCCGCATCACCATCCGCGACCTCGTCCGCAACTCCCTGCGCATGCGCCCCGACCGCATCATCGTCGGCGAGGTCCGCGGCGGCGAGACCCTCGACATGCTCCAGGCCATGTCCACCGGCCACGACGGCTCCCTCGCCACCGTCCACGCCAACAGCGCCGAGGACGCCCTGACCCGCCTCCAGACCCTCGCCTCCATGTCCGAGGTGGAGGTGCCGTTCGCGGCCATCAGGGACCAGATCAACAGCGCCGTCGACGTGATCGTCCAGCTCACCCGGCACGCCGACGGCGCCCGCAAGATCACCGAGATCGCGATCGTCGACTCGCACGGCCGGGAGGAGTACCGCATCGTGTCGGTCTGCCGGTTCGAGGCCCAGCCGATGGCCCCGGACGGCCGCGTCCACGGCAGGTTCACCCACCACCCGCTGCCCCGGCGGGTCGCCGAACGGCTGTACATGCACAACGAGCCGACCCCCGCCGCGTTCGGCGTCGCCCACAGCGACGCCGAACTGGCCCTGCGCGGAACAGCCGCGTGACCCCCGCAGCCCCCTCCCCCGGAATCGACGGACAGACGACACGATGGACAACCTCCCGCTCCTGACGCTCGGCGCCACCCTCCTGGCCGGCTTCCTCGCCGTCCTGGGCGTGCACGCCCACGCCGCGGGCAGGGCGCAGCAGAAGGCGCTCGTGGCGCGGATGGCCCAGACGGGCCCCGCCCCCGCCGCCGGCCGCGGCCGCCGGTTCCCCGGCCTGGACCGCCGGCTGCGCCGGACGGGGCTGGGCCGCCGCCTGGAACGGAAACTGGCCGTCACGGGCCTCGCCGTCACCCCCGCCGAGTACACGGTGTACGCCCTGGCGGGCCTCCTCGCCCTGTACGTCACGGCCGCCGCCGTGTTCGCCCCGTTCTTCGGGGCCCTCGCCGTCCTGGCCGGGCTGTGGGGCGCCGACGCGTTCCTCACCTGGCAACGCCAGCGCCGCACCGAGGCGTTCATCAACCAACTGCCCGAGCTGACCCGCGTCCTCGCCAACGCCACCCAGGCCGGCCTCGCCCTGCGCACCGCCATCTCCATGGCCGCCGACGAACTGGACGACCCGGCCGGCGAGGAACTCCGCAGGGTCGCCGACCAACTCGCCGTCGGCCACAGCCTCGACGACGCCCTCGGCGACCTCGCCGACCGGCTGCCCTCCCGCGAACTCGTCGTCCTCGTCACCACCCTGGTCCTCTCCAACCGGGCCGGCGGCCAGGTCGTCGGCTCGCTGCGCAACCTCACCGGCACGCTCGACGAGCGCAAGGAGACCCGCCGCGAGGTCACCACCCTGCTCTCGCAGGTCAAGGTCACCGCGTTCGCCCTGCCCCTCCTCGGCCTCGGCTTCCTCCTCATGATCAACGGCATGAACCCGGGGGCGCTGGACGAGATGACGGGGTCGTTCGCCGGACAGGCCGGCTCGGTCGTCGCGTTCGCGCTGTACACCGCCGGGTTCGTGATGATCCGCCGACTGTCCAGGGTCCGGGTCTGAGGCACCGGGAAGAGGAAGAGGAGGGGAACGGGACATGGTCCTCCTGCTGGCCGCGCTGACGGCGCTCGCCGTGTACGGGATCTTCCACGGCGTGCGCCTGTACCGCGCCGAGGCCGAACTGCCCGGCGACCTGGCCGTCGCCCTGGAGGTCGGCGCCACGCGCACGACCGCCGTCGGCTCCGGCGTCGACCGGCTCGGCATGCGCTGGGCCCCGTCCGTGCTGCGCCTCATGGGCCCCAGGCGCGTCGACGCCCTGCGCCGCCGCCTCGACATGGCGGGCAACCCCGGCGGCCTCACCGTCGACCGGTACGCCGCCCGGCGCGCCGTGTACGGCGCCCTCGGCGTGGCCGCCGCGCTGGCGATGCTGCTGCGCGGCCAGCCCGTCGTCGCGGCGGTCGTCCTCGCGTACGGGCTGACCTGGACGGACGTACTGCTGCGCATGGCGATCCGGCGCCGCAGGGACGACATCGAACGCACCCTGCCCGACTTCCTCGACGTCCTCGCCGTCGTCGTCTCCGCCGGACTCGGCTTCCGCCAGGCGCTGGAACGGGTCGCGGAGAAGTACTCCGGCCCCTGGGCCGACGAACTGCGCATCACCCTGCGTCAGATGGACATGGGCGTCAGCCGCCGCGACGCCTTCGACCAACTGCGCAGGCGCAACGCCTCCGAACAGGTGTCGATGTTCGTCACCGCCCTCCAGCAGGGCGAGGAACTGGGCGCGCCCATCGTCGACACGCTCATCCAGATCGCCAACGACATGCGCCGCACCGACGCCCAGAACGCCCGCCGCGCGGCGGCGAAGGCCGTCCCGAAGACCACCCTCGTGGTGACGCTGGTGATGCTGCCCGCCACGATGATCCTCATCACGCTGAGCTTCTACTACGGCTCCGGCGTCGACCTGGCGGACCTGCTGGGCGGTCGGTGACGGGCGGAAGGACGCGGGCGCGGCGGCGAAGAACGTCTGCAACCGCATACGCCCCGGCGGCGGACACCCGTGTCACACCGTCAACAACCCGGTCGCACCGGAGGGGAGGGGGCGGTGACCGCTCGACCGAATGTGTGGAAGACGCTTCGCTTCCGCAAGCGGATGTGGCACATTCGTTGCTGAGTCAACGGGAGACGACGGGGGGCGCGACAGACCATGACTGACCACCGTTTCCGGCCCCAGTCGCCGATTCGGGCCCATGGACGGGCTCCGAGCCCCATGATGAAGGGGGCCCGCCCCGCGTACGGTCACGCCCCCACCCGCGTGACCTCCGGGGCACACCCCGCACCACGCGCACACGGCACCGAAGACCCGCACCATCCCGACCCCGGAGGGGACCGCAATGTCGAACATCGCACTGAAGGCCCTGACTCAGGCCAAGGTGTACGTGGGCACCTGGGCGCACACCACGACGACCGCCCTGAAGCGCCGGGGGGACCGGGGCCAGGGGGCGGTGGAGTACGTGGGGATCATCATCTTGGTGGGGGTGATCATCGCCGCGCTGGTCGGTTCCGGCATCGGCAACACCATCGCGTCCGGCCTGCGCTCCCAGGTCAGCAAGATCATCGGCGGCTGAGGGGCGCGGACCGCTGCGGCCGCGAGACCGGGCAGGCGTCGCCGCTCTATGTGTTCATGGTGGCGAGTCTGCTCTTTCTCGCGCTCGCGTTCTTCGCGGTGGGACAGGCCGGGGCGACCCGCAACGGCGCGCAGTCGGCGGCGGACGCCGCGGCGCTGGCGGCGGCCAAGGAGTCCAGGGACCGGCTCGTCCTCGGCGGCCTCGACATCCCGGGCTGGAGCGACCTGTTCGACGGTGACCTGGTGGGCGAGGACGGTTGCGGGGCGAGCCACGCGTACGCCGCCCGCAACGGCGCGACGGTGGAAGGCTGCTACGCGCTCGCCGACGGCCGCTGGGGCTTCACGGTGACGGTGCGGTCGCGCAAGCCGGTGGGCGACACGATCCTGCCGGGTACGGAGGGGGAGCACGCCGTGGTGACGGCCACGGCGGTCGTCGTTCCCCGTTGCGCCTTCGAACCGGCCGACGACGAGGACTCGCCGTCGCCGGGATCACTGGACTGCGAGGACTCCGTCCTCGACTTGGATCCGAAGGATCTTCCGGACGTGGCCGACCTCTTCGAGGTGCGGCTCGCCGAGGACTGACCGCGAAGGAACGCAAAGGGAATGGCATTCATGGGTATGCGATGCGGAGCGACCGCGCGTAGTGCCACGACGGGCATGGCGGCGGTGACGCTGGCCTTCCTGCTCACGGCCTGCGGCGGTGACACCGGAGGCGACGAGGGCGGCGGGAAGCCGCCGGGCAAGGCGGGCAGCGCCTCGTCCGCCCCCGTGGAGCAGGATCCCCCCAAGGACGAGGGGGGCGGCCCGGACACCAGCAGAACGCTCGCCACACTCAGTGGGGCCGGCGGGTTCGAACTCGTCATCCACAGCGCCGCCAGGGACCAGGGCGGCTTCCTGACGGTGACCGGGACACTGAAGAACCCCACGTCCGGAACGCTCGACGCTCCTCTCGAATGGAACGGCGAGGAGCTCCAGGTGAAGAAGACCGGACCGTCCTTCGCCGGCGCCACGCTCATCGACAAGACGGACAAGAAGCGCTACTACGTGCTGCGGGACACGGAGGGCTTCCCGCTCACGACCACCGGGGTGACCACCGTGAAGGCGGGTGAGTCCATCGTGATCTTCGCCCAGTTCCCCGCTCCCCCGGCGACGACCACGCAGGTGGAGTTCCAACTGCCGAAGATGTCCCCCGCGACCATCGAGATCTCATGATGCGTGCCCCCACCCGCCGTCCCGGCCCCGGTCTCCTCGCCGTTCTCGTCCTCCTCACCGGTGTTCATCTCGCCGCCCCCTCCGCCGCGCACGCCGACGAGACCCCGGGTGCCGTGCCGCCCGGGACCGAGGCGTCCGCGCCGGTCCCCGAGGTCGACCCGACCGCACCGGGGCTGAAGATGCGCGAGGGCGCCACCCTGGCGGCCGCGAAGGTGCTGCCGATCGTCTCCATCGTGGAGTCCGAGGGCGGAGAGGAGCGCCGCGAGGAGACCAACACCAACCTGAAGTTCGCGCTCCAGGCCGAAGTCCTGTTCGGCAAGGACAGCGCCAAGCTGACGCCCGAGGCGAACTCCCGCATCGCGGCGATCGCCGAGGAGATCAAGAAGCGGAACGCCACGAAGATCCGCGTCTTCGGCTTCACCGACGATCTCGGCTCCGCCGCCCACGGTGACGTCCTGTCCAAGCAGCGCGCCGACGCCGTCCACGGCGTGCTGTCGCCGCTGCTGGCGGCGCAGAACATCACGTACGAGATCCGCGGTTACGGCGAGCAGTACCCGATCGCGGACAACAGCACGGAGGAGGGCCGCCGCAAGAACCGCCGCGTGGAGGTCTCCTTCCCGACCGGCGGCTGAACGGCAACCGGACCACCGGCACCCGGCGGCGGATGGCGGCCAACGGCAGGAGCGGCCGGGGGACGGCCGCGGGGTAGCGCCCCGCCACCCCGCCCCGCCCCGGGTGCCACCTGGGCACACCGGGTCGACGCCGACGGCGCCCGGGTCCCGTCGGGAGCCCCCGCGCCTGCGGCGACGCTCCCGTTGCCGGGCCGGCCGGTCGCTGTGCCTGCGGTGGCGTTTTCGGCGCCGGGGCGACCGGCCGCTGTGCCTGCGGCGACGCTTTCGGGTTCACCGGGACGTACCTCACACTGCTTTCCCGGCATTCTCCGACCGGCCGCGTCCGGACGGCGGACATAATCGGCCGGTGCCCTTGGACCGAACGGCCCCACCCGCCCGGACAGCCGCGGCGGACGAAGACCCCCGCCCCGGCCACCCCAACCGCCCTGGTCACCCCGACGGTCCCGGCCGCCCGAACCGTCCCGGTCGTCCGAACGCCGCCGCCCTCGCGCTGCTGGGCTACGCGGCGGCACGCCTCACCGGTCTCGCCGTCCTCTTCGGCGCGGCCACTGCGAGCGGGGAGGACGCGTGGCACCGGCTCATGGGCCGCTGGGACGCCGTCTGGTACACCCGCGTCGCCGAGCGCGGATACGGCCACGAGATCACCCTCCCGGACGGCACCGTCCACTCCGACCTGGCGTTCTTCCCGCTGTTCCCCGCCCTGGAGCGCGCCCTGTCCGCGGTGCTCCCGATCGGCGTCGCCCCCGCCGGGCTGGTCGTCGCCTGGACGGCGTCGCTCGTCGCCGCCTGGGGTGTCTACGCGGTCGGCGCGCACGTCGCCGGACGGCGCGCCGGTGTCGTCCTGGCGGTGCTGTGGGGCGTGTACCCGACGGCGTTCGTGCAGTCCATGGCGTACACGGAGACGCTGTTCACGGCGTTCGCCGCCTGGTCGCTGTACGCCGTGCTGCGCGGCCACTGGATCCGGGCGGGCGTCCTCGTGGTGCTGGCCGGGCTCACCCGGCCCTCCGCCGTCGCGCTGATCGCCGCGCTCGGCGTCGCCGCGCTCGCCACCGTCGTCCGGGAGCGCCGCGTCACGCCCGGGCTCGCCGCCGGGGTGCTGCTGGCGCCGCTGGGCTGGTTGGGGTACGTCGTGTACGTCGCCGTACGGACCGGCAGCCCCACCGCGTACTTCGACGTCCAGGCCGGCTGGGGCAACCGCATCGACGGGGGCGCCGCCCTCGCCCGGTTCGTCCTGGCGCAGCTGACCGGGCCGCAGCCGCTCGCCGGGGTGGGGCTCCTCGCGGCGTTCGCGGTGCTCGGCTGGGCGGTGTGGCTGTGCGTGCGGCAGCGCCACCCGCTGCCGGTCCTCGTCTACACCCTCGCCGTGGTCGCGGTGTCCCTCGTCGGCGCCGCGTACTTCGGCTCCCGACCGCGCCTGATCATGCCCGCGTTCCCGCTGCTGCTCCCGGCGGCCGTCGCCCTCGTCCGGCTGCGCCCCCGGTACGCGGGCGCGGTGCTGGCCGTGTCGGCGCTGGCCTCCGCCGTGTACGGGGCGTTCACGCTGCTCGGTCCGGGTCCGCCGTGACCGGCACGTCCACGGTGAGCCGGACGCCCGGCCGCACCCCCCAACGCTCCATCGCCCCGGCCTCCGCCTCCAGCACGTGACGGGCGCGCGGCCGGGGCAGCCCGAGCCGTCCCGGCGGCATCGCCGGGACGACGGCGAGGACCGTCAGGTCGCGGTCCAGGTACGCCACGTCGATCGCGAACCGCATCCGGAAGGTGTGCACGCTCCCGCACGGCGTCAGCAGCATCGCCCCGTCGATCCCGTCCCGCCCGAGCAGGCCCCGAGCCCGCGCCCGGTACGAGGCCGCGATCTCCACCGGCACCGCCCCGCCGCCACCGACCCGCAGGGTGCCCGTCCCGTTCCGCCATCCCATGTCCCGCACGGTAGGCCGCCGGACCGCCCCGCCGCAGGGTTTCGCCGCCGGCCCGCTCTTTTGCCACAGGCTTTCGCCCCCGTGCCGCCCCGCCACCGCAGGGTTCCGCCCCCGCGTCGCCCTGCCGCCATTCCCATCGCCCCCGTCACCCCACCGCCCCGTCACCCCCTCGCCTCACCTCCTCTCCCCTCACCCCTTCGTTCCCCCTTTCCTCGCCGCCCCCGGCGCCGCCCCGCTTCCTCTCGGCTCCTCACCACTCCGCCCCGTCGCCCGGTCGCCCCGCCCGCCGGGAACATTCCGGCCGTCCCGCCCCGTGACCCGCCGGGCCACGCCCTTCTAGGGTCGGCGCTGTGTACGCCACGCTGATCGCCGTCGCCGCCCTGTGGGGCGCCGCCGCCGGGCTGCTCGTGCGGCGCGCCGCGCACCGGCTCGCCGTCGAACCGGACGAGCCCTGGCGCGACGCCTGCCCCGCCGGGCACGGCTACGCCCCCGGGCCGCGCGGCTGGCTGGGCCCCGCGCACTGCGCCGGCTGCCCGCCGCCCGTACCCCGCACCCCGCGCCGGGCCTCCGCACCCCGTGCCCCGCGCCGGGTCCCGGCCGTCGCCGTGTCGCTCCTGGCGCCCGCGCCGCTCACCGGGGCCGTCGCGTGCGCGCTGCTCGCCGCGGCCACCGGGGGGCGGCCCGAACTGGTGGTGTGGCTCCTGCTGGCGCCGTTCGCGCTGCTCCTCGCGGCCGTCGACCGGCGCGTGCACCGGCTGCCCGACCACCTGACCCTGCCGCTCGCCGCCGCCGTCCCGCTCCTGCTGGGTGTCGCCGCGCTGCTCCCGGGCCGCGCCGGGTCGTGGCGGCTGTCCGTGCTGGGCGCGCTCGCGCTGGGCGGCGCCTACCTGGTGCTGTTCCTCGTCAACCCGAACGGCATGGGCTTCGGCGACGTGAAGCTCGCGTTCCCCCTGGGCGCCGCGCTCGGCTGGTACGGCTGGCCCGCGCTGCTGGCGGGCGCCTTCGCGGGGTTCCTCTTCGGCGCCGCGTACGGCCTGGGGCTCGTCGTGCGCCGCCGCGCGACCCGCAGGAGCGCCATCCCCTTCGGCCCCTTCATGATCGGCGGAGCCCTCCTGGGCCTCCTCCTCGGCGCCCTCGCCCACCCGTAGGTCCCCACCCCCGCGTGGCCCCCCAGCGCCTCGCCCCCGCTCCCGCGTGGCCCCCGGGCGCCCCGCCCCCGCCCCCGCGCGGGCGGCCCTCCGCACGCCCCGCCGCCCCGCCGCCCGGACGTCAACCGGGGGCCCGCGCCGCGGGGTCCCCCCTGCGGAGGACGGCCGGGGACGGGGCCCGCGCCCGTACCGCAGCCACGCGTTTCCGGAGCGTAGCGCCGGCATGTCGTGGCACCCACCACGCCTTATGAAGGGTTATGGTGGAAACCCCCCCTCGGGCCGGTCCGTATCCCCCCCCACGGACCGGCCCGTTTTTCATGTCCCGGTCCCGGGTCAGCTCCGGGCGGCCCAGATGTTGACCCCGGCCGTGTCGACGGCGAAGGAGTCGATCTCCGTCAGCTCCTCCCGCGTCAGCGGCGGCCCGTCCAGCGCGGCGACGTTCTGCTCCAGTTGCGCCACGCTCGACGCGCCGATCAGCGCGGACGTCATCCGCTCGTCGCGCAGCACCCAGGCGAGCGCGAGCTGTGCCAGCGTCTGGCCGCGGCGCCGGGCGATCCCGTCCAGGCCGTGCAGCCGCCGGACGACGTCCTCGGAGATCAGGCCCGGGTCCAGCGACTTGCCGAGCGAGGCCCGCGAGCCCTCCGGGATGCCCTCCAGGTACTTGTCGGTGAGCATGCCCTGGGCGAGCGGCGCGAAGGCGATGCAGCCCATGCCCTCCGCCTCCAGCGTGTCGAGGAGGCCGTCCTCCTCCGTCCACCGGTTGATCATGGAGTACGACGGCTGGTGGATCAGGGCCGGAACGCCCATCTCGCGCAGCAGCCGCGCGGCCTCGGCGGTCTGCTCGCTCGTGTACGAGGAGACGCCCGCGTAGAGCGCCTTGCCCTGCTGGACGGCGGAGGCCAGCGCGCCCATCGTCTCCTCGAGCGGGGTGTTCCGGTCGAAGCGGTGCGAGTAGAAGATGTCGACGTACTCCAGGCCCATCCGCTTCAGCGACGCGTCGAGCGAGGACAGCAGGTACTTGCGGGACCCCCATTCGCCGTACGGGCCCGGGTGCATCAGATACCCCGCCTTGGTGGAGATGACCAGTTCGTCCCGGTACGGCCGGAAGTCCTGGGCGAGGAGCCTGCCGAAGTTCAGCTCGGCGGAGCCGGGCGGCGGGCCGTAGTTGTTCGCCAGGTCGAAGTGGGTGACGCCGAGGTCGAACGCCCGGCGCAGGATGGCGCGCTGGGACTCCAGCGTGCGGTCGTCGCCGAAGTTGTGCCACAGGCCCAGGGAGACGGCGGGGAGCTTGAGGCCGCTGCGGCCGACGCGGCGGTACTCCATGGAGTTGTACCGGTCGTCGGCGGCGCGGTGGAGAGGGGAAGCGGACATGCGTTTTCCCTATCACGGACTTGTGACCCACCGGGTTGGGCCACCGCCCGGAGCGCCCAGTAAGGTGGCGGGCCTCGGGGACGGCCGCGGTGCCCCGTACGCGAGAGGTGAGATCGGTGAACTTGCGCGACCTGGTGTACAGGCTCTACGCGCGCCGGGTGGAGGGCCGCCTCGACCACGCCCAGGTGCCCAAGCACATCGGCGTCATCCTCGACGGGAACCGGCGCTGGGCGAAGGCGTCCGGCGGCACCCCCGAGCAGGGCCACAAGGCCGGGGCCAGCAAGATCATGGAGCTGCTCGGCTGGTGCACGGAGACGGACGTCGAGGTCGTCACGCTCTGGATGCTCTCCACCGACAACCTGAACCGCCCCGAGGAGCAGTTGGTGCCGCTCCTCGGCATCATCGAGGACGCGGTCCGCAGCATCGCGGCGGACGGCCGCTGGCGCGTCCACCACGTGGGCACGATGGACCTGCTGCCGTCGCGCACGCAGTCGGTCCTCAAGGAGGCCCAGGAGTCGACGCGGCACATCGACGGGATACTCGTCAACGTCGCCGTCGGCTACGGCGGGCGCCAGGAGATCGCCGACGCGGTGCGCTCCCTGCTGCTCGACCACGCCGAGAAGGGCACCTCCTTCGAGGAGCTCGCCGAGATCGTCGACATCGACATGATCGCCGAGCACCTCTACACGCGCGGCCAGCCCGACCCGGACCTGGTGATCCGCACCAGCGGCGAGCAGCGGCTGTCCGGCTTCATGCTCTGGCAGAGCGCGCACTCCGAGTACTACTTCTGCGAGGTCCACTGGCCGGCCTTCCGCAAGGTCGACTTCCTGCGGGCGCTGCGCGACTACGCCGCCCGCCACCGCCGCTACGGCACCTGACCCACCGGGGCGGACGCCCCGCGACCCCTTTCCGAGCCGGGCCGTCGAAGGACGCGGCCCGGCTCCGGCACGTCCCGCCGGACGGGGTGTCATATGCCAAGGGCGCCACGGGCATGGCCCGGTGGCAACAGGGGCATATCCCTTGCAGAGTGAGCGGTACGGAGCCCGCTCGCCCGGGAGGCCCCTTGCGCCAGGACAACCGCGCGGCACCGGTCCGCGGTCGGAGCGGAGGGCCGGAGACACGGCCCGTGCATCGTGGCCCGATCCCGGTCCGTCCCACCGCGACGCCGCAGCAGTCGCAACCCGACCTCATGCGCCTCTAAAAGAGGGGGTCTGTCCTTCCGTGGTGACCAGCACTAAGCGCCGTCCCGACGACCGGCGCACCTACGTCCTCGACACCAGCGTCCTGCTGGCCGACCCCAACGCCCTGACCCGCTTCGAGGAGCACGAGGTCGTGCTGCCCGTCGTCGTGGTGACGGAACTGGAGGCCAAGAGACACCACCCGGAGCTCGGCTACTTCGCCCGCCAGGCGCTGCGCCTCCTGGACGACCTGCGCGTACGGTACGGCCGCCTCGACGCCCCCATCCCCGTGGGCGACCTGGGCGGGACCCTGCGCGTGGAGCTCAACCACTCGGACCCGGGCCTCCTCCCGGCCGGTTACCGCCTCGGGGACAACGACTCGCGCGTCCTCGCCGTGGCGCGCAACCTCCAGGCGGAGGGGTACGACGTCACCGTCGTCTCCAAGGACCTGCCGCTCCGCATCAAGGCGTCCTCCGTGGGCCTCCTCGCCGAGGAGTACCGCGCCGAGCTCGCCATCACCGACTCCGGCTGGACCGGCATGTGCGAGCTGCCGCTCTCCGCCGAACAGGTGGACCTCCTCTACACCCAGGAGACGCTGTACGTGCCCGACGCGGCCGACCTGCCCGTGCACACCGGTCTCGTCCTGCAGTCCGAGCGCGGCAAGGCGCTCGGCCGGGTCACGGCCGACGGCTCGGTACGGCTGGTGCGCGGCGACCGCGAGGCGTTCGGCATCCGGGGCCGCAGCGCCGAGCAGCGCATCGCCCTGGACCTGCTGCTCGACCCGGACGTCGGCATCGTGTCGCTCGGCGGCCGGGCCGGCACGGGCAAGTCCGCGCTCGCGCTGTGCGCCGGCCTCGAAGCCGTCCTGGAGCGCCGCCAGCACCAGAAGGTGATGGTCTTCCGCCCGCTGTACGCGGTGGGCGGGCAGGAACTGGGCTACCTGCCGGGCACCGAGGCCGAGAAGATGAACCCCTGGGCGCAGGCCGTCTTCGACACGCTGTCCGCGGTGACGTCGCGCGAGGTCATCGAGGAGATCACGGCCCGCGACATGCTGGAGGTCCTGCCGCTCACCCACATCCGCGGCCGCTCCCTGCACGACGCGTTCGTCATCGTGGACGAGGCGCAGTCCCTCGAACGCAACGTCCTGCTGACCGTGTTGTCCAGGATCGGGACGAATTCCCGTGTCGTCCTCACGCATGACGTCGCCCAGCGGGACAACCTGCGGGTGGGGCGGTACGACGGGGTCGTCGCCGTGGTCGAGAAGCTGAAGGGGCACCCGCTGTTCGCGCACGTCACGCTCGCCCGGTCCGAGCGCTCCCAGATCGCCGCACTGGTGACCGAAATGCTCGAAGACGTCCACGTCTGAGTACGAGGGGGCGGGAGGGGTCACAGGGTGACCGCGAACTGATCGGCCGCCAGTCAAGAGGAACACAACGGAGTTGGATCCGTGGGCGCCGCCCGGTGAAGCGCGAGAGCGTAGCCGGGCGGCGCCGCGTTGCGCACCCCTTTCGGCGAAACTCCCATGACGGACCGGGTGTGAGCTTTCACACGCGGCGAAGAATTGCCTTGCGTCCGCGCCTTCCGGCAGAGTCTTGCTTCCGTCAGGCCCCGCATACGGCACAGCCACATCCCCAGGGACCCGTGGCAGCACAACTCAACAGCCGTCCGCCGTATGCCGCCCGAGCACCACGCGGCGCTCCCCCAGGGGAGTCGCCCACCGGGCCCGTGTCCCCCGTGACCCAGCAAGTGGGGGGACCAGTGCCAGGGGCACGATCGCGCCCGCGAGGTCACCCGTGCGGGCGATGCTGGAAGGAAACCGTGTGAGCCGGATCTCGGTCCGGGGATTCGCGGTGGCGTCGGCCACCGCGGTCACCACTGTCGGCGCCGTCGTCGGTGTCGCCGCGGGCGACCCGCAGGCGACGCAGCCGGAGAAGTTCGAGGCGACCGCCGCCGACGCGACCCTCCTCGCCGACATACCCGCCGGGCAGCAGGCGCAGGTCCAGGTCGCCTCGCTGACGCAGCAAGCCGAGGCGCAGGCCGCCGAGGCCGACACCGCCGCCCAGCAGTCCGCCTGGGAGGCCGCGCGCCTCCAGGCGGCCAAGGACGCCGAGGCGAAGAAGGCCGCCGCCGAGGAGAAGGCCGAGAAGGAGCGCAAGGAACGCGAGGACCGCGAAGCACGCGAGGCGCGCGAGCGGGCCAGCCGCGACGCGGTCCGCGACGCGTCGTCCTTCGCCGCCCAGTCCTCGTACTCCGTCGCCGAGGTGCAGGCCATCGCCCGTCAGATGGTGCCGGGCGGCCAGTTCCAGTGCTTCAGCAACATCGTCGACCACGAGTCGAGCTGGAACTACCGCGCCCAGAACCCCTCGTCCGGCGCGTACGGCCTGGTCCAGGCGCTCCCCGGGTCCAAGATGGCCTCCGCGGGCGCCGACTGGCGGACCAACCCCGCCACCCAGATCAAGTGGGGCCTCAACTACATGAACGACCGCTACGGCAGCCCCTGCGGCGCCTGGTCGTTCTGGCAGGCCAATCACTGGTACTGACAGCGACGCCCGACTTCCCCGAGCCCCTCGCCGTCCTACGGCGAGGGGCTCCGTGCGTGTACGGTCGGGAGACCGCAACCCCGGGGGAACAGGGAAGATCATGTCGAAAGTGCCAGGGTGGCTCGGCCGGCTGGGTGCCGGACTGAGCCGGGTGGGACAGCGGATCGAGGAGCGCCGCGCGCGGGCCGAGGCGGAGGCCGACGCCCCCATCGGCGTGTCCCCGACCGGGGACGCGCCGGGGAGGCCGGCCGCCGGGGCCGCCCACGGAACGGGAGCGCCGGGCGACAGCCACGCGCCCGACATCGTCCCCGCGCCCCCCGCGTACGCGCCCGCCGTCGCCGCCCGGCCCGACCCGGCGGCCGCCGTCCCCTGGGGGGTGCGCGTCGCCGCCGAGGCCGGCTGGCGGCTGCTCGTCCTCGCGGGCACGCTGTGGGTGGTGATGAAGGTCATCAGCACGGTGCAGCTGGTGGTCCTCGCCTTCGTCGCCGCGCTGCTCATCACCGCACTGCTCCAGCCGACCGTGAGCCGGCTGCGGGGGTTCGGGCTGCCGCGCGGGCTCGCCACGGCGGTCACCGCCATCCTCGGCTTCGTCGTCATGGGCCTCGTCGGCTGGTTCGTCGTGTGGCAGGTCATGGACAACCTCGGCAACGTCTCCGCGCGCGTGCGGGACGGCATCGAGGAGCTGAAGCGCTGGGCGCTGGACAGCCCGTTCCACGTGACCGAGAGTCAGATCAACGACATCGCCCAGAACCTCAGCGACACGATCGGCACCAACACCGAGGAGATCACCTCCGCGGGCCTCACCGGCGTCACCGTCATGGTCGAGGTGATGACCGGGATACTGCTCGCGATGTTCTCGACCCTCTTCCTGCTCTACGACGGGAAGAAGGTCTGGCAGTGGTTCCTCAAGCTGGTACCCGCCCAGGCCCGGCCGGGGGTCGCGGGCGCCGGGCCGCGCGCCTGGCGCACCCTCACCGCGTACGTGCGCGGCACGGTGATCGTCGCCCTCATCGACGCGATCTTCATCGGGCTGGGCATCTACTTCCTCGACGTGCCGCTCGCGGTCCCGCTGGGCGTGTTCATCTTCCTCTTCGCCTTCATTCCGCTGGTGGGCGCGGTGATCTCGGGCGCCCTCGCGGTCGTCGTCGCGCTCGTCACCAACGGCGTGTTCACGGCGCTGATGGTCCTCGTCGTCGTGCTGGCGGTGCAGCAGATCGAGGGACACGTCCTCCAGCCGTTCATCCTCGGCCGGGCCGTACGGGTGCACCCGCTGGCCGTCGTGCTGACCGTCTCGGCGGGCGGCCTCGTCGCGGGCATCGGCGGCGCGGTCGTCGCGGTCCCGCTGGTCGCCGTCACCAACACGGTCGTCGGGTACCTGCGCGCGTACAGCGAGGAGCAGGCCCTGCGCCGCCTCGCGGCCGCGCACGCCCCCACCCCCGCGCCCCCGCCGGGCGGTGGGGGCGGCGGCGGTCACGAGCGGCCGGAGACCGAGTGATATCCGAACCCGAACTGCTCGACGACGAAGGCGACCCGCCGCGCGGCGCGGCGCCGGCCCGCGGACCGGAGGGCGGCGCCCCGGCGCCCGGGCGGGGCGGGGCGCGGTACCGCCGGCCCTGGCTGTGGGCGCTCGGCGGCGCGCTGGGCGCGTCCGCGCTGTGGGCGGCCGGCCTCACCGCGTACCAGACGCGCGGACCGGACCTCGGCGGCTACCGCGCGACCGAGGCCCTGTGCGCGGAGGCACCGCTGTCGGCGCTGGTCACCGCCCTGGGCGAGCGCGGCGCCACCACCGGCGCCGACACGTACGAGCACCCGGTGCTCGACCGGGCGTACTGCTCGGTGCAGTTGGGCGAGCCCCCGACCGGCTACGACGCGAGCCTCCGGTACCAACTGCACAAGGAGAGCGATCCGGGACCGGAATTCGGGGCGGTGCAGGGCCGGGCCGCCGTGCCGGGGGAGCCCGCCCCGGAGCCGGTGCCGGGGCTGGGCGACGAGGCGTACTTCAGCGTCAGCGGCGGGACGTACGCCGAGCTCGTCGTCCTGGACGGGCCCGCCGTGATCGGGCTCTCCGTCAGCACCGCGCTCCACGAGTACCTCGACGACACGGGCGATCCGCCCGCCGAGTCGACGCACGCGCCGCTCGACGGGGTGAAGGAGTTCATGGTCGAGGACGTGCGCGCGCTCATGGAGCGCCTCCGGTCCCCGGCGCCGTCCGACCTCGCCGGCACGCCCTCGCCCGACGCGGGTTGACGCTCCGCGCCGGACGGTGCTCCGCGCGGGACGGCGGAGGGTGCGGGACGGGCGGATGGCGCCTCGCGCGGGATGACGCCGCTCGGGGTGGGGTGGCGCCCGGCGTGGGAGGCGTCCGGTGTGGGATGGTGCCCGGCGCGGGAGGGCGGAAGGGCGCGGGACGACGGAGGGCGCCGGGCGGCGAGGGAGTGCCGTACGGCGGAAGCGCGCTGAACCGTCGGCGAAGGGCGCGGTACGGCGGAAGGGCCCCACCGGCCGATGCCGGTGGGGCCCTTCGCGCTTCGCGTACCGGGCCGGCCGATTACTCGGCGGCGGTCAGGACCGCTTCCGCGTCCAGCGTCGCGCCGACCGCCTGGATCACCGCGGCGATCTTGAACGCCTCCTGGATCGTGTCGCGCTCCACGCCCGCCTTGCGGAGCACCTGCTCGTGCGAGTCGAGGCACTGGCCGCAGCCGTTGATCGCGGAGACGGCGAGCGACCACAGCTCGAAGTCGACCTTCTCCACACCGGGGTTGCCGATGACGTTCATCCGCAGGCCGGCGCGCATCGTGCCGTACTCCGGGTCGGAGAGGAGGTGGCGCGTCCGGTAGAAGACGTTGTTCATCGCCATGATGGCGGCGGCGGACTTGGCCGCGTTGTACGCCTCCGGCTTGAGGTTCTCCCTCGCCTCCGGCTCCAGCTCCGCCAGCACCTTCGGGGAGCGCGAGGCGATCGCGCACGCCAGGACGGTGCCCCACAGCTGCTGCTGCGGGAGGTCGCTGTTGCCGATGACCGAGCCGAGGTTGAGCTTCAGGTCCTTCGCGTAGTCCGGTACGGCGGACTTCAGGGCGTCAAGAGACATGGTGATTCACTCGTTCCGGTTGGTCACTCGCCGGCCAGCAGCTTGACCGGGTCGAGGGTCTCGTCGCCCTTGCTCCAGTTGCACGGGCACAGCTCGTCGGTCTGCAGGGCGTCCAGGACCCGCAGGACCTCCTTGGGGTTACGGCCGACGGAGCCGGCGGTCACCATGGTGAACTGGATCTCGTTGTTCGGGTCGACGACGAAGACGGCGCGCTGCGCGAAGCCGTCCTCGCCCTGGACGCCGCACGCCTGCATCAGCTCGTGCTTGGAGTCGGCGAGCATCGGGAAGGGCAGGTCACGCAGGTCGTCGTGGTCCTTGCGCCAGGCGTGGTGGACGAACTCCGAGTCGCCGGAGACGCCGAGGATCTGGGCGTCGCGGTCCGCGAACTCGTCGTTCAGCTTGCCGAACGCGGCGATCTCGGTCGGGCACACGAAGGTGAAGTCCTTCGGCCAGAAGAACACCACGCGCCACTTGCCCTCGTAGGACTTGTGGGTGATCTGCTCGAACTCCTTGCCGCTCTCCAGCGACACGCAAGCGGTCAGGTCGTACGTGGGGAACTGGTCACCGACAGTGAGCACACGCTCTCCTAGTGGCGGGGATTGCCCTTGTGGGGGCATCCGTGGGGGCTGGACGATCGTCAGCATGGCACGGCGTGCATTGATCAGTGAAATAGCTAGACTGGGTCACGTTGATCGAAGGCGGTTATCAGTGATCTCCCCCGCGCATCCCGCGCAAAAAGGAAAACAGCCGAGTCTGGCGCAGCTCAGGGCCTTCGCGGCCGTGGCCGAGCATCTCCACTTCCGGGATGCCGCCGCCGCGATAGGGATGAGCCAGCCCGCGCTTTCGGGCGCGGTTTCGGCTCTCGAAGAGGCACTCGGTGTCCAGCTCCTTGAGCGTACGACGCGCAAGGTGCTGCTCTCGCCGGCGGGGGAGCGGCTCGCCGTCCGCGCCAAGGCGGTGCTGGACGCGGTGAGCGAGCTGATGGAGGAGGCCGAGGCCGTGCAGGCCCCGTTCACGGGCGTGCTGCGCCTCGGCGTGATCCCGACCGTCGCGCCCTACCTGCTCCCGACGGTCCTGCGGCTCGTCCACGACCGCTATCCGGACCTGGACCTCCAGGTCCACGAGGAGCAGACGTACTCCCTGCTGGAGGGGCTGGCCGCGGGGCGGCTGGACGTGCTGCTGCTCGCCGTGCCGCTGGGCGTGCCCGGCGTCACCGAGCTCCCGCTGTTCGACGAGGACTTCGTCCTGGTCACCCCCGAGGGCCACCGGTTGGGCGGCCGTACCGACATCCCCCGCGACGCGCTGCGCGACCTGCACCTGCTGCTGCTCGACGAGGGCCACTGCCTGCGCGACCAGGCCCTCGACATCTGCCGTGAGGCCGGGCGCACGGACGGCGCGGCGGTCACCACGACGGCGGCCGGGCTGTCGACGCTGGTGCAACTGGTCGCGGGCGGACTCGGGGTGACGCTGCTGCCGAGGACGGCGGTGAAGGTCGAGACCGGGCACAACCCGAGCCTGGTGACCGGCTGTTTCGCGGACCCGGCCCCGTCCCGCCGCATCGCCCTCGCGATGCGCACCGGCGCGGCGCGGGCCGCCGAGTTCGAGGAACTCGCCGAGGCGCTGCGGGGGGCCCTGGTGTCCCTGCCGGTACGGGTGCTCCCGGCCGGGGCCGGATAGGCCGGAGCGGGCGGGCCCGGGCCGGATGGGTCGGGCGGGCGCCTGCCCCGGCCCGCCCGGCGGGCGCCCGCCGTTCGCCCCGGGCGCGCCTACTCGGTGCGCAACCCGTCCGCGCGCATCAGGCGCCACAGCGGCGGCAGGCTCAGCAGCGCGACCCCCAGCAGCAGTGCCGCGCCCAGGCCCGCGACCGGCAGGAACACCCACCAGCCCGCCACCGCCTTGCCCATGCCCCGTACCAACGCCAGGCCCAGCAGCAGCCCGCCGCCCACGGCGAGGCCCATCCCCAGCGCGACCGGCACCGCCGTCTGCCACAGCACCGACCACCCCAGCGTGGCGCGCCGGGCCCCGAACGCGACCAGCGTGGACAGCGATCGCCGCCGCTCGCGGAGCTGTTCCACCGTCGACACCAGCAGCGACAGCGCGATCAGCGCCATCGTGGCCGTCGCCGCCGCCAGCACGCCGGTTCGGACGCTGGTGTACTGCCGGTCCCGCTCGACGTCCTGGACGGTCACCACCCGGATCAACGGGTCGAACCGCGCGGCCGCGTTCCGCGCGTGCTCGGCCGCGTCCGGCACGGCCGGGTCGAGCCGTACCATCGCCGTCGCCTCCGGGTCCTCCAGCAGCCCGGCGTCCAGCGCGCCGTGCGTGGCGTAGATCCCGAACGGCATCCACCCCATCGGGTCGCGCCGCGCCTCCACCACCCGGGCCGACTCCGGGATGCGCCACAGGACGGGCCGCTCCCCCTCGTCGCGCAGGTCGACCACGGCGCCCGGCCGGGCCGTCTTGGCCAGGTAGTCGTCCGGCGGCCCGTCGAGCCCGTGCGCCCGGGCGATGAACACGTCGCCGTCCCGACACGACGGCAGCTCGCCCAACTCCCGCAGCGACGCGCAGTCCCCGACCTTCAGGGCGGTCGTCGGCGCGAAGTCCTCACCCGCGCGGGGCGGGCCCGGGCGCCGCGCGCCCCCCTCGATGGTGGCGATGACCCCGGCGACCCCCTCGGCGTCCTTCACCCCGTCGATCAGCGCGCCCGCCGCACGGCTGTCCTTCGCGGCGGTCCACATCTGGAGTTGGGCGCGCGCCCCGTCCATGGCGGTGGGCCTCATGAAGTCGCTCTGCACGGCGCCGAACACCATCTGCAGCGCGATCGCCCCGGCCGCCGCGACGACGATGCCGCTCACCGCGCGGGCCGCGGTGCCGCTGCCCGTCTGGAGCCGGCGGGTGGCGAGCTGCCAGGACGGCGGCCCCCCGCGCAGCCACCGCACGGCCGCCTCGACCAGCCACGGCAGCAGCGCGGTGAGCCCGGTCAGCGCGAGGACGGCTCCGGCGGCGACCCGGTACGTGTCGAGCGGCGCGGACACGGCGTCCAGCCGCTCCCCGGGCACCAGCAGCAGGACGAGCCCGGCGGCCACCGGGACCATCCGCCACCACACCCGGCGCGGCCGGGGCGCCCCGCCCCGTACGACACCCAGTGGCTCCAACGCGATCCCGCGCAGCGCGAACAGCGCCACCGCGACCGCGCACAGCGGCACCGCCACCACGACGGCCGCCACCAGCGCCGGCTCCGGCACCAGGTCGCCCGGGAAGGCGTTGACGTCCCACACCGTGACGCGGCCCGCGAACGGCCGGCCCAGCAGGAAGAACACCCCGCCCAGCAGCAGGCCGAGCACCGCCCCGGCCAGCGCCTCGCCCGCCGCGATCCGCCGCGTCATCGCGGTGTCGGCGCCCATCAGGCGCAGCGCGGCCAGCCGCCGGTCGCGCCGCTCCCCGCCGAAGCGGACCGCCACCGCCACGTACACCAGCACCGGCAGCAGCAGCACCACGCAGGCGACCGTCACGACGAGGACGAGCGTCGCGTCCAGCGGCCGCTTGCCCTCCCCGTGCCCGAAGTGGTCGGCGCGGGACACCCGGGGCGCGTCGGCGACGCCGGGATCGTGGACGTACAGGAAGAGCTCACCGGGCCCGGCGAGACCCGCGTCGCCGATCGTGCCGGCGATCCGGTACGGGAAGCGGTCCTTCAGCAGTGCCCCGCCGGGGGAGGCGAGCAGCTCGGCGAGCGCCGGCGACACGACCATCTCACCCGGCCCCGGCAGTTTCGCGACACCGGGTGGTACGGGGGCACGGGGGCCGTCGGGGCGCAGGGCCACGCCGTGGACGGTGTCCGTACGGAAGAGCGTGGACACCTCCGTGTGGAGGAAGGAGCGGTCCGAGACGGGCGCCGTGTCGAAGGACGCCTGCCGCGCGTCGGTGCGGTCCTCCCGGCCCTGCAGCATCTGCGGGACGGACGCGGCGACGAACAGCAGCGCCACGCCCAGCCCGACGCCGATCGCGGTGAGGGCCGTACGGACCCGGGCGGCGCGACCGCCCGCGACGGCGAACCGCGCGCCGAACGCGAAGTCCCGCAGGACGCCGCGCACTTTGCGTCCGCTGCGTACTCCGCGCCCGCCGTGCCCGTCACGTCCGTCATGCCCGCGTCCGTCACGCCCGTCGTGCTCGCCGTGTCCGTCGCGTATTCCGCGCCCTTCGGTCGCCGCGCTCATGCCGCGCCCGCCGTGTCCCGCACCCTGCCGTCGCGGACGACGACCTCGCGGTCCGCGTACGCGGCGACGCGCGCCTCGTGCGTGACGAGGACGACGGCCGCACCGGTGTCCCGGGCGGCGTCGGTCAGCAGCTCCAGCACCCGCTCGCCGTTGAGGGAGTCGAGGGCGCCGGTCGGCTCGTCGGCGAAGACCACGCGCGGCGCGGTGACCAGGGCGCGGGCGACGGCGACGCGCTGGCCCTGGCCGCCGGAGACCTCGCCGGGCCGCTTGCCGCCCACGTCGGCGGCCTCCAGGCGCTCCAGCCACTCCAGCGCCCTGCGCTCGGCGGCCTTGCGGCGCTCACCGGCGAGGCGCAGCGGCAGGGCCACGTTCTCCACGCACGTCAACTCCGGCACGAGCTGCCCGAACTGGAACACGAACCCGAAGTCGCCGCGGCGCAGCGCGCTCCGCCCGGCGTCCGACAGGGCGGTGAGCTCCCGCCCGTCGTACACGACGGTGCCCGCGTCGGGGCGGACGATCCCGGCGAGGCAGTGCAGCAGCGTCGACTTGCCGGAGCCGGACGGGCCCATGACGGCGACGACCTCCCCGGCGCGGGCCGTGAAGGACGCCCCGGCCAGCGCGGTGGTCGGCCCGTACGCCTTGTGGAGGTCCTCGGCGCGCAGCAGCGGCCCCGCCGCCCCGCGGACCGACCGGTTCGGTACGGGCGTCGTCATCCGGCCGTCCCCCGCACCGTCGCGGCGAGCTGGTCGAGGCGGGCCGCGGTCAGTTCCAGCCAGCGAAGATCGGCTTCCAGGTGGAACAGCGCGTGGTCGCAGATCAACTGGTCGGCCAGGTCACCGCCCTTCTTGCGGCGGGTCAGCTCCCGCATCAGCCGCAGGTGCTCGGTGCGCTGGGCGTCCAGCAGGTCGGTGGCGCTGCGCCCGGTGAGCAGGGCGAGCACGACCTTCGTGTAGAGCGTCGACTGGAGGTACGGCTCGGGCTTCTCCGGGCTGGTCAGCCACTGTTCGACGTCGGTGACGCCGGCCTCGGTGATCGCGTAGCGCTTCCGTTCGGGGCCGTCGCCCGGCTCGACGGCGTCGACCTCCACGAGCCCGTTCCTCAACAGGCGGGACATGGTCGAGTAGACCTGGCCGTAGTGCAGCGGCCGGTCGTGGCCGAACTTCTCGTCGAAGGCGCGCTTGAGGTCGTAGCCGTGGCGCGGCCCGGACTCCAGGAGCCCGAGGAGGGTGTGACCGATGGACATGGCGCCACTATACATATCGTGTATACGCAGGGTGCATAGCTGTCCTGTTCGGTACCCCCGCCTGCCCGGGGCTGCCCGGGCCGGGCTAGTACGCGAGGCGGGCGGCGACCGGCAGGTGGTCGGAACCGGTCGCGGGCAGCGTCCAGACGTGGACGACCTCGGCGCGGCGGGCCATGACCTGGTCGATGCGGGCGAGGGGCGCCGACGCCGGCCAACTGAACGCCAGCCCCGTGCCCGCCGTGTCGAGGCGCGAGGTCAGGGGGGAGAGGCCCCGGTCGTCGACGGTGCCGTTCAGGTCGCCCAGCAGGACCACCCGGTCCAGCCGCTCGGCGGCCAGGGCGGCCCCGAGCAGCTCCGCGCTCTCGTCCCGGCGGGCCGCGTCGAAGCCGCGCTCCGGGCTGAGCCGTACGGACGGCAGGTGCGCCACGTACACGGCGATGTCGCCGCGCGGGGTCGCCGCCGTGGCCCGCAGCCCGCGCCGCCACCCGGCGTCCACGCCCCGGGGCCGGATGTCCAGGGCCCGCGCGTCCGTCAGGGGGTGCGCCGACCAGAGGCCGACCGTGCCGCGCACCTCGTGGTGCGGGTACCGGGCCGAGAGCGCCGCCCGGTACGCGGGCAGCGCCGCCGGGGTGACCTCCTCCAGTGCGATCAGGTCCGGCCGGGGGGCCATCAGCGCCCGCGCCGTACCGGCCGGGTCGGGGTTCTCGTCGCCGACGTTGTGCTGCACCACCGTGAGGCCGTGCCGTACGTCGGGGCCGGGCGCCAGCAGCACCCCGAAGTGCCCGCCCCACGCCATGGTCGGCAGCAGCGCGGCGAGCAGCGCGGTCGCCGAACGGCGCACCAGGGCGGCGGCCACGAGCACCGGCACGGCCAGGCCGAGCCACGGGAGGAAGGTCTCCAGCAGGCTCCCCGGCCGGCCGGGCAGGTCCGGCACGGTCGCGTGGAACACGATCAGCCAGGCGACCAGCGCGGCGAGCCCCGCGATCACCCGCCCTCGGGACCAGGCCGAGCGCCCCCGGCCGTCCCGCCCCCACCGCGCGCCCCGCACCACCCGATCGCCCCCGTCGCCGCCCGTCTCCGCCCCCTTCACGCGTCCGACACCCGTCGTAGGGTGACGCGTCGGCCCCCTTCGCGTGTCCGCGCCCCGTCGTACGGTGACGCGTCGTCCCCCTTCGCGCGTCCAGCACCTGCCGTACGGTGACGCGTCCGACCCGCGCCCCGGTTCCCCGGCGCCGCCGGGGCGGTGGCCGGAGGGGCGCGGGCCCGGGGCGGCGGCCGGGATCGGCGCTACGCCCCGGGCCCGTCCGGTGGCCGCCCGGCCGGACCCACGTCCCCGGTCCGGCCCTCCGGTGGCCGCCCGGCCGGGCCCTTGCCCCCGCCCCTGGCCCCGGCTCCGTCTTCGCCCTCGTCCCCGGCCCCGGCGCGGCCCTCCTCCGGCTGCTGCCTGGGCGGGCGGCCGCGGCGGGGGAGGGGGGCCGGGGAGGACGGCAGCCGGCCCGCCTCCGCCAGCGCCCTGCGCAGCAGGAACTCGATCTGCGAGTTCGCGCTGCGCAGTTCGTCCGACGCCCAGCGCGCCAGCGCCTCGTACACCGCCGGGTCGAGGCGGAGGAGCACCTGCTTGCGCTCGCGGCGGGCGGTCACTGGTAGAGCGTGCCCGCGTTGACGACCGGCTGGGCCGAGCGGTCACCGCACAGCACCACCATCAGGTTGGAGACCATCGCCGCCTTCCGCTCGGGGTCCAGTTCCACGATGTCGCGCTCCGCGATCCGGTCCAGCGCCGCCTCGACCATGCCGACCGCACCCTCCACGATCTTCTGGCGGGCCGCCACCATGGCTCCGGCCTGCTGCCGCTGGAGCATCGCCGAGGCGATCTCCGGAGCGTACGCGAGATGCGTGAACCGCGACTCGATGATGCGGACGCCCGCCGCCGCCACGCGCGCGTGGAGCTCGGCCGCGAGCTTCTCGGTGATCTCCTCGGCGTCGCCGCGCAGCGACAGGCCCTCCTCGTCGTGCGCGTCGTACGGGTACTCGATCGCGATGTGCCGGACCGCCGCCTCCGTCTGCGTGGACACGAACTGCTCGAAGTCGTCCACCTCGAACATGGCCTGCGCCGTGTCCTCCACCCGCCACACGACGACCGCGGCCAGCTCGATCGGGTTGCCGTACGCGTCGTTGACCTTCAGGACCGCCGTCTCGTGGTTCCGCACGCGCGTCGAGATCGCCACCCGCGAGGTCAGCGGGTTCACCCAGCGCAGCCCGTCCGCGCGGACCGTGCCCCGGTAGCGGCCGAACAACTGGACGACGCGGGCCTCGCCGGGCGCCACCATGTTGAGCCCGCACATCGCGAGCAGCGCCCCCAGGCCCACCAGGACGCCGAGCGCGATCAGCCCGACCCGCGCGGCCGTCGACGTCTCCTCGGCGACCGCCGCCCCCGCGACGACGAGGCACACCCCCGCCGCGAGCCCGATCAGGCCCGACAGCAGCGCCAGCCCGCCGCCGACGCTGTACGCCGCGAACTCCCGCACCTGCGGCTGCGGCGTCCTCGGTGGCGTCGCGTCCCCCGCCGTACCGCCGGACGCGGTCGTCTTCGTGGTCGTGGACATGGTCCCCCCGTTCTCGTGCTCTCTCCGGTGAAGCAAAGTGATATCACTTTAATGCTCTTCGCAACCTTGTCCACCCCCTGTGAGTCAGTTCCTCGCGGGACGGGTGCTGATTGTCACGTTCGGAAAAGACGGGATCCGTTGGTCTCTGTCGCCCGCGGCGGGTTAGCTTGCTGAGCTGATCCGGGCGTGAACGACCGAAACGCGACGGACGAACACCGATCAACGGGAGCGACGGAGCCATGGGCCGAGCGGAAGCGCGACGGTCCCGGCAGCGCGGGGCGCGCCGGGAACAGGGGGGTCGCGGGGGCATACGCCGCTTCTTCGCGTGGCGGAGGCTGCTGGGCACGCTCTTCGTGTGCTGCCTGCTCGCCATGGGCGGCTTCTACGCCGTCTACCTGCTCGTTCCCGTCCCCACGGCCAACGCCGAGGCGGAACTGCAGAGCAACGTCTACAAGTACTCCGACGGCTCGATCCTCGCCCGCAGCGGCAAGATCAACCGGTCCATCGTCGGCCTCGAGAAGATCCCCGACCCGGTCGAGAAGGCGTTCGTCGCCGCCGAGAACAAGACCTTCTACGAGGACCACGGCGTCGACTTCAAGGGCACCGCCCGGGGCCTCGTGAACTCCGTGACCGGCAAGGGCAAGCAGGGCGGCTCGACCATCACCCAGCAGTACGTCAAGAACTACTACCTGGACCAGAGCCAGACCGTCACCCGCAAGCTCAAGGAACTGGTGATCTCCCTCAAGGTCGACCAGCGCCAGAGCAAGGAGGAGATCCTCGCCGGGTACCTCAACACCAGCTACTACGGCCGCGGCGCGTACGGCATCCAGGCCGCGGCCCAGGCGTACTACGGCGTCGACGCCGGCAGGCTGACCGTCGAGCAGGGCGCCTACCTCGCCGCGCTCCTCCAGGCGCCCAGCCAGTACGACTGGACGTCCGCGACGGCGACCGGCCGCAAGCTCGCCACCGAGCGCTGGAACTACGTCCTGGACAACATGGTCGAGGAGAGCTGGCTCGACCCGGCCGAGCGCGCCGGGATGAAGTTCCCCGTCCCCCAGGAGCCCAGGCCCGCCCCCGGCATGGAGGGCCAGACCGGCTA
Organism: Streptomyces tamarix; assembly: GCF_032423885.1. Classification (NCBI taxonomy): domain Bacteria; kingdom Bacillati; phylum Actinomycetota; class Actinomycetes; order Kitasatosporales; family Streptomycetaceae; genus Streptomyces; species Streptomyces tamarix. Next base: position 43,054 of record NZ_JAWCTQ010000030.1, on the reverse strand, counting down.
CCTGGTCGAGGCCGCCAACCAGGAGCTGGTGAACCAGGGCGTCAAGGAGGAGGACATCAAGGCCGGCGGCTGGACCATCACCCTCAACATCGACAAGAAGCGCCAGAAGGAGCTCGTCGAGGCGGTCGACGAGCAGTTGGAGAGCCGGCTCGACCGCGAGGGCAACGAGGTCGACGCGACCGTCCAGGCCGGCGCGACCTCCGTCGACCCGAAGACCGGACACGTCGTCGCCCTGTACGGCGGGGTCGGCGCCACCGAGCACTGGATGTCCAACGCCACCCGGCGCGACTACCAGCCCGCCTCCACGTTCAAGCCGCTCGTCTTCGCCGCCGCCCTGGAGAACGGCTCCCGGACGCAGGACGGCCGGCGGATCGGCGTCAACACGACCTACGACGGCACCAGCCGGCGCCCCGTCCAGGGCAGCGACACCCCGTTCGCCCCGGAGAACGAGGACGACATCAGCTACGGCCCGGTCACCGTCCAGCGCGCCATGAACAAGTCGATCAACTCGGTCTTCGCCCAGATGATCGTCGACGTCGGCCCCGACGAGGTGAAGAAGACCGCCCTCGGCCTCGGCATGAAGGACACCGACGGGTTCGTCGAGCAGCCCGCCATGTCGCTGGGCACCATGGGCGCCTCCACCTGGGACATGGCCGGCGTGTACGCCACCCTCGACAACCACGGCAGGAAGGTCACGCCGGCGATCGTGAAGTCCGCGGAGCACAAGGACCGCACGGTCGAGCTGCCCGACCCGATCGGCCCGCAGGCCGTCAGCCGCCAGACCGCCGACACGGTCACCTCGGTCCTGACCGGCGTCGTCAGGAACGGCTCCGGCCGCGCGGCCGACACCCCCGCGTACCAGGCGGCCGGCAAGACCGGTACGTCCGAGAACAACAAGTCCGCCTGGTTCGCCGGCTACACGCCCGAACTGGCCACCGTGGTCGCCCTGTTCGGCGAGGACACCGAGAAGGGCGAGCAGGTCACCCTGACCGGCACGGCCAACTCGGGCCGCGCCAACGGCGGCGGCTTCCCGGCCCGCATCTGGGCCGACTACACGCTGGACGCCCTGGGCGGCGGCTCCGACGCGCGGTTCGACCTGGACGTCATGGAGATCGCCGCCCCCGACCCGGCGCCCGTCCCGTCGCCGTCCGGGAGCCCGTCCCCGTCCCCGTCCCCGTCCTCCTCGCCGAGCGACGAACCGGTCGAGCCGTCGGACTCGCCGTCCTCCGGCACGCCGAGCGGCACCCCGTCCTCGCCGAGCCCGTCGACCGGTGAGCCGACGCCGCCCACGCAGTCCCCGCCGTCCCCGTCACCGAGCACCAGCGAGTCGGGCGACGACGAGGACCCGGGCGCGGGTCCGGGGCCCGACAAGGACAAGCCCGTCCGCCCGTAGGGAGACGAAGGGAGGTGGCCGGGCCCCGCACCAGGGGCCCGGCCACCTCCCTTCCCCCTTCCGCCGTGCCGCGGCCCTCAGAGCCGCGTCGGCAGCTCGAACCAGACGACCTTGCCGGTCGACAGCCGCGTCGCACCCCACCGGCGCGCCAGCCGGTTGACCAGGAACAGGCCGCGCCCGCCCTCGTCGGTGTCCCGCGCCCGGCGCTGCCGCGGCAGTTGCGGCGAGTCGTCGCCGACCTCGCAGCGCAGCACCTCCGTCCGCAGCAGCCGCAGCGTCACCGGCCGCGACGCGTACCGCACGGCGTTCGTCACGACCTCGCTGACCAGCAGCTCCACCGAGTCCGTCAGCTCCTCCAGGCCCCAGCGGGCCAGCGCCCTGCGGGCCAGCCGGCGCGCCCGGCCCGGCGCCGCGTCCTCCGGCTCCAGGAACCAGTACGCCACGTCGCTGGGCGTTATCCCGTCGAACCGGGCCGCCAGCAGCGCGATGTCGTCGTCCCGGTCACCCGGCCCGAGCATGTCGAGCACGTCGTCGCAGAGGGCCTCCAGCGGCGGCGGGTGGTCCGGGCCCGTCAGTTGCGCCGTCGCCGCGAGCCGCTCGCGCAACTGCTCGATCCCGGTCCACACGTCCCGCAGCCGCGACTCGACGAGCCCGTCGGTGTACAGCAGCAGCGTCGCGCCCGCCGGGGCGTCGAGCTCCACGGCCTCGAAGTCCACGCCGCCCACGCCGATCGGCGCGCCCGGCGGGACCCGCAGCACCTCCGCCCGGCCGCCCAGGTGGAGGAGTATCGGCGGCGGGTGGCCGGCGTTGGCGATGGTGATCCGGTGCGCCACCGGGTCGTACACCGCGTACAGGCAGGTCGCCATGCGGTTCTCGCCGAGCCGCTGCGCCTGCTCGTCGAGGTGGTGCAGCACCTCCTGCGGCGGCAGGTCGAGCCCGGCGAGCGTCTGCGCCGTCGTCCGCAGCTGCCCCATGATCGCGGCCGAGGTCATGGAGTGGCCCATGACGTCGCCCACGACGAGGGCGACCCGGCTGCCGGGCAGCGGGATCGCGTCGTACCAGTCGCCGCCGACCCGCGCCGTCTCGGCGGCCGGCAGGTAGCGGGACGCCAGCCGCACGCCGGTCGGCTGCGGCAGGTTCTCCGGGAGCATCGTCCGCTGGAGTTCGTCCGCGATGTACGCCTCGCGCCCGTACAGCACCGCCTTGTCGATGCCGAGCGCCGTGTGCGTCGCCAACTGCGCCGCCACCAGCAGGTCGTTGGGCTCGAACGGGGCGCGGTCCGGGCGGCGCAGGAACACCGCGGCGCCGATCACCCGGCGGCGGCCCCGCAGCGGCGCGAGGATCGCCCGGTGCCCGGACGGTACGGCACGCCCCTCGCCCAGCAGTTCCGGCAGCGCCGCCCGCGCGGCCGCGGAGTCGCCGAACACCGGCCGCACCCCGCGCAGCACCTCTGCGAGGTGCCCGCCGGGGCGGACCCGGCACAGCTCGGCGGCCGGGCTCTGCTCGGCGTCCGGCGCCACGACGGGCCCGGCCGGGAGCAGGCCCAGGTCGCCGGGGTCGTCCTCCGTTAAACGCAACCGGTCCGTGCGGCGCAGCCGCAGGACGAACGGGTCCACGGGCCGCTCGTCGCCGACCGGCAGCGGGTCCCGCAGGTACACGAGTATCGCGTCGGCGAACGTCGGCACGGTGGCCCGGCACAGGCCCAGCACGATCTCGTCCAGGTCGATGCCGCGCGCGATCCGCCGCGTCGCGGCGCCCACGAACCGCAGCCGGTCGCCCTCCCGGCGGGCCGTCCCCACCGGGTCCTGCGGCAGGCCGGCGACGGTCGCCGGAACGCCGCCCGCCGCGCCGTCCCCACTGCCGGGCGGACCACCGGCCACGGCGCCTGCCGCGACGGCACCGCCCGGAGACCGCACACCCTCCTGGGCCCGCGCCTGGCCGCCGTCACCGGTCCCTTCACCGCTCCCGGTACCGGTCCCGTCGCCGGGGTGGTCCGGCTCGGCGTCCGCGCGCACCCGCGCCTGCGCCCCGCCGCGCGCGGCCACGCCCCCGGGCCCCGCGACCGCCTCGCGGACCGCGGACGCGGCACGGGCCGTACGGGACGCCCCACGGGCCGCGTTGGCAGCGCGCGACCCGTCCGGGGCGTCCACCGGGACCGGCGGACCGGACGGGGAGGGGACGGGGGAGCCGCCGGGGTGCGACCGGTCCCGCGGGGGCGCGGCCACGGCGGGGCCCTCGGCGGGCTCCGGGGCCTCCTGCCGGGGCCGGGTGCGTTCCTGAGGCCGGGCAGCGAGCGGCTGCCGACCTTCATGGGAGGTGGGATGCTCCGTCACGCGTGGGATTCCGTCCGTCCGGGCCGGGTGGGCGATGCAATCGCTCTGACAGGCGCTATACCCGCTCTGAGCGCGGCGTCGACAAGGGACGACGGATCCGCGCGCACCTCGGGCACGGCTCCACCCCCTCGTAGGTGACTTACGGTCAGTTCCTGTCCAGTGATCGGTCGTTACTGCTGCGGGGCCGGGTCGGCCGTCCGGCGGAGGACGATCCTACGGTTACCCCCCAGGGGCGTATCAAGGGTCTCACGGTGCCGTGCGGGCCGGGAGGCGATCCCAGTCGGCCGGCAGCTCCGGAACCGTCCAGCGCGGGTCCGGACGCCACTCCTCCCAGCCGTCCGCGAACGGCGCGCCCCACGCCCGGATCACCTCGACTGCGGCGTCACCCGCCTCCCGCACCCGCCGCGCCTGGGCGGCGTCCATGAGCCCGGCGCGCTGCGCCTGGGCGAACTCGTCCTCGTCCCGCCACAGCCAACTGCGGTCGGGATAGACGGAGATGTCGAGGAAGTGGTCCTCGGAGTCGACGCCACCGGACCACCGTACGCGCGGCGACTCCAGGTTGACGTACCAACTGCGGAACTCCCAGCCCTCGCCCCAGAACAACCACACCGACCACGGGTCGGCCGGGCGGGCCAGCTTCAGCACGCCCATGCCGGACCACCGGGTGCGCGCGGTGGTGCGCGGCGCGGTGTAGCGGGTGGCGAGCGGCTCCTCGTGCACGGGCGTGCCGTCCGCCAGTACGGGCTTGACGCACTCGGTGCCGGGCGCCATCCAGACGGCGAGCAGGTCGGGGGAGTCCCGGACGACGGTCACGGGACGGCAGATGTGGACGTGGCCGTCGCCGTTGTCCCGGTACCGCCACAGGATCCGGTCGCCCGGTGCCCAACGCGGGCCGCCCGGACCGCCGGAGCCCGGACCGCTTCCCGCCTCTCCTCCCGCCGCCGGCACCGCCCCGACCTCCGGCGCCGAGCCTGTCGTCTCCGCTGTCATGCGCAGATCTTAGGACCGCGCCGGGGCGGACGTCCGCGATCCAGGTCACGCGGGACGGCCGTCCCGGTCACCGACGCCGCAGGTCAGAAGCGGTACGGCCGGGGAGCGGCGGTCGGGGGAGCGGCGGTCAGGGGCGGGTCATCCGCAGGACGTCGAGCGCCTCGTCGAGCTGTTCGAGCGTGAGGTCACCCCGCTCCACGTACCCGGACTCCAGGACCACCTCGCGGATCGTCTTCCGCTCGGCCAGCGACCGCTTGGCGACCTTCGCCGCCTCCTCGTACCCGATGTACCGGTTGAGCGGCGTCACCACGGACGGGGACGACTCGGCGTACTCGCGGGCCCGTTCGACGTTGGCGGTGATCCCGTCGACCGTGCGGTCGGCGAGGAGCCGCGCCGCGTTGGCCAGGAGCCGGATCGACTCCAGCAGGTTCTTCGCCATGACCGGGAGCATCACGTTGAGTTCGAAGTTCCCGGCCGCGCCGGCCGCCGCGACCGTGGCGTCGTTGCCGACGACCTGCGCGGCGACCATCAGGACCGCCTCCGGGACCACCGGGTTCACCTTGCCCGGCATGATCGACGAGCCGGGCTGGAGGTCCGGCAGGTTGATCTCGGCCAGGCCGGTGCGCGGCCCGGACGCCATCCACCGCAGGTCGTTCGCGATCTTGGTGAGGGAGACGGCGACCGTACGGAGCTGGCCCGACGTCTCGACCAGCCCGTCCCGCGCCCCCTGCGCCTCGAAGTGGTCGCGCGCCTCGGTCAGCGGCAGCCCGGTGTCCCGCGCGACCTCCGCGATGACGGCGGCGGAGAAACCGGGCGGCGTGTTGATGCCCGTACCGACCGCCGTACCGCCCAGCGGCAGCTCCGCGAGGCGCGGCAGGGCGGCCCGCAGCCGCTCCACCCCGTACCGCACCTGCGCCGCGTAGCCGCCGAACTCCTGGCCGAGCGTCACCGGCGTGGCGTCCATCAGGTGCGTGCGGCCGGACTTGACGACCTCCGCGAATTCGGCTGATTTTCGCTCCAGGGCGGCGGCCAGGTGGTCGAGGGCGGGGACCAGGTCACCGGTCACGGCGGCGGTCGCCGCGATGTGGATGGACGACGGGAACACGTCGTTCGACGACTGGGACGCGTTGACGTGGTCGTTGGGGTGGACGGTCCGGCCGTCGCCGAGCCGCTCGGTCGCGAGGGTGGCGAGGACCTCGTTCATGTTCATGTTGGAGGAGGTGCCGGAACCGGTCTGGAAGACGTCGACCGGGAAGTGGTCGTCCCACCGGCCCTCCGCGACCTCCGCCGCGGCCGCCCGGACCGCCTCCGCGATCTTCGGGTCCAGGGCGCCCAGCTCCGCGTTGACCTTGGCCGCCGCCGCCTTGACGCGGGCCAGGGCCGCGATGTGGGCCCGCTCCAGGCGCTGTCCCGAGACGGGGAAGTTCTCCACCGCCCGCTGCGTCTGGGCCCGCCACTTGGCGTGCGCGGGGACCCGCACCTCGCCCATGGAGTCGTGCTCGACCCGGTAGCCGCCGTCGCCGCCGGCCCCGCCGTCGCCGCGCTGTTCCCTCGTGTCCGTCATCGTCCCGACCTCCCGGAAGAGTTGAGCACCTGTCTCATTCGCTCTATTCCCAAGTGCTTTACCGACCAGTAAAAACCGTGGGTAACCCCACTTCCAGGAGGCGCAATGGCGCGCACCAGAAGGAAACTCGGACGCGCGGCGGCGGCCGTCGCGCTCACCGCCGCCCTCGGCGGCCTCGCCACCACCCCGCCCGCCGCTGCCGCCGGCCCCCCGCCGGCCGGCCAGCGGACCGTCACCTCGACGCCCCTCCCGGCCGCGTTGGAGCGCGTCCGCGCGGCCGAGGCCACCGCCCTCTACGGCAGCCCCGCCGAACGCCCCTTCGCCGAGCGCAAGACCGCCCTCGTCTCCCTCGGCGACAGCGAGATCTCCGGCGAGGGCGTCGGCGTCTACGAACCCGGCACGGACGGCCCCGACAACTGGTGCCACCGCTCGCCCGACGCGGCCGTCCACCGCACCGGCATCCCCGCCGACGTCACCTACAACGTCTCCTGCTCCGGTGCCGCCACCCCCCACATCCGCGCCGGCGGCACCCCGCAGTACGCCGACGAGCTGGTCCAGAGCGACAACCTCGCCGTCAAGGCCCGCAACACCCGCGTGAAGATGGTCCTCCTCGTGGCCGGAGCCAACGACGACCTCCAGTTCGGCCCCGTCATGACGGACTGCGTCACCCGCTACGTCCTCCTCCAGGGGCCCTGCGCGCCGAAGTACGCGCCCGGCTGGCAGGCCCGCGTCGACGGCCTCGTCCCCAAGGTCGAGCAGACCGTCCACGACCTGCGCGCCGTCATGCGCGGCGCCGGGTACGCCGACACCGACTACCGGCTCGTCGTGATGAGCTACCCCAGCCCCATCGGTCCCGACTTCCGCGACGACCCCGGCTTCCCCGGCAAGCTCGCCTGCGGCGGCCTCGGCTACGACTCCGACACCGCCTGGGGCCGCGACACCGCCGTCCCCGCGTTCGAGCGCGGCATCCGCACCGCCGCCGCGCGCACCGGCGCCGTCTACCTCGACGCCTCCCGCCTCTTCCACGGGCACGAGGTCTGCACGGACCAGGCGTGGGCGCGCGGACTCTTCGTCGACGTGACGAAGTTCCCCTGGGACGAGAACTCCGTCCGCCAGTCCTTCCACCCCAACCGGGCCGGCCACGCCGCCTTCGCGTCCTGCCTGACCCAGTTGTACGCGGTCGGCGTGCGCGAGGCGGGCTGCGCCGACCCCGCCTCCACCGGCGAGCCGGTCCTCGTCCCCGGCGCCTGGGACGACACGTTCGCCCCGCTCCGCGACGCCACCACCGGAAGGTGCGTGGACGTCTCCGGCGCCACCACCCGCAACGGCACCGCCGTCATCGGCTGGGAGTGCCACGGCGGCCGCAACCAGGGCTGGTGGTACGACCCGGCGCGCGGCTCCGTCCACACCGAGCTCACCCACGACCGCTGCCTCGACGTGCCGGGCGCCCGCTACGAGCCGGGCGCGGCCCTGGTCGTCTGGAACTGCTCCGGCGCGGCCCACCAGAGGTTCGCCCGCGACGCGGGCACCCTCCGCCCGGCCGCCGCGCCACACCTGTGCGCGACCCTCGCGTCGGCCGGGGACCCGCTGCGCCTCCAGCCCTGCGCCGCGGGCGCCGCGAACCAGCGCTTCGCGTGACGCGCGGGGCCCGACCGCCCCGCACGGCGCACGCCGGGGCGGCCGGGCCCCGTCCCGCACGACCGGCCCGGGCCGGGGCCGCGCGACGGGGACGGCGCGGGGCGGTCCCCGGCCTCACGGCGACCGCCGGATCAGGAACGCACCGGGATCGACGTGAACGTCGGGGCGGGCGCCGGGTCCTTGAAGAAGTCGTTGCCCTTGTCGTCCACCACGATGAACGCAGGGAAGTCCTCGACCTCGATCCGCCAGACCGCCTCCATGCCGAGCTCCTCGTACTCGACGACCTCGACCTTCTTGATGCAGTCCTGCGCCAGCCGGGCCGCCGGGCCGCCGATGGAGCCCAGGTAGAAGCCGCCGTGCGCGGCGCACGCGTCGGTCACCTGCTGGGAGCGGTTGCCCTTGGCCAGCATCACCTTCGAGCCGCCCGCCGCCTGGAACTGCTCCACGTACGAGTCCATGCGCCCGGCCGTCGTCGGGCCGAACGACCCGGACGCGTACCCCTCGGGCGTCTTGGCCGGACCGGCGTAGTACACCGGGTGGTCCTTCAGGTACTGCGGCATCTCCTCGCCGGCGTCCAGCCGCTCCTTGATCTTGGCGTGCGCGATGTCGCGCGCCACGACCAGCGGGCCGGTCAGCGACAGCCGGGTCTTGACCGGGTACTTGGACAGCTCGGCGAGGATGGCGTCCATCGGCTGGTTCAGGTCGATCCTGACGACGTCGCCCGCTTCGTCGAGGTGCTCGTCCGTCGTGTCCGGCAGGAAGCGCGCCGGGTCGGTCTCCAGCTGCTCCAGGAAGACGCCCTCGGCGGTGATCTTCGCGACGGCCTGGCGGTCGGCGGAGCAGGACACCGCGATCGCGACCGGGCAGGACGCGCCGTGCCGCGGCAGGCGCACCACGCGCACGTCGTGGCAGAAGTACTTGCCGCCGAACTGCGCGCCGATGCCGATCCGCTGCGTCAGCTCGAAGACCTTCTCCTCCAGCTCCTTGTCGCGGAAGCCGTGGCCGAGGACCGAGCCCTCCTCCGGCAGCTCGTCCAGGTAGTGCGCGGAGGCGTACTTGGCGGTCTTCAGCGCGTACTCGGCCGACGTGCCGCCGACGACGATCGCCAGGTGGTACGGCGGGCAGGCGGCCGTACCGAGCGAGCGAATCTTCTCCTCCAGGAACTTCATCATGGAGGCTTCGTTCAGAACCGCCTTCGTCTCCTGGTACAGGAACGACTTGTTGGCCGAGCCGCCGCCCTTCGCCATGAAGAGGAACTTGTACGCGCCGCCGTCCGTCGCGTACAGCTCGATCTGCGCGGGGAGGTTGGAGCCGGTGTTCTTCTCCTCCCACATCGTCAGCGGCGCCATCTGCGAGTACCGCAGGTTCAGCTTGGTGTACGCGTCGAAGATGCCGCGCGACAGGGCCTCCTCGTCGCGGCCCTCGGTCAGCACGTTCTGGCCGCGCTTGCCCATGACGATCGCGGTGCCCGTGTCCTGGCACATGGGCAGCACGCCGGCGGCGGCGATGTTGGCGTTCTTCAGCAGGTCCAGCGCCACGAACTTGTCGTTCGGCGACGCCTCCGGGTCGTCGATGATCTTCCGGAGCTGCGCGAGGTGCGCGGGCCGCAGGTAGTGCTGGATGTCGTGGATGGCCTCCTCCGCCAGCTTGCGCAGCGCCTCCGGCTCCACCTTGAGGAAGGTGCGCCCGTCGGCCTCGAAGGTGGACACACCCTCCGAGGTCACCAGGCGGTAGGGCGTGGTGTCCTCTCCCAGCGGGAGCAGATCGGAGTACGCAAACTCTGGCATGACGGCCATTCCTCACTCGGCAGACAGCGGCGCGGCCTCCCTTGGCAACGCGTCCACAAGCCTAGAACGCCGCCGGGCGCCCGGGTCTGTGAGGTAGGGCTCACCCCGCCCTGGTCGCGATCTATCGCGTTTCGCTACGCTGAGGGCGTGGACTCCGACAAGCAGCCCCAGAAGCAGCCCGCTCCCCGCGCTCCGCAGTCCGCCCCGGCGATGCGCGCGTCGGACGCCGACCGCGACCGGGTCGCCGACATCCTCCGGGAGGCGCTGGTCGAGGGGCGGCTCGACGCCGAGGAGCACGGCGAGCGCATCGACGCCGTGTACCGCGCGAAGACCCTCGCCGAGCTGGAGCCGATCGTCAGCGACCTGCCCGCCGCGCCCGCCGCGCCCCGCGCCGACGCGGCGTACGGCGGGTACGGCCCGGCGGGGGCGGACGGCGCGGAGGAGCGGCTGGTCGCGGTGTTCTCCAGCAACGTCCGCCGGGGCCGCTGGCGGATCGGGTCCCGCACCACCGTCTTCTCCCTCTTCGGGAACATCGAGATCGACCTCACCGAGGCGACCTTCACGCAGCGCCTCGCCACCATCAACGCCACCTCCGTCTTCGGCAACGTCGAGGTCCGCGTTCCCGAGAACGTCTCCCTGCGCGGCAACGGCACGGGCGTCTTCGGCAACTTCGAGGTGCACACCCTGGAGGCCGCCGACCCGGAGGCCCCCGTGGTGGTCGTCAACGGCTGCGCGGTCTTCGGCAACGTCGAGGCCCGCCCCAAGCGCGGCAAGCGCATCGCGGACCTCCTCCACGACAAGCTCCGCAAGCACCTCGGGGGCTGACGGGGGCGAAGCCCCCGGTCCGTCCGTCGACCGTCGACTTTCGGCCGTCCCCCGGTCCACTCCCTGGAAGCCCGCGCCACGCAGTGCATAGGCCCGCGCACAGCGGGTAGGGCTTGCTGCATCGTCTCTCTCGCCCGCGTAAGCCGTCGTCAGGAGTAGACCGTGCTGCAACTGCCGCATCAGCCCCTCCAGGTCGCCGCCGTTCCGTCCCCGCGCGTTCCGGCACGGGAGGACGAGGCAGGCCCCTGGCACACGGAGGCGGTGTGCCGCCGCGACGAGGCGGGACTCTTCTTCGCCCCGTCGAAGGAGCCCACGGCCGCGCGGCTCGCCCGCGAGGAGGCCGCCAAGCGGGTCTGCGCCCGCTGCCCCGTGATGGTCGAGTGCCGCGAGCACGCCCTGCTCCAGCCCGAGCCGTACGGCGTGTGGGGCGGCCTGACCGCCGCCGAGCGCCGCGTGGTGCTGGCCCGCCGTCGGCGCCGCGAGGTGGAGCTGAAGAAGGCCGCGTCGACCGGCCAGCAGATCGCCGCCGCCGGCTGACGGGCCGGGCGGCGCGGACGGCAGGCGGACCGCGCGGCACGGCCCGCACGAAGAGGGGCGCTCCCACCGCACTGGGAGCGCCCCTCTTCGTGTCGCCGTCCCGCGGGACCGGCGGCAACCGCCCGGTCGGGAACCGCCCGGAACCGCCCGGCGGCAACCGCCCGGCCGGAGGCCGCCGTCGGGCGCGGCCCCCGGGCTACTTCGCCCGGTCGAAGTCGATCTGGCTGTACGCGCGCAGCTTGGACAGCCGGTGCGTCGAGTCGATCTGCCGGATCGTGCCGGACTTCGAGCGCATCACGAGCGACGAGGTCGTCGCCGTCTCGGAGCGGTAGCGGACCCCGCGCAGCAGCTCGCCGTCGGTGATGCCGGTCGCCACGAAGAAGACGTTGTCGCCGCGCACCAGGTCGTCCGTGGACAGCACCCGGTCCAGGTCGTGGCCCGCGTCGAGGGCGCGCCGCCGCTCCTCCTCGTCCTTGGGCCACAGCTTGCCCTGGATGACCCCGCCCAGGCACTTGATGGCGCAGGCGCTGATGATGCCCTCGGGCGTCCCGCCGATGCCCATCAGCAGGTCGACGCCGGTGCCCTCGCGGACCGCCATGATCGAACCGGCCACGTCGCCGTCCGAGATGAACTTGATCCGGGCGCCCGTCTCGCGGATCTCCTTGACGACGCCCTCGTGGCGCGGCCGGTCCAGGATGACGACGGTGACGTCCTCGGGCGCCGAGTCCTTCGCCTTGGCCACGCGGCGGATGTTCACCGACACGGGCGCGTTGATGTCGACGAAGTCGGCCGCCTCGGGGCCGGTGACCAGCTTGTCCATGTAGAAGACCGCGGACGGGTCGAACATGGCGCCCCGGTCGGCGGCGGCCAGCACGGCGATCGCGTTGGGCATGCCCTTGGCGGTGAGCGTCGTCCCGTCGATCGGGTCCACGGCGATGTCGCACTCGGCGCCGGTGCCGTCGCCGATCCGCTCGCCGTTGAACAGCATCGGGGCCTCGTCCTTCTCGCCCTCGCCGATGACGACGACGCCGTTCATCGACACGGTGGAGACGAGGGTGCGCATGGCCCGCACGGCCGCGCCGTCGGCGCCGTTCTTGTCGCCGCGGCCGACCCAGCGGCCCGCCGCCATCGCGGCGGCCTCGGTGACCCGGACCAGTTCCAGGGCGAGGTTGCGGTCGGGGGCCTCGGGGGAGACCTCGAGTTCGGACGGCAGATGGTGCTCGGTCATCGGAGCGCACCTTTCTGTACGGCGACGGCCGGTGGTGAAGAGGGTGCTGTGACTCTATCGGTAAGCCGACAATATGAGCAGAGGGGCCCACGGATGAGCGGGACACACTGATGCGACCATAGGGGGGTGGCAGGTATGCGAGGCAAGCAGACGGTGCGCGGGATGTTCCAGTCGATGGCGGTGATCTGCGCCGCCGCCGGGGTGATCTACCTCTTCGTCCCGCACGACGACACGGCGGACCCGATCAAGCCGGTCGACTACCGCGTCGAACTGGTGACGGCCCAGCGCGCCGCGCCGTACCCGGTCGCGGCCCCCGAGGGCCTTGGGGCGGACTGGCGGCCGACGTCGGTCTCGTACGACCGGCAGGAGGGCGACGCCTGGCACCTGGGCTTCCTCACGCCGGAGCGCGAGTACGTCGCCGTCGAGCAGTCCACCGACTCCCCGGTGAGGTACGTCGTCAGGGTCACCCACGACGCGCGGGACACCGGCAGGACGCAGCAGGTCGCCGGGCGGGCCTGGCAGCGCTGGGAGGGCCCCAAGTACGACGCCCTGGTGCTGCGCGAGGAGGGCGTGACGACCGTGGTCACCGGCACGGCGTCCTTCGAGCGGCTGGGCCAGATGGCCGCGGCGCTCAAGGCCGAGCAGGGCTGAGCCGGGCTGAACCCGGGCCGAGTCGGGGTGAGCCGGGGTGAACCCGGGCCGAGCAGGGCCGAGCCGGGGTGCGGCGCCCGCCGCCCGGGCGCCGCACCGGCCCGGCTAGCGTCCGGCGGCGGCCATGGCCGCGCCCACGATCCCGGCGTTGTTCTGCAACTGCGCGGGGACGATCTCCGCCCGGACTCCGTGGATCAGCGGCAGGAACTTCTCCGCCTTGCGGCTCACCCCGCCGCCCACGATGAACAGCTCCGGGGAGAACAGCATCTCCAGGTGGGCCAGGTACTTCCGCACCCGGTGCGCCCACTCCTCCCAGCCGAGGTCCTTGTCCTCCTTGGCCTTCGTCGACGCCTGCTTCTCGGCCTCCTTGCCGTTCAGCTCCAGGTGGCCCAGCTCGGTGTTGGGCACGAGGCGGCCGTCGACGAAGACGGCGCTGCCGATGCCCGTGCCGAACGTCAGCATGACCACCGTGCCGGTACGGCCCCGGCCCGCGCCGTACGTCATCTCGGCGACGCCCGCCGCGTCCGCGTCGTTCAGCACCGTCACCGGCAGCCCGCCCAGCCGCTCGCCCAGCAGCACCGCGGCGTCCACGTCGATCCAGCCCTTGTCGACGTTGGCGGCCGTACGGACCGTCGAACCCGTCACCACACCGGGGAACGTCACCCCGACCGGACCCGACCAGCCGAAGTGCGCCACGACCTCCGCGACGCAGCCCGCGATGTCGGACGGCGTCGCGGGCTGCGGGGTCAGTACCTTGTGGCGGGGCTCGGCCAGATCGCCGCGTTCCAGGTCCACGGGAGCGCCCTTGATCCCCGACCCGCCGATGTCCACTCCGAAGACGTTCATGGACACCACGTTACGGCGCGGGGGCGGCGCGCACCGCGAGGACCGCGGCATCACCGACCGGGCGGACCGGCACACCGGGCGCACCGGGCGGACCGGCCGACCCGCGGACCGGGCCGACCGGCCGCCCGGCGAACCGGGTGGAAGGACGCGGCTCCTAGCCCTCCGCCATCGCGGCGGCCTCGGCGCGCAGGTCGCGGCGCAGCTCCTTCGGCAGCGAGAAGGTGATGGACTCCTCCGCCGCCTTCACGATCTCCACGTCCTCGAAGCCGCGCTGCGACAGCCACTCCAGGACGCCCTCGACCAGCACCTCGGGCACCGACGCGCCGGAGGTGACGCCGACCGTCGACACGCCCTCCAGCCACGCCTCGTCGATCTCGTCGGCGAAGTCGACCAGGTACGCCTCGCGGGCACCGGCCAGCTTGGCGACCTCGACGAGGCGCTTGGAGTTCGACGAGTTGCGCGAGCCGACGACGATGACCAGGTCCGACTCGGCGCCCATCTGCTTCACGGCGAGCTGGCGGTTCTGCGTGGCGTAGCAGATGTCGTCGCTCGGCGGCGAGACCAGCAGCGGGAACTTCTCCTTCAGCGCGCCGACCGTCTCCATCGTCTCGTCGACCGACAGCGTGGTCTGCGACAGCCAGACGACCTTCGACGGGTCGCGCACCTCGACCTTCGCCACGTCGTCGGGGCCGTCGACCAACTGGATGTGGTCGGGCGCCTCGCCGGACGTGCCGATGACCTCCTCGTGCCCCTCGTGGCCGATGAGGAGGATGTCGTAGTCCTCCCCGGCGAACCGCACGGCCTCCTTGTGGACCTTGGTGACCAGCGGGCACGTCGCGTCGATCGTCGCGAGCTTCCGCTCGGCCGCCTCCTCGTGGACGATCGGGGCGACGCCGTGCGCGGAGAACATCACGATGGAGCCCTCGGGCACCTCGTGCGTCTCGTCGACGAAGATGGCCCCCTTCTTCTCCAGGGTCTGCACGACGTACTTGTTGTGGACGATCTCGTGCCGCACGTAGATCGGCGCGCCGTACTGCTCCAGCGCCTTCTCGACGGCGATGACGGCGCGGTCCACGCCCGCGCAGTAGCCGCGCGGAGCGGCGAGGAGTACCCGGCGGGCAGGAGGCGTAGGAGTCATGCCCCCATCGTACGGGTGGGCGGATCAGGCCGAAGATCCGCCGAGGGCGGGAGCGGCGTGTTGTCGGCGGCGGCGCGTACGCTCCCCGTATGGCACTGACTACGTCCGCCGAAGCCCCGCTGCCCGTCGGCCAGGTGTCCCGGCTCATCGGGGGGTGGATCGACCGGCTCGGCGCCGTCTGGGTGGAGGGCCAGATCACGCAGTTGTCGCGGCGGCCGGGCGCCGGGGTGGTCTTCATGACGCTGCGCGACCCGTCGCACGACGTCTCGGTGAGCGTGACGTGCTACCGCCAGGTGTTCGACGCGGTCGCGGACGTCGTGACCGAGGGCGCGCGGGTCGTGGTGCACGCGAAGCCGGAGTGGTACGCGCCGCGCGGCCAGCTCTCCCTGCGGGCCGCGGAGATACGGCCGGTGGGCATCGGGGAGCTGCTGGCCCGGCTGGAGCAGCTGAAGCGGTCGCTGGCCGCGGAGGGGCTGTTCGCGGCGGAGCGAAAGCGACCGCTGCCGTTCCTGCCGCAGTTGATCGGCCTGGTGTGCGGTCGGGCGTCGGCCGCGGAGCGGGACGTGCTGGAGGTGGCGCGGCGCCGCTGGCCGGCGGTCCGCTTCGAGGTGCGCAACGTCGCGGTGCAGGGCGTCCACGCGGTGCCGCAGGTGGTGCGGGCGGTGCGGGAGCTCGACGCACTGGAGCGGGTCGACGTGATCGTCGTCGCGCGCGGCGGCGGCAGCGTCGAGGACCTGCTGCCGTTCTCCGACGAGGAGCTGGTGCGGGCGGTCGCCGCGTGCCGCACGCCCGTGGTGTCCGCGATCGGGCACGAGCCGGACTCGCCGCTGCTCGACCTGGTCGCCGACCTGCGGGCGGCGACGCCGACGGACGCGGCGAAGAAGGTCGTCCCGGACGTGCGGGAGGAGCTGGAGCGGGTGGGCCTGCTGCGGGACCGCGCGCTGCGCTGCGTACGCGGGCTGCTGGAGCGGGAGGAGCGGGGCCTGGCGCACGCGCTGGCCCGGCCCGTGATGGAGCAGCCGCAGCGGATGGTCGAGGAGCGGGAGGCCCAGGTTGAGGCGTTGCTGGCGCGGAGCCGCCGGGTGCTGGGGCACCTCCTGGACCGGGCCGACTCGGAGCTGGCCCACACGCACGCGCGCGTGGTGGCGCTGTCGCCGGCGGCCACCCTGGAGCGGGGGTACGCGGTGCTCCAGCGGCCGGACGGCTCGGTGGTGCGCTCGCCGGACGAGGTGGCGGGGGACGAGGAGCTGAGGGCCCGGGTCGCGGCCGGCGAGTTCACGGTGCGGCGCGTGGACGGCGGCGGTGTCGGACCCCGGCCGTAGGGTGGAGGACATGGCGAGGGCGGAGGACATGGCGGCGGACACGACGGGCACGGCGGACGCGGCGGCGGCCGGCGGGGCGACGGCCGGTGCGGCAGTGGTGGAGAGCGGCACGGCGGTGGCGGAGAGCGGCGCGGTGATCGGGTACGAGCAGGCGCGCGACGAGCTGATCGACGTGGTGCGCCGCCTGGAGGCGGGCGGGACGACGCTGGAGGAGTCGCTGGCCCTCTGGGAGCGCGGCGAGAAGCTGGCGCGGGTCTGCCGCCACTGGCTGGAGGGTGCCAGGGCCCGGCTGGACGCGTCGCTCGCGGAGGAGCGGGAGGACTCCGACCAGGAGGAATAGGCGCCGCGCGGGGGTGCGGGCGCCGCACGGCGAGGCACCACGTCCCGCATTTAGTTGAAACTTCACCTACCCCCGGCGTACGGTGGAGGCATCGCGCGGTGCTCCGTCGCGCGGCACCCCCTGACTCCGTACGTCGGAAGGCACCACCCCATGTCGCTCGCCCTCGACCCCGCCGCGCAGGACCTGCTGTTCCGCGAGGCCCGCACCGCCAACACGTTCACCGACGAGCCGGTGACCGAGGAGCAGGTCCAGGCGATCTACGACCTGGTCAAGTACGGCCCGACCGCGTTCAACCAGACGCCGCTGCGCATCGTCCTCGTCCGCTCGACCGAGGCCCGCGAGCGCCTGGTCCCGCTGATGGCCGAGGGCAACCGGGCCAAGACCGCGACCGCCCCGCTCGTCGCGATCCTCGCCGCCGACAACGAGTTCCACGAGGAACTGCCGAAGCTGTTCCCCGCGTTCCCGCAGGCCAAGGACGCCTTCTTCGCCGAGCGCCCGGTCCGCGAGTCGGCCGCCACCATGAACGCCGCCCTCCAGGCCGCGTACTTCATCGTCGGCGTCCGCGCGGCGGGCCTCGCGGCCGGCCCGATGACCGGGTTCGACTTCGCGGCCGTCCAGAAGGAGTTCCTGGACGACGACCACACGCCGCTGATGATCGTCAACATCGGCAAGCCCGGCGACGACGCCTGGTACCCGCGCTCCCCGCGCCTGGAGTACGACGAGGTCGTCACCACCGTCTGACGCCCCTTCCGCGAGGAGGGCCGACAGCAGCCCGCCGGCCGAGGTGCGGCCCGGGGGGCCAACCCCCTTCCCGCGAGGAAGGCCGCCGAGCCGGCGGCCCCGCGGCATCCTGACGCCCCTTCTGCGAGGAGGGCCGACAGCAGCCCGCCGGTCGAGGTGCGGCCCGGCAGTCCGACCCTCTTCCTGCGAGGAAGGCCGCCCAGCCGGTGGCCGAGGCACGGCCCGGCAGTCCGACCTCCTTCTCGCGAGGAGGGCTGCTGGGCCGGCGGCCCCGCGGCACCTCCCTTGAGGCGGCCCTGCGGCACCACCCCCTGGTGCCGCAGGGCCGCCTCTCCACGTACCGCCCCGGGTGCCACCCCGCCCCAGGTATCGGGGGCTCCGGGTACCGCCCTGCCTCGGGCGCCCGGGTGCTCCGGGTGCCGGGGCGCCGGGGTGCTCCAGGGTCGGTGCGGGCGCCTGGCCCCGTCGTCAGGGCCGCCGCTGGGCCGTGGCCCGTGCGGCGGCCGCGGCGGCTGCCCGCTGGCGCCGCCCCATGAGCCGTACCTTCCGCACGCAGGCGATGAGCCCGGCCACCAGCGTCCCGCCGTACAACCACCCCGCGTGCACGGCGAGTGCCGTCACCAGGGCCATCGTGTGGCCGCCGACCCCGCCCTCCCCGCCGGCGATCGGCACCACCCCGACGGCAAAGGCGATGGGCGCGCTGATGGGCGCCGTCACCAGGTCGGCGCCCCGCACCCAGAGGGCGGTCGCCGCGCTGACGGGCAGGAACAGCAGCCCGTACACGAGTGGCGAACCGTCGAACAGCAACCGGTCGAGGCATCCGGCGAGCAGCATGGCGGCGGCCGCGAAGAGACCCCCGCCGAGCCCGGTGAGCCGGGGTCTGGGCAGCCGCCGCACCGAGGCGAACAGCCCCGCGAGCCCCCGCGCCCCCGCGCCGGACGCCCCGCCTCCCCGCATCCCGGGCCGGGCCGCGCCCGGATCCACGCCGCGGCCCCCGCGCCCGGTGCCACGGGGACCGGGCCCTTTGCCGCCCCGCGGACCGGGCCGGCCGTCGCCCCGCTGCGGTCGTCCGCCGGGCTGGCCTCCGAACCGACCCCCGGGCTGTCCCCCGCTCGGCGCTCCCGGCGGAGGATCGAGCCGCCCACCACGCCGTCCACCGGACCGCCCGTCCATGTGTGCACCCTCCTGGCCGCCTCGCCGCGAGCCGGCCCGACCGGCCGCGCCCTCCCCGCCCACCGGGCCCGCCCCGGTGACGCCCTCCGCGTCCGCGCCCCGGGGAGGGGCGGGCCGCGGCGGCCTCGGACGGCGGGGGGAACTGCTCCTGTGCTGCTCCACGGTGACAACGTAGGCGGGGGGCGGCCCGAAAACCGGTACGAGACACACCTTTGGGGTGACCTTGACGTGAAGTCCACCGTCCCGACCCGACCGCCCCCGCCCGGACCCTTCCCCGACCACCCCGCCCGGGCCCGTCGCCGCCCGCCCGTCGCCGGGGGCGCCGGCACGCCCGTAAACTGGGGGGTCGGCCCACCATCCACACTTCTAGGGAAGTCGCCAACGTGTCGCTCACGATCGGAATCGTCGGCCTGCCGAATGTCGGCAAGTCGACCCTGTTCAACGCCCTGACCAAGAACGACGTGCTGGCGGCCAACTACCCGTTCGCCACGATCGAGCCCAACGTCGGCGTCGTCGGCGTCCCGGACGCGCGCCTCGACAAGCTGGCCGAGATCTTCGGTTCGCAGCGCGTCCTCCCGGCGACGGTCGACTTCGTCGACATCGCGGGCATCGTGCGCGGCGCGAGCGAGGGCGAGGGCCTGGGCAACAAGTTCCTGGCGAACATCCGCGAGTCGGACGCGATCTGCCAGGTCATCCGCGCCTTCAAGGACGAGAACGTCGTCCACGTCGACGGCAAGGTCTCGCCGAAGGACGACATCGAGACGATCAACACCGAGCTGATCCTCGCCGACCTCCAGACCATCGAGAAGGTCCTGCCGCGCCTCCAGAAGGAGTCCCGGATCAAGAAGGACGTGGCGCCGAAGGTCGCCGCGGTCGAGGCCGCGAAGGAGATCCTGGAGCGCGGCGACACCCTCTTCTCCCACGGCATCGTCCAGGGCTCGGAGAAGGCGGAGCTCCTCCACGACCTCCACCTGCTCACCACCAAGCCCTTCCTCTACGTCTTCAACGTCGACGAGGAGGAGCTGACGGACGAGGCGTTCAAGGACGAGCAGCGCGCCCTGGTCGCCCCGGCCGAGGCGATCTTCCTCAACGCCAAGCTGGAGGCGGACCTCGCCGAGCTGGACGAGGAGGACGCCATGGAGCTCCTCCAGTCCGTCGGCGCCGAGGAGCCCGGCCTGGCCACCCTGGCCCGCGTCGGCTTCGACACCCTGGGCCTCCAGACGTACCTCACGGCCGGCCCGAAGGAGGCCCGCGCCTGGACGATCAAGAAGGGCGCGACGGCCCCCGAGGCGGCCGGTGTCATCCACACCGACTTCCAGAAGGGCTTCATCAAGGCGGAGGTCATCTCCTACGACGACCTGGTCGCCACCGGCTCGGTCGCCGAGGCCCGCGCCGCCGGCAAGGCCCGCATGGAGGGCAAGGACTACGTGATGCAGGACGGCGACGTGGTGGAGTTCCGCTTCAACGTCTGATGGACGACACGCCACCGCATCGCCGACCTGGAGAACGCACAGATCCGAAGGGGCCTGGCCTGTCGAGGTCAGGCCTCCGGTCAGTTCCCGCGCAGGGAACGTGCGGGGATGCCGGTGAGGCTCCCGTGCTGGTTCGTGGGCCGCGGCTCCGTGGGAGGGGGACGCGGGGCGGCCGAACAGCTTGCGCTCACGCTTCCTCGCGGCTCCGCGTGCCTTCGTGGAAACACATCCGCACCTGCACCGCTCGGTTGCGTGCCAGGGGATGGGGCAGCGGGAACGGTCGGGCGGGGCGATGGTGTGGTGACACAGGGGCGCGATCGTCCGTACAAGCACCGTCCGGTCGACTCCATCGGCCACACCGGTGGGATGGTTCCCGGTCGCTGTGACGGCTCACACTCGGCGTCCTGAGCTCGTTCGTCTCCTGCTCACTCCCCCTTCCCGCCCTTGCCCGAGGCAGCGTCCCGGCGAGTGAGGGCCTTGCCCGGGCCTCGGGACAGGAGAGGGCTCCCCCGCCGCGGTGTGCGGTGAAGGGGAGCCTCGAAGAGCCGACCGCCTACCGGATCAGTTTCCGGCCTCGTCGTCCTCGTCCCGTGCGCGAGGTGCGGCGGGCCGGTGCGGGCTGTGGGAGGCGTCCCAGAAGTACGGAGGTGCCGTACCGTCCTCGCTCGTCTCCCACCAGCCTTGGTTCCGTTCGCCCGTGCCGCTCTCCGCCGCCCCCGGCGTGAACGCGCCCGCCCCGGCCTCCGGGTCCGCGGTCGCGGTGGTGAACGGCGAGTCCCCTGGGGCTGGGGAGCCCGGCGACCAGGGCCCCGCGGTGTACCCCTCGCCCGAAGGCCCACCCTCCGGTCCCTCGTCCCCGCCCTCGTCCGGTGCCGGGAGAAGGGTCCGCCTGATCTCGTCGGCGGCTTCGTGCAGTCCAGCGGCTTCCAGGCTCCGCACCACACGGTGCACGAACACCGTGTACGCGTCCATGTCCGGCTTCAGGCCCACTGCCGTCAGCAACAGGAGCAGCCGGTCCGAAACCCCCACCTCCTCCTCGCGGTCGAACGGTCCTCCTCCTTGGCCGTGTCCGTCCCACAGCGGGCCTCCGACGGTCGCTTCGCTCCGCGCGGCCACGGGTGGGACGAGCAGGTGGCGGAAGAGCTCGGGCACCTCCTCGTCGTTGGCCGCCGCCGCGATCTGGGCGAGCGGGCCGATCATGTCGACCGCCTTCTCGATCTCGTTCTCGTGGCGGGTGAGCCACCACACCACCGCGCTGCCCGGGCTCTTGAGCACGTCGTCACCGAGGTAGCGCCGCTTGTTGCGCTCGTGCTGACGCTCGTACTCCCAGATCTCCTCGTCCTTGCGAAGGTCGTTCAGCTTCCGCAGGCGCTCGCGGTCGGCGGGGGCGAGGGTCAGCGTCACATCGGCTGCCATGGCTTTCACCCGTCCGCTCCGGTCCGGGAGCGGGACGCCCAGTTCCCCTTCCAGGAGGTACCGCGCGAAGTTCGCCCGGCCGGGCTCCTCGTGACGGACGACCTCCAGGGCCCGGCTGACGATCGAGGAGACGGCGAGGGCAGGGAAGGCGCCGTCGGACCGGTCGGCGTGGTCGGGGACCGGCCACCACCACACGGTGGCGGAGAAGAGGAAGTCGTAGCCGTCCACCGCGCTCGGCAGCGCCGCGTCGACCACCCGCGTCTCCTGGTACGGCGGCTCCGCCGGCGCGGCAGGCGGCTCGGGTTCCCCGGACTCGTAGGGGTCGGCCGACGCGTGGCCACCGCTGAGGACCGTCATCACGAGCAGCAGGGAGCCCGAGGCCGTGACCATGGACATGAAGCCCCACAGCCACGCCGACCAGTCCAGGAGGTTTCCGAGCGCAACCGGTGCGAGGCCGCAGAGAGCGACGAACAGCAGGCTGGGAAATCGGTGCTTCATCGTGCCTCTTCCGTGGTCCGTGGTCCGGTGCCCGCACGCCCCGCACTTTCCGTGCGGGCGTACTGCGCGTGGTCGATGTGCTGCCAGAAGAGGGCGGCGACGGCCGCCCGGGAGGAGCGGCGCGCGGTCCCCGCCCAGTCGCAGGCGATGGCGTAGAGGCGGTGGAGGGCGGCCGCGTGGCCGTGCGTCGCCCTGACCAGCACGCCCAGTGCCATCTCCCGCGTGTTGTCGTGCGCCACGGCGTTCAGCCAGCTCTTCACCAGCGGGTTCCACAGCTCCGTCGGCGGCTGGGAGAAAACCGCCTCCCAACCCAGGAACAGGTCCGGCCACGGCGGCGGGTCCGGTGCCCGGCCGCTCTCCAACAGCTCTGTGAGCAGGGAGAGGTGGGGCTCAGCCCCGTGCGGCTCCCGACGCGTCCGGTTCCGCAGGCGGTCGATCAGCAGCCGGTAGAGCCGACGCTCGCGGCCGGCGAGGTCGAGGAGCGCCTCCCGGGCCTCGCGCGCCGCTTGCCCCTTCCGTACGGCGAGGTAGTGGAGCCGCACCATCGCCTGATCCGGGTGCGTCGCGCCGAGGCTCTGGAGGCAGGCCGCGGTCAGGACGCGGACGAGACCGTCCGACAAGGGGCCGGACCTCACGCACTCGTACATCCGCCTGCGGAACCACCCCCCGAACCTCTCGTGGCTGAGGCCGAGTTCGAGGGCCGCCACGGCTCGCGGCTCGCAGGACACCCCGGTCGCGCTGTTCGCCCAGCGGACCACGAGGTCGAAGAGGTGGTCGGGCCGCCCGACGGCCAGGGACCGCTCACCGAAGCGGACGACCACGTTCACACGGTCGTCGGTGGTCAGACCGCGAAGCCCGGCCGTATGGCCGATCCAGTCCCTGAGGTCATCACGCGCCCCGGGGAAGTTCGCCCAGAAGTACGTCCGCACCGCGTCGGCGTAGGCCAGCCGCTCGAAGCGGAGCCGCCCGTCCGGGTCCCGCTCGATCCCGAGTGCCGCCAGCCGCTCCCCGAAATCCGTCCGTGCGAGCTCGGTCGTCGCCTCTTCCTCGTGCCTCACCGTCCTCATCAGGCCGTGCCACGCCTCGTAGACGGTGTCGGCGCGGGCCTCCTCGAACATCGCCGTCGCGAGCAGCAGGGCCCGCTCGGGCGCGGTGCGGACCGCGGCCACCTGCCGGCCCACCTCACCGGCACGGTCGGTCACCGCGTGCATCGCCTGGTCGAGCCATCCGGCGAAGTCGGTGCCGAACCGGCCGCTGTCACGAGCGGCCCTCACCAGACCCGCGAGCCGCGCCAGTTCCCGCATGGGGGAGTGGTCGCACAGGCGCTGGAGGTCGGTGTTCTCCAGGTCCGCGGAGCGGAAGACCATCCGGTCCATGCGGAGGTGTCGGGTGACGACGGCGATGCCCCGGGGGCGCCCCAGCGTCACCGCGTGCGGTTCGAGATCCGGTGCGTGGGCGTGTTCCATGCCCGACGGCAGGACGACGACCATGTGGGCCCCCGCCTCCTGGACCTGTGACCGGCGCACGGCCAGGCGGCGCTGGGCCCTGGCGTACGCCTCCTCGTCGGTGATCCCGGAGAGGTCGAGGAGGAAGCGGTCCCCCTCACCGGGGACGAGGGGGTCCTCGTCCTTGTCCGTGGCGGGAAGCTCCTCGAACCGGACTCCCTCCTCGTCGGCGCCCCCGTCCTCACCGAGATCGTGCAGCAGCATGATCGCCGCGGCACGGCGGCCGCTGCCGGGCGGAGCCTCCAGCAGCACCACCGATCCGGGCTTCTCCAGGCGGTCGGCGGCGATGCGGTAGCCCGCCGGAGGCGCGAACCGGTCGGCCAGGCGCACCCGGTCCTCGCGGACGATCCGGAGGGGCTCGACCCCTTTGCGGATCAACCAGTCCGCGCCGACGCCGTAGAAGACGTACTGGGGCCCCACGCCGTTGTTCACCGGGCCGTGCGGATCGTTGACGGTGACGCGGTCCTGCTCGGTCATCGTCCGTCGTCCGAGCGCCGGTGCTCGCGCTCGAAGCGCTGGTGGACCGTACCGCTGTTGTCGCCCGCCGTGAACTGGACGCCGGTGTTGTCGCCCTGGAAGTGGGGCGCGTTGTACTGGTGTCCCCGACCGGTGTTCACGGGCCCCTGCGGCTCGTTGACGAAGGTGCCCAGGTCGCCGTTGAGGTTTCCGATGCCGCCGCGCACGCGCTGCTCGACGTCGCGCGTCCGCATCCTGGTGTGCCCGGCGTCCCGGGCCGACTTCTTGCGGGACTTCGCCTCCGCCCGCTCCCGCGCCGCACGGGCGTCGCGGTCCACCGCGCCCAGCTCGGGCAGCAGCCGGGCGAGGGCGTCGCCCAGTGCCGTCAGGTCCGACTCGGCGTTGCGGTGGTCGAACCGTCTGTACTGGCAGTCCGCCAGCTCCCGCAGGTCGTCCGGGAGGAGGGCGCGGTCGATCCGCGTGGCTTTTCCGACGAGCACGGGGATCACCAGGATCCCGCGGTCGAGCGCGGTCTGGATCTCACGACGGGTCCAGTCCTGCTCGGCTTCGAGGGCGGGGCGGCCGTCGGCCCCCCGCACCTCCGCCCAACGCGGGCCGATCACGGCGAGGAGCGCCTCGCACTCCTCCACCGCCCTGATCAGTTCCACCGGGAAGCGGTGTCCGGGCTCGATCGAGTTGCTGGCGAAGAAGATCCGCTCGCCGCCGAACCGCCGGGCGAGCTCCCGGGCGATCATGGTTGCTGCGGATTCCTCGTCGCCCGTGCGGTAGTTGACGAAGACGTCGGGCATGAAGGTTCCCTTCGTGAGAGGAAGACGGGGTGAAGGGGTACGGGCGCGGGGGCTGCGGACCGGGGCTCCGAGGCCCGGCACACCCGGGCCATGAGGTCCCGACCGCGTGACGGCACGGCGCGTCCACGGGAGGGCGTACGGATGGAGGTGCGCCGCCCGGTGCGTCACCGGGCGCGGACCGAAGGAGCCGGGGGCGCGGTGCGACGCGTCGGGCGGGGATCAGGGGGTCCCGCCGGAGAATGTGGGATCCGCAGGCCGGAGGGACCGGGTGGTCCGGCGAGCCGGGCGGCACGGGCCGGTGCCGGCCGTGGAGCCGGTGTCAGTCGTGCGCGGGGGCGAGCACCCGTGCCAGCGCCGGTTGCAGATCGCGTACGGCCCGGCTGCTCCGGAACCGGGAGAGCTCCCGCGCGAGACGACGGACGTCGCTGTTCACCGTCGCCGAGGGCACGGCCGGCATCACTCCCAGGAGCTCTCCGGCGATCGTGCACGCGTGCTCGACCTCTCCGGAGGCGGCATGGGCCAAGGACCTGCGGAAGCCGTACCGGGCACGGGTTCGCAGCGCGTGTGGCGGGAGGCGGCGGCACTCCCGGTCGAGGACCTCGGCGGCGGCCTTGGGGCGACCGAGGTCGTGCAGGCACCAGCCGGTCGTCATCGCCGCCGGATCGCTCACGTGGGTGGTGCCGATCACGGGCTCGGTGCCGCTGCGGGCGTCGTCGCTGTCGAGCAGCTCCCGCGCCTTGTCGAGGCTGCGGAGGCAGGCGCGTTCGTCGCCGACGAGCGCGTGCCCCTGTGCCTCCCGCTGGGCCGCGAGTCCCCGGATGCGCGGTGGGAGTCCGTCGCTCTGGGCCCGGCGGGCGAGGGCGACGGTGCTCGCGGCGTCCCCGCCGTAGAGCGTGACCAGGGCGCGTCGCACGAGCGCGTAGGAACCGAGGTGCGGATCGCCTCCCGCGCGCGCCAGTTCGGCGGCCTCACCGGTCCAGACGAGCGCCGCGCCGCTGTCCCCGGCCTCCTGGGCCATCCAGCCGGTGAACTCCGCGAACCTCGACGCGAGCAGGAGCGCGGGGGTCCGAGCAGCGGACGGGGCGTCGGCGGCCAGCCCGGCGACCATGCGCGTCTGCGTCTCCAGCAGGGGAAGCAGGACTTTCGGCGCGGTGGACTGGCCGAGCTTTCGTAGCTGGTCGAACTGCGCGCGG
This sequence comes from Streptomyces tamarix, assembly GCF_032423885.1. Taxonomy (NCBI): domain Bacteria; kingdom Bacillati; phylum Actinomycetota; class Actinomycetes; order Kitasatosporales; family Streptomycetaceae; genus Streptomyces; species Streptomyces tamarix. The sequence goes on along the minus strand of NZ_JAWCTQ010000030.1, from coordinate 17,199 downwards.
AAGGAGGGGAGCAGGGGATCGGTGGCAGGGGGCGCCTGACTACCGAGTTTCAGACCGATGTCGATCAGTGACCCCGTACCCGCCGCGAGGACCGCCCGGCGTCCGACGAGCCAGAGGCTCGGGGTGGCGGGGGTTTCGGTGACGTCCGAGTCGGTCTCGGGGCGGACGACCAGGCGCTGCAACTCGCCGTTCGCGCCGAGGAAGGCGTCGCACCGCCGGGCCAGCTCCGGAGACGCGGAACGCTCCCCGCGCTCGACCTTGCTGAGGTGCCCCTTGTCGTAGTTGAGCGCCACGGAGAACTCGGTCAGAGTAAGTCCCGCTTCCTGTCGCAGACGGCGAAGTTCCGGGCCGAAACGTAAAGCTGTACTCATCATTAACCTCCCCTTGAACAGTGGTGTGAGAGCCGTGCGCCCTCACGGGGAATCCTCGTTCGACGTACACCGGCCGACACGAAGGCCAAGGGTGGACACCCGTCGTGACGGAGTCGTTGCGCTTCGCGTCCGAGAGTGAGTTTGGCACGAGGCGTGCCTCGAGAATCGGGGTTCGGCGGGGTTGCCCGTTGCCTCTTCTGCCCTCCGCTGTTCCCTGTCGTGACCGGAGTCGGTCGAGAACGGGGCAAAGTGTGTTCGTGGGCGACAATCAGTGAGGCTGTTACTCACAGTCGTGTGAGTAACGTCGCCGTTATCCCCAGGCAGGGAGGTCGGTGGGCGTGGTGGACCTCGTGGGGCTTCGGATACTGCCCGACGGCCGGCTGCCCGCGGCCCCCACGGGCCGCGGCACCTTGCCGACGCCGTCGTGCGGCGTTGACGGCCCTGAGACCTCTCGTCCTTCGTCACGGCGGCCGGGCCGTGCGGTCACCGGCGGGGGAGCGTTCCGCTGCCGGCTCGCGCCGGTTTCCCGGTGGCGGGGGACGCGCGTATCGCCGGCGTATCGGAAAACGCATACGCCACCGCAACGGCCCTTCGTCTTCCCTGGAGGCGTGAACCACAACGCTTCCCTGACGGCGCCGCCCCGCCGCACGCGCCGGGCCGTGCTCCTCGGCCTGGCGGTCCTCGCCGTGGCGAGCGCCCTGTTCGCCGTGCGGCGGCCGCTCATGATGTCCGCTCCGACGTGCCTGGCCGGGCGGTGGCACGGCTGCCTCGACACGTTCAACGGCGTGGTGTTCGTCACCCTGGTCACGCTGCCGTTGGCCGTGCTGGTGGCGTGGGCCCTGGCGCGCCGACGGCGTGCCGCCGGCGCCGCGTCGGCGTGGCGGTCGTCGCTGGCCGAGGTGGGCATGGTCCACGGGACGGTGCCGTTCGTCTGGATGACCATGATGCCGGGCGGCGGGGCCGGTACCGTCCCCGGCCGGGTGAGCCTGGTACCGCTGCGGGACCTGCTCACGATGGGGCCGGTCGGGACCGTCGGCAACCTGCTGGTCCTCGCGGCGCTGGGGTTCTTCGCCCCGGTGCGGTTCGCGGCGCTGGCGTCCGTGCCGCGGGTCCTGGCGCTCGGGGCGGGCTGCTCCGCCCTGATCGAGACCGCCCAGTACGTCCTGCGGCTGGACCGGGTGTCCTCCGTGGACGACGTACTGGTCAACGCGGCCGGCGCCGCGCTGGCCGCGCTGGCGTCGCGCCGCTGGTGGCGCACCACGGTGGAAGCGCCGGCGGACCGGCCCCGCCCCGCGCCGGCACCGGCGGGCTGAGCCGGGTGTCCGTCGCGTGCACGCCCTCGCACGCGTCGGCGGCATGGCGCGTTGCTCAGTGGTCGAGGCTCGAAGTCCTTCGGGGGTTGACTCCCGCTGCTGTTGTGTGTGAAGTCCGGTCAGATCGCAGAGACGGCCGGGTAGAGGCCGCAGGCGCAGTCCGGGTATCTTCCGGGGCGCCGCCGAAATTGCACGTCGCCGCTCTCGCAGATGGTCATTTGCGAGGGGGCGGAGCATCGCGGGAGGGGAGAGGTCGGGCATGACCCTCCCGATGAAACATCAGGGAGCTGCGCTCGCCCCCGGACCGGCCGCAGGTGGCTCTGCCTCCGCGCGACCGTGCACGGAGGTCGCTCCGATGTCGTCGGGCTGAAGGAGCCCGGTGAGCACGCGGGTGAGGACGCGTTCGAAGAGCGATTCCGACGAATCCTCGGCCTCGGGCGGCTGCCCGGTCAGGGCGGTGGCGAGGTGCGGGTGGTGGCCCGCCATGGCGACCTGGGTGAGATATTCCGCCTGGGCCTGCTGCCACTGCGGGATGGTCTGCCCGGCGCGACGCTGGATCACCTCGGCGCGGGTCAGGGTGGAGACGACGGCATTGAAGATCGCGATGGCCTCCAGCTTGGTCCGGGGACGGACGTCGAGGTCGGCCAGCGCGGCCAGGGCGTGCTCCAGGTAGGTGACCGCGTGCGGCCCCACCGGGGTCCTCGTCGCGGTCGCGTCGAGCAGCCATGGGTGCGCGAGGTAGACGCCCCTGCTCTGCCAGGCCAGGGCGAGCAGGTCGTCGAGCCAGTGTCCGGAGCCGAGCTCGGCGTAGGAGATCTCGCCGTAGACCCGGTCGATCATCAGTTCCAGCAGTTCGTCACGGGTGGCCACATAGCGGTAGAGGGATGCCGGTCCGGCCCCGAGGGCGACCGCCACGGCCCGCATCGTGACGGCGGGCAGACCGTCCGCGTCGGCCAGGGCGATCCCTGCGGCGGCGATGCCGTCGCGGTCGAACGTGGGCGCCGGGCCGCGTCCGGCACGTTCGGGGCGGAGCCAGATGCTGCGGGCGGGCGGCTCGGTCATGAACCCCTCCTGTTCTGCGAACGACGTATGCAGTACCTTAGGTCACATTAACTGCGAACGCAGATCGCAGTAGATGGAAGAGAGCCGACATGCCCCAGGTGCAGCCGCAGCAGGAGTGGACGCCGACCCGGTACGCGCACAACGGCGACGTGCGGGTCGCCTTCGACCAACTGAAGGGCTCCGAGGGCGAACCGCTGCTGCTCATCATGGGCTTGGCCACCGCCCGGTTCTGGTGGCCGGCCGGTCTGTGCCGGGCCTTCGCCGACGCCGGGTTCGCCGTGGGCCGCTACGACCAGCGCGACGCCGGCCAGTCGACCCGGATGCCGGACACCGCCACCACCAACCCCTTCAAGGCCCTGTTCGCCAAGCGCGGGGACGCCTACACCTCCGAGGACATGACCGACGACGCCATCGCGGTGATGGACGAACTCGGCTGGGAGCGAGCCCATGTCTTCGGCCACTCCCTGGGCGGCACGATCGCCCAGCGGACCGCGCTGCGACACCCCGACCGGGTGCTCAGCGTCACCTCCTCGGCGGCCCTGCCCAGCGACGTCTCCGGCCTGGGGGTCCTGCGCCACCTGCGGTTCGGACTGCTCGCCAAGCTCGCCCGGACCAAGTTCCCCGAGGGCCGTGAGGGCGACATCGAGGCCGCCCTCACCGTCTGGCGCGGCATCGCCTCCCCCGGCTACCCCTTCGACGAGGCCGCAGCCCGCGCCTGGGTCGAGGCCGACGTGGACAGCGGCCCGCGCGACACCAGGGCGCAGAGTCGCCAGATCGGCGCCCAGTGGCACGGACCCAGGCTCAAGGACCTGCGCCGACCCACCCTGGTCCTGCACGGCGAGGAGGACCCGATCCTGCGCGTCAGCGCGGGGCGCGCCACCGCCCGGGCCATCGACGGCGCCCGCCTGGTGACCTACCCGGGCGTCGGCCACGATCTCCCCGCCGCCCTGTGGACCGACATCGCCCACCAGGTCAGCGACATGGCGGCCCGTCAGTCGTAGTCAGGCGGTGCGGACATGTTCGGACAGCCGCTGGGCGAATGACGGCCGGGTGCACTCCGGCGTCGTGGTCACGCGGCCACCTTGCCGGATCGTTGAGGCGCCGGACGCGGCAGACTGCCACCCGTCTGATCCACTTCTCCCGATCGGCCCGCTGTCACGCCCGTTGCCCTGGCCTGCCCGATAGTCGCGACCGCCGCCGAGCGCGAACGGTTGGAGAAGACGGCCTACGGCCACAAGACCCCGTACCGGTCACGGCGGCGGGCGGAGATCGTCCTGCACGCAGCACGGGGGCGCTCCAACGCGCGCATCGCCCGCGAGACGGGCCTGCACCTGGACACGGTCCGCACCTGGCGCGACCGGTTCGCCCACGGCGGGCTGCCGGCCCCGGCCGACCGCAAGCACACCGGGCGTCCCGCCGGCTTCACCCCCGTGCAGGTCGCCGAGGCCAAGGCGCTGGCCTGCCAGGTGCCCGCCGGGACCGGTACGCCGCTGTCGCGCTGGTCGTGCCCGGAGCCGGCCGCCGAGCTGACCGTGCGCGGGGTCACCGGCACCGTCTCCGCGTCCACGGTGCGCCGCTGGTTACGTCAGGACGCGATCAAGCCCTGGCAGTACCGGTCCTGGATCTTCATCCGAGACCAGGACTTCCGCGTCGAGGCCCAGCGGGTCCTGGACCTTTACGTCCGCACCTTCGAGGGCGTCCCGCTTCGAGGGGACGAGTATGTCCTGTCCGGCGACGAGAGGCCCTCGACCCAGGCCCGCCGCCGCTGCCGTCCGAGCCCCGCCCCGGGCCAGGCCCGGGCGATGCGCGTCAACCACGAGTACGGTCGCGGTGGAGCCCTGGCCTACCTGGCCGCCTACGACGTCCACCGCGCCCAGGTGTTCGGACGCTGCGAGCCGACCACCGGCATCGTGCCCTTCATGACCCCGGCCGCCCACGTCATGACCACCGAGCCCTACGCCAGCGCCGAACGCGTCTTCTGGATCGTCGACAACGGCTCCTCCCGCCGCGGCAAGAGAGCCGTCGACCGACCGGCCGGCGCATTCCCGAACGCGGCCGTGGTCCACACCCCCGTTCACGCCTCCTGGACGGACCAGATCGAGATCTTCTTCTCCATCGTCCAGCGCAAGGCCGTGTCACCCGACGACTTCACCGACCTCAGCGAGGTCCGGGATCGGCTCCGAGCGTCCGAAGACCGCTACAACGCCACAGCACAGCCGTTCCGGTGGAAGTTCACCACCTCCGCCATGGACGATCTCCTGACCCGGCTCGACCGACACACGTCCGCCGACCGACAACAAGAATCCTCCGCCGCCCTGACAACCTGATCAACTCCCGAAGGACTTCGAAACCCGACCGCTTAGGCTTCGGGCATGCGCGTACTGATCGTGGAGGACGAGCCCTACCTGGCCGAAGCCATACGTGACGGGCTGCGGCTGGAAGCGATCGCCGCCGACATCGCCGGCGACGGCGACTCCGCCCTGGAACTGCTCGGCGTCACCTCCTACGACATCGCGGTCCTCGACCGCGACATCCCCGGACCCTCCGGCGACGAGGTCGCCCGGCGCATCGTCGCCTCCGGCAGCGGCACCCCGATCCTCATGCTCACCGCCGCCGACCGGATCGACGACAAGGCGTCCGGGTTCGAGCTCGGTGCCGACGACTACCTCACCAAGCCGTTCGAACTGCGGGAGCTCGTCCTGCGGCTGCGGGCGCTCGACCGCAGGCGCGCGTACGCCCGGCCCCCGGTCCGCGAGATCGCGGGCCTGCGCCTCGACCCCTTCCGCCGGGAGGTCTTCCGCGACGGACGCCACGTCGCGCTCACCCGCAAGCAGTTCGCCGTGCTGGAGGTCCTCGTCGCCGCCGAGGGCGGGGTCGTCAGCGCCGAGGAACTGCTGGAACGGGCCTGGGACGAGAACGCCGACCCCTTCACCAACGCCGTCCGCATCACCGTCTCCGCCCTGCGCAAACGGCTCGGCGAACCGTGGATCATCGCCACGGTGCCGGGTGTCGGCTACCGCATCGACACCGGCCCCGGCACCGGCCCCGTCGATCCCGGTACCACCGGCTCCGGCGCCGCCCGCCCCCGTACCACCGGCTCCGGCGCCGCCCGCATCGACACCGGCTCCGGCGCCGTCGATCCCGGTACCACCGGTCCCGGCGCCGCCCGCCCCCGTACCACCGGCTCTGGCACCGCCCACGTCGGCACGGGTCCCGGCACCGGCCCGGCCCATCCCCGTACCACCGGCTCCGGCGCCGACCGCCTCGGTACCACCGGCCCCGGCAGTACGCGTGCGTAGACGCCCGGGGCTCAGCGTCCGGCTGAGACTCACCCTCAGCTACGCGGGGTTCCTCGCCGTCGCCGGCGCCCTCCTGCTGGCCGTCGTGTGGGTGTTCCTGCTGCGCTACGTACCCGACACCTCCAAGGGCCTGCTCGGGATCACGCCCAACCGCTACCTGCTCGTGCGCACCTTCGCCCCCGCCGCGGCCGCGGCGATGGCCTTCCTGCTCGTGTTCGGCCTCGCCGGGGGATGGATCCTCGCCGGCCGGATGCTCGCGCCGCTCACACGGATCACGGCCGCGGCCCGGACGGCCGGGAACGGGTCGCTGTCCCACCGGATCCGCATGGAGGGACGCCGGGACGAGTTCCGCGAACTCGCCGACACGTTCGACACCATGCTCGAACAGCTTGAGTCGCACGTCGCCGAGCAGCAGAGGTTCGCCGCGAACGCCTCCCACGAACTGCGCACCCCGCTGGCCGTCTCGCAGGCGCTGCTCGACGTCGCCCGCAAGGACCCCGCGCGGGACCGGGACGAGCTCCTGGCGCGCCTGCAGGCCGTCAACACGCGCGCGATCGGCCTCACCGAGGCGCTCCTGTTGCTCGGCCGCAGCGACCGCGGGCACTTCACCCGGGAGAGCGTCGACCTCTCCCTCGTCGCCGAGGAGGCCGCCGAAACCCTGCTGCCCCTCGCCGAGCGGCGCGGGATCACGCTCGACGTCACCGGCGGAGCGACCCGGACCAGCGGCTCCGCGGAGCTCCTGCTGCGGATGGTGACGAACCTCGTCCAGAACGCCGTCGTCCACAACCTCCCCACCGGCGGCACCGTGACGGTCCACACCGAGGCGCAAGGCGACACGAGCGTGGTGCGGGTCGAGAACACGGGCCGCCTGCTCCCACCGGAACTGGTGCCGACCCTCACCGAACCCTTCCAGCGCGGAACGGAACGCGTACACACCGACGAGCACGCCGGTGCCGGCCTCGGCCTGGCCATCGTGCACAGCGTCGTCCGCGCCCACGACGGGACCCTCGACCTCGCCCCCCGTCCCGCCGGGGGGCTCCTCGTCACGGTCCGGCTTCCCGGCGCGCCGTAGGCACCGCCCGCCGTCCCCCGGGCACCGCCTGCCGTCCCCGGGCGGGGCCACCGGATCGCGGGCGGGAAGTCCGGCGCGGGCCGTGGCCACCCGTGGCCACCTGAGGTGACCCGGGGCGGTGACCGGTCGGCGCAGCTCCGGGAGGCTCCGGGTTGGTTCCACGAGTTTCGTACGTTTTCTGTGTTTCGCGCGTTCCGCGGTCACGGAGCGGCCTGAACGGTCTCGCGCGGTCCGCCGCCGGAGGCCGGGGAGCCGGGCACCGAACCGGGCACGCCCCGCCCCGCTCCCGCGCCCCTCGGCGGAGGGCCGGACGGGGAAGGGCCGGACGGGAGGGGCGCCCGGGCCGCCGGTCCTACAGGTCGAGGGCCAGGCGGCTGCTCCTGGCCCGCCCCACGCAGATCATCATCGTCGCGCCGGTCTCCCGCTCGGCGTCGGTGAGGAGCATGTCGTGGTGGTCCGGGACGCCCTCGACCACCTTGGTCTCGCAGGTGCCGCAGATGCCCTGCTCGCAGGAGTACGCCACCCCCGGCACCGCTTCGCGCACCACGTCCAGCAGGCTCCGGTCGGCCGGCACCCGCAGGGTGATCCCGGTGCGGCGCAGCTCCACCTCGAAGCTCCCGTCGGTCGGGGACGGGGTGGTCCGGGCCGCCGGCTGGAACCGTTCCAGGTGCAGCGCCCCCGGCGGCAGGAGGCGCTCGGTGCGGCTTCGCACCGCCTCCAGCAGGCCCTCGGGTCCGCAGCAGTAGACCACCGTGTCCGCCGGCAGACCGGTCAGTGCCCGGTCCAGGTCGGGCAGGCCGTGGCTGTCCTGCGGCCACAGGGTGACCTCGCCGCCGTGCAGGGCGGCCAGTTCCGTGCGGAAGGCCATGGTGTCCAGGGAGCGGCCGCCGTAGAGGAGCGACCAGCGCGGGGCGTCCGGGCGTTCGGCCAGCTCCCGGATCATGGGCAGGACGGGGGTGATGCCGATGCCGCCCGCGACGAACACGTACCGGGGGGCCGGGATGAGCGGGAACTGGTTGCGCGGACCGCGCACCGTCAGCCCGCGGCCGACCAACCGCGTCGTGTGGATCTCCGTCGACCCGCCCCGGCCGTCCGCGACGTGCAGGACCGCGATGCGGTAGGCGTGGCGGTCCTCCGGCCGGCCGCACAGCGAGTACGAGCGGATCAGCCCCGACGGCAGTTCGACGTCGATGTGCGCCCCGGGCTCCCATTCCGGGAGCGGCGCGCCGCCCGGATCCGCCAGCGTGATCCCCAGGACCCCCTCTGCCTCCGGCTCCGCGCGGACGACCGTGAGCTCGCGCACCGGTTCTGCGGTGTTCATCGACGTACTGCCTCTCCTCGGCGTTCGTGGGCGACGGGCAACCATCCTCCGTCGCCGCACCGGGCCGCGTCACGCTCCTTTCCCGGCACGAAAGTGCAACGCACGAAACTGCCGGAACACCCTTGCCGACAAGCGCTTTTCCCGTTTCCGAGGGTGTCGGTGGCATACCCGTGCCATGCATTTTCGTGGCACCCGGGAAGCAGTGACAGGCGGCCCGGCCCGGGTGAAGCTGAGTTCCGCCGCAGATCACCGAGCCGCTCGGAACCACCTGGTCGAGCGCCGCACACCGAGAGGAACCCCGTGCCCACACAGCTGCATCCGGAGACCCAGGCGATCCATGTAGGGATTCCCGATCTGGGTGGGGCCCGGCCGCTGAACACGCCGCTCTACCAGACCGCGAACTTCGGCTACGACAACCCCGAAGAGCTGGCCGAAGCCATCAACAGCCCCGAGTCGTTCGCCTACCTGCGCAACTCCAACCCGACGGTGCGCGCACTGGAGAACGCCGTCTCCTCGCTGGAGGGCGCGGCGGCCAGCCTGGCGACCTCGAGCGGCATGGGCGCGATCCACACGGTGCTGCACACCCTGCTCGGCAGCGGCGACCACGTCATCGTCCAGAAGCACCTCTACGGCGGAACGTTCGCCCTGCTGCGGGACCTCTCCGCACGCTACGGCGTGGACGTCACCTACATCGAGGGGCGGGACGCGGCGGAGGTCACCGAGGCCCTGCGGCCGACCACCAAGGCCCTGTACCTGGAGACCCTCTCCAACCCCACCGCCCAGGTCACCGACCTGCCCGCCTTCTTCGCCGCCGGCAAGGCCGCGGGGCTGACCTGCGTGGTCGACAACACCTTCGCCTCACCGATCGGCTGCCAGCCGATCTCCCTGGGGGCCGACGTGGTGGTGCACTCCTCCACCAAGTTCCTCTCCGGCCACTGCGACGTCCTCGGCGGGATCGCCTCCTTCGCCGACGCGGCACTCCACCGCGAGGTGTGGTCGCGTTCGCTGGAGACCGGCACGATCGCCGACCCGTTCGCCGCCTGGCTGACCCTGCGCGGGCTGGCCACCCTGGGGCTGCGGATGCGCCGCCACCACGAGAACGCCGACGGCCTCGCGCGGTTCCTGTCCGACCACCCCAAGGTGGCCGAGGTCCACTGGCCGGGTCTGCCCGGCCACCCGGGTCACGACCTGGCGCGGCGCATGCTGCCCAACGGGTACGGCGGGGTGCTGGCCATCGACGTCGCGGGCGGGCGCAAGGAGACCCTCGAGTTCACCCGGCGGCTGCGGCTCGCCGACCGCGCCGTCTCCCTCGGCGGCTTCAAGACCCTCGTGCAGCAGCCTTCGGCCACCTCCCACCGCTCGATGGACGCCGAGGGGCTGCGCGCCATCGGGATCACGGAGGGGACGGTCCGCATCGCCGTCGGCCTCGAGCACCTCGACGACCTGAAGGCGGACTTCGCGCAGGCGCTGGACTGACCCCAGCCTCCGGCCCCCTGGCTCCCGGCTCCCGGCTTCCGGCCCCCTGGCCTTCGGCTCCCGGCTTCCGGCCTCCGGCCTCCTGGCTTCCGGCCCCCTGGCCCCCAGCCTCCGGCCCTCCAGCCTCCGGCTCCCTGGCCTTCGGCTCCCGGCTTCCGGCCTCCGGCCCCCGGCCCCCTGGCTTCCGGCCCCCAGCCTCCAGCCCCCCAGCCTCCGGCTCCCGGCCCCAGCCCTCCGCCCGCGCCGCCCTCTCCCGCGTTCCGTCGCGGGACCCGAACCGCTCGACCTGTTGACCGCATCACGAAGGAGCACCCCGTCCATGTCCCACCGCGCCACCCTCACCCCGCAGATGCTGCAGTATGCCGAGAAATTCGACGACCGCGGCGACATCCGCTGGATGCCGTACCTCATGTACTTCCACGCCGCTGACCACCGCTCCGAGGTCGTCAACACGGACCGGCTCGGCTTCCGCCTCTCCGAGGGTCCGAACGGCCAGACCGCCTCGGTCGGCGGCCCGCTCCCCGAGGGGCCGGTCCGGCTGTTCGCGGGCAGTTCCACGTCGTTCGGCATCGGAGCCAGCGCCGACCGCCACACCCTGCCCTCGCGGCTGTGGAGCAAGCACGCTCCGTCCCTGCCGTGGCTCAACTTCGCCGGCCGCAGCCACAACTCCACCCAGGAGCTGCTGCTGTTCACCCTGTACCGGCACCTGCTCCCGCAGGTCGACGAGATCGTGCTGTTCTCCGGCTTCAACGACCTCGGCCTGAGCCGGCTGCCCGCCTCCGTCCGCGGTGACAGTGGCGCGTTCTTCAACTGCAACGACTTCTACGGCCAGATGGAGGAGCTGCGCACCCGGAACCGCAAGTCGTCCGGCGGGCGCGGCCTGTTCGGCGGCCGCCGCCAGCCGGCGCCCGAGCCCGTCGACACGCGGGTCCCGGACCTGTCGGAGCAGATCGACATCGGCTCCGAGCTGACGCTGCGCCACCTGGACAGCTGGCGCCTGCTGGCCGAGGGCATGGGCGCGAAGCTGACCTTCGTGCTGCAGCCGCTGGCCACCTGGGTCCGCGAGGAGCCCGCGCCGCAGGAAAAGCTGATCTTCGAGGAGCTCGACAGCATCTCGAACTTCGGCGAGGTGTACGGCGACATCTCGTCGATGGAAGCCCGGGAGACGTACTCCAAGGCGCTGCGGACCGGGTGCGAGCGGATGGGCGTGCGCTACCTCGACAGCAACCCGGTCATCGCCTCCGCGATCGACAAGGACGACTGGCTCTTCGTCGACCGCATCCACTTCACCGACGAGGGCCACGACCTCGTCGCGGGGCTCCTCGCCGAGGAGCTCGGCCTCAAGTAGCAGCCCCTCCGGCATCCGGCCGGCGGCAACCCCACCACCACACCGAAGGGCACGGACATGAGCTTCCTGCGCAACCTGATCAACAAGCTGCTCGGCCGCAAGCCGAAGCCGAAGAAGAACGACGCCTCCATCTACCCGATGTTCTGACCGGGGCCGCGACCCGCCGCCCCGTCCGACCACCCACCCCGTCCCACCACCCCAGCACCCGAGAGAGAGGAACGACGTGGCAGCGCCCACCGTGGCCGCGGCATCGCCTCGCCCCACCGGCCCGGACCCCACCCCCGCCGAACCAGCCAGGACCGTCTACGGCAGAGCCGTGGATCCCGAGGCGACCCTGCCCGCGGGCCGTCTGCCGGCCGAGATCCGTACCGAACTCGCCGACGGCCAGGACCCCGACGGCACCCTGGACGAGCTGCGGCAGCGGGCGGCCGACTGGTCGGCGACGGAGACCCTGCGGTTCCAGGAACTGATCGGCCCGCTCGTCCCCGACACCCGGGCCGTGCTCGTCCGGCGGGCCGCGCTGGCCTGCGCCCCGCTCACGCTGATGTCCGGCGCCTGGCTGCAGTGGCTGAGCTCACCGGGCAACGGCGACGACCCCGCCGTCCTGAGCGTCCTCGCGCTGTACGCGTCCGACCTGGGCGTCGGCGGCCCGCGCGCCTCGCGCGGCGACGCCTACCTGTCGGTGCTGCGGCACCTGGGCGTGTCGGAGAACGCCGTGCCCGCCGGCCGGCTCGCGGCGGACCAGCGCCTCGACGACGGCCACTTCCGGATACCGGCCCTGCTGCTCGCCATGAGCCGGCGCCCGGACGACTTCCTGCCGGAGATCCTCGGCGCCGACCTGTGCCTGCGGTCGGTCGGTCTGCTGCCGGCGCTGTCGCTGGTACGGGCCGAACAGCCGACGGTCACCCGCTGGGAGCTCGTCGACCCCGCCGCGCCGCGCGGTACCGGGCCCAGCGGCGCGGAGCTGGCGCTGGCCGCCGTGCAGCGGGTGCTGGAGCGGGACGGCGAGGACGCCCGCACCCGGGTCGGCACCGGCTTCCGCTGGGCGCTGGCGGCCCTGCGGGAGTGGACGCGGCGGCTGCACGACGAACTCGTCGCCGCCTGCGACCCGGCGTTCGAGATGGCCGAACTGATGCGCAACCGGGCCCGCGAGGGCTCGGTGTACCACCACTCCTTCCCCCTGGAGGGGCGGCCCCTCGCCGACTGGCTGAGGGAGTGCCAGACCGACCCGCGGCCCATGCTGGGGGCGCTGTCCCGCAGCCGCCTGGTGCGACCGGGCAAACCGGAGCAGAGCCTGCTGGTGAACGGCCTGGTGGCGGAGAACGGCCAGATGTTCCGGGTGTTCTCGCCCGAGGACCTGGACGTGGTGCGCCGGTGGATCGGCTCACTGCCCGGGCCCGCGGTCGGCACCCCCGAGGGGGGCGCCGCCCTCGCCCCGTCCCGTCCGCTCGGACTGGGCGCCTGGCAGGCCGAGTCCGACGGGAAGCGCCCGGCGAACCTGCGGGAGGCGTACCACCTGCTGCTGAACCGCACCGACACGCCCGCGGTGCGCGCCTGGGCCCGCGAGTACACGCACGGCTGGCTGGGCCGCTCGCGGCACGGCATGGACGAGGCGGAGATGCCGCTGCCGCAGCGGTGGACGCCGCGGGGGCTGCGGCCGTGGCTGGTGGACATGCACGACCGGCACAGCGAGGCGTTCGAGCAGGGCGCCGAGCAGGAGCTGCCCAGCCGTGAGGAGCTCGTCGACTCCACCGTGCAGCTCGCCCCGCTGACCCTGATCGACGGGGCCTGGATCATGGGCTACACCGACTACGAGCACGCCTCGTCGGAGATCGCCCACTCCCTCTTCGACACCTACTGGGACGAGCTGGGCAACGGCGAGGCCGTGCTGAACCACCCGCTCATCTACCGCGAGGTGCTCACCGAGATGGGCGTGGACCTGCCCCCCACCAGTTCCCGCGCGTTCGCGGAGTGGGACGGTTTCCGGGACTCCTCCTTCGAGCTGCCGGTGTACTGGCTGAGCATCGGGCGGTTCCCGCAGACGTTCATGCCCGAGGTGCTCGGGCTGAACCTGGCGATGGAGCTCTCCGGCGTCGGCGGCACCTACCGGCGGGCCCGGCTGGCACTGAAGAAGTACGGGTTCAGCACCCGCTTCGTCGACATCCACAACACGGTGGACAACGTGGCGACGGGCCACTCGGCGTGGGCCGCCGACGCCATCGACACGTACCTCTCGTCCATCACCGTCTCCCAGGGCGCGGGCGCGCTGGACGCCGCCTGGGCGCGCGTACGCACCGGGTACCGCTCCCTCAACCCGCCGACGGGCTTCCGCGCCCGCCAGGCCGCGCGCCGGGCCGTGCGCTCCGCGGGCAAGACCCGCTGACCTGCCCCGCCGATCCGCCCCGCGGGCCTCCCGAACCCACCGACGTACCCCCATCCCTAGGAGCACTCCCATGCCCGATCTGATCCTGGGCATAGCCGCCTACTACCACGACAGCGCGGCTGCCCTGATCGTCGACGGCGTCCCCGTGGCCGCCGCCCAGGAGGAGCGGTTCAGCCGCATCCGGCACGACTCGGCCTTCCCCGCCAAGGCCATCCGCTACTGCCTGGACGAGGCGGGCGCCACGCTCGACGACGTCTCCGCCATCGCCTACTACGAGGACCCGCAGCTGAAGTGGCGCCGCGTCCTCACCACCTTCGCCGGTGCCGCGCCGAACGGCTTCCCCTCCTTCCGGGACACCCTCCCCGAGTGGCTGAAGTGGAAGCGCCGCACCACGGACGTGGTCCGCGACGAGCTGGCCGCCCTGGGCCTGGGCCGGGTCCCCGAGCTGCACGTCCGGCGGCACCACGAGTCGCACGCCGCTTCGGCGTTCTACCCCAGCCCCTACGAGTCCGCCGCCGTGCTCTGCATCGACGGGGTCGGCGAATGGGCCACCACCACGCTGTGGCACGGCCGCGGCACCCGGCTGGACGCGGTCTCCGAGATCCGCTTCCCGCACTCCCTCGGGCTGCTGTACTCGGCGTTCACCTACTTCTGCGGATTCAAGGTCGACTCGGGCGAGTACAAGCTGATGGGCCTCGCCCCCTACGGCAAGCCCCGCTACGCCCAGCTCATCCGCGAGAAGCTGATCGACATCAAGCCGGACGGCTCGTTCCGGCTGAACATGGAGTACTTCGAGTACCTGCGCGGCCAGGTGATGACGGGCCGCGGCTTCGAGCAGCTCTTCGGCGGCCCCCGCCGCCGCCCGGAAGGCCAACTCACCGAGCGGGAGTTCGACCTCGCGGCCTCGGTGCAGCAGGTCACCGAGGAGGTCGTGCTGCTGCTGGCGAAGCACGCCCGCAAGGTCACGGGCGAGAGCAAGCTGGTGATGGCCGGCGGGGTGGCGCTGAACTGCGTCTCCAACGGCAAGGTCATCAACGCCGGCATCTTCGACGAGGTGTGGGTCCAGCCCGCGGCCGGTGACGCGGGCGGCGCGCTCGGCGCGGCCCTCGCCGTCGCCTCGGACCGCGGCGCCCGGCGCAGCCACCTGGGCAACGGCACGGACGGCATGTCCGGCTCGCTGCTCGGCCCCGAGTTCAGCGACGAGGAGATCGCCGCCTACCTGGACGGCGAGAACATCCCGTACACCCGCCTCACCCCCGAGGAGCTGGCCCGCCAGACCGCGGTGGAGCTGGCCCAGGGGAAGATCGTCGGCTGGTTCCAGGGCCGGATGGAGTTCGGGCCCCGGGCACTGGGCGCCCGGTCGATCATCGGCGACCCGCGCGACCCGGTCATGCAGTCCGCCATGAACCTCAAGATCAAGTTCCGGGAGTCGTTCCGGCCCTTCGCCCCCTCGGTGCTCGCCGAGGACGCCAAGGAGTACTTCGACCTCCACCAGGAGAGCCCCTACATGCTGGTGGTCACCGGGGTCTCGCCCGCCCAGCGGCTGGAGACGGACCAGAGCGCCGACGTCTCCGGACTCGACCTGCTCAAGGTGCAGCGCTCCACCATTCCGGCCGTCACCCACGTCGACCACTCGGCCCGGGTGCAGACCGTCACCCCCGAGCGGAACGCCCCGTACCACCGCCTGCTCACCCAGTTCAAGGAGCAGACCGGCTGCCCCGTGCTGGTCAACACCTCCTTCAACGTGCGCGGCGAGCCGATCGTCGCCAGCCCCGCCGAGGCGTACGCCTGCTTCATGCGGACCAACATCGACCGTCTCGCCGTCGGCAACTTCCTGCTGCGCAAGGAGGACCAGCCGGTCTGGCAGGAGGAGACCGACTGGCGCGACGAGATCCCCCTCGACTAATCGGTCAATCGACAGAAAGGACGTACGAGCCGTGCGTACCGTACTACTGGCCATCGTCTACTACCTGGTGATCACCCCGATCGGCCTGATCACGAGAGCGGTCCGCGACCCGCTCGCCCGCGGCGCGGATCCGAAGGCCACCAGTTACTGGACGGCCTCCACCCCGACAGCGGTCTGAGTCCCGCCGGCGGCCGGGGGGAGAGGGCCCGCCACCCCCTCTTCCCCCGGCCGCCCGGGCCTACACGAACACGAACTTGCAGGAGAGATCATGCGCGCATCGCCGCCACCGACGGAACGGACAGACCAGCAGGATCCCAAGGGAGGAGCCGGAGAGGCGGTCCGGCTCACCGTGCCCGTCGCCATGGCGTACATCCCGCTGGGGGTGGCGTTCGGCGTGCTGCTGACCGCGAGCGGCATCAACTGGTACTGGGCACCGCTCTCCACCCTGCTGATCTACGCGGGATCCATCGAATTCCTCGCCGTCGGCTTCATGGTGGCCGGACTGCCGCTCTACCAGGTGGCGTTCACCTCGCTGATCGTGAACTTCCGACACATCTTCTACGGCCTGTCCTTCCCGATCGACCGGCTGCGCGGGCGCGTCCAGAAGGTCTACGGCGTCTTCGCCCTGACCGACGAGACCTACGGCATCACCACGGCCGGCCCCGGCATGCACCTGACCGGCCGCCAGATCACCATCGTGCAGGTGGTCAGCCACGTGTGGTGGTTCCTCGGCGCGCTGCTCGGCGCCCTGCTCGGCCAGGTGATCCCGGAGAGCGTCAAGGGCTTCGAGTTCGCCCTCACCGCCATGTTCCTGACCCTCGCGGTCAACGCGGTGCGCACCAGCCGGAGCGCGACCCTCGTCCTGCTCGCCCTGGGCGCCGGAGTGATCGGTTACCTCGTGGACCGCTATGTGGTCGAGGAATCCTTCCTCATCGTGAGCCTGCTGCTCTACGTGGCCGTCATCAGCGGCATGTACCAGAAGGAAAAGGAGCGGGCGAAGTGAACCACCTGTCCGACCTGCACGCGTTCGCCGTCGTCGCCGTGATCTCCCTGGTGACCGTGGCGCTCCGGGCGGCGCCCTTCGTCGTCCTGGGGAAACTGGCCGCGAACGGCTATCTGCGCTATCTCGGCGAAAAGATGCCGACCGGGGTGATGGTGCTGCTGGTGGCGTACACCATCAAGGACCTCGACGTGACCGCCTATCCGTACGGGCTGCCGAAGCTGGTCTCCCTCTCCTTGGCGGCGGTCATGTACTGGAAGACGGACAACGCGCTGCTGTCCATCGGCGGCGGCGTCGCGCTGTACATGATTCTTGTCAATGGAGTGATTTGACGTGGGGACGTGGAAAGGGAATGGCGGGACCGCGACCGCGGTACTCGTCCTGGAGGACGGGCGCAGTTTTCGTGGACGTGCTTACGGCGCGGTGGGGGAGACGTTCGGCGAAGCGGTCTTCAACACCGGAATGACCGGTTATCAGGAGACCCTGACCGACCCCTCCTACCACCGCCAGGTCGTCGTCATGACGGCCCCGCACGTCGGCAACACCGGCGTCAACGACGAGGACCCGGAATCGGGCCGTTTCTGGGTGGCGGGTTACGTGGTCCGCGACCCCGCCCGGGTGCCGTCGAGCTGGCGGGCGAAACGGTCG
>NZ_JAWCTQ010000003.1:0-261324 GCF_032423885.1 Streptomyces tamarix | reverse complement strand
AGCACGGGCCCGGACTTGGGGCGGGACCGCGGGCCACCGGCCGGCCCCACCGTCAGGCCCGCGCCGCCGTCAGGCCGGCCCCGTCGTCAGACCAGCGCCGCCGTCAGGGCCGGGGCGAGGTCCGGGCGGTCCGTCCGCTCGACGCGTACGGAGTCGCAGCCCACCCACTCCGCCGCCTCCCGCAGCGCCTTGGCCATCGGGGCTATCGCCCCGGGTCCCGTCAGGGACAGCTGCCGGGCCACCAGTGTGGTGCCCTCGCGGGCCGGGTCGACGCGCCCCAGCAGCCTGCCGCCCGCCAGCAGCGGCATCGCGAAGTAGCCGTGGACCCGCTTCTGCTTCGGCACGTACGCCTCCAGTCGGTGGGTGAAGCCGAAGATCCGCTCCGTGCGGGCCCGCTCCCAGATCAGCGAGTCGAACGGGGACAGCAGCGTCGTGCGGTGCCGTCCGCGCGGTTCGTCCTCCAGTGCCGCCGGGTCCGCCCACGCGGGCTTGTCCCAGCCCTGCACCCGCACCGGTACGAGCCCCGAGTCCGCGACGACCGCGTCGAACTGCTCGCCCCTGATGCGGTGGTAGTCGGCGATGTCCGCGCGGGTGCCCACGCCCAGCGCCTGCCCGGCCAGCCGTACGAGACGGCGCAGGCACTCCGCGTCGTCCAGTTCGTCGTGCAGCAGGTCGGCGGGGACGGCGCGCTCCGCCAGGTCGTACACCCGCTTCCAGCCGCGCCGCTCGACGCAGACCACCTCGCCGTACATCAGCGCCCGCTCGACGGCGATCTTGGAGGCGGACCAGTCCCACCACTCGCCGCCGTTCTTCGCGCCGCCCAGTTCCGTCGCCGTCAGGGGGCCCTCCGCGCGCAGCTGCCCGATCACCGCGTCGTACGTGCCGTCCGGCAGGTCGTGGTGCCACTGCGGGTGCCGCCGGTAGGCGCGGCGGCGGAACGCGAAGTGCGGCCACTCCTCGATCGGCAGGACGCACGCCGCGTGCGACCAGTACTCGAACGCATGGCGGCCCGTCCAGTACGCCGCGTCGACGGCCTGGCGGCCCACGGCGCCGAGCCGGGCGTACGGCACCAGCTCGTGCGAGCGCGCCAGGACGGAGATCGTGTCCAGCTGGACCGCACCGAGGTGCCGCAGGACGCCGCGCACGCCGGCGCGCCGGTCGGGCGCGCCCAGGAACCCCTGCGCGCGCAGGGCGATGCGGCGGGCCTCGTCGGCCGAGAGCTCTGTCGTGGGTCGCGGCGGCGTCGTGGTCATGCTCCGCACGATAGAACCCGCCACTGACACATCCGCCGCGGCCCTCCTCGGGCGCCGGGGGCGGGCGGGTCAAGGCGTACCGGGACGACAAGGGCCGGCCGTACCGGGACGGCCGGCGTCAGGCGTGCCGGGACGGCAGGTAGGGGAGGGCGGACGGCAGGCCCAGGTCGGAGGGGAGGAGGGAGGCGAGCCAGCAGTCGCGGCGGGTGTCGTGGTGGACGAAGGCGGCGCGGAGGGTGCCCTCCAGGGTGAAGCCGGCCTTCTCGGCGACGAGGCGGGAGGCGGTGTTGCCGACCTCGGCGCGCCACTCCAGGCGGGTGCAGCGGAGGGTGGTGAACGCCCAGTGGGCGAGGGCGCGGGTGGCCTCGGTGGCGTAGCCGTTGCCGCGGTGCTCGCGGACCGTGTAGAAGCCGACCTCCCAGGTGCCGGCGCGCGGGTGGTGGAGGCTGACGGAGGCCAGGAGGGGGCCGTGCTCGCGGTCGCGGGGGCGTACGGAGAACGTGTACTCGGTGTCGTCGCGCCAGGCGCCGGGGACGTACCGGCCGACGAAGTCCTCGGCGTCGGCGATCCCGTACGGGTTGGGCAGGGGTATCCAGCGGCTGATCTCCGGGTCCTGGACGGCGGCGCGGACCTCCTCGGCGTCGTCGGGGGCGAAGGGGCGCAGCAGGAGGCGTTCGGAGGTCAGGGTGACGGGTTCCATGCCGGGATTCTGGCGGCGGCGGGGGCGGGAGGCGAACAGTTTCGGTGACGGGCGGCACCTTCGGCGCGTCCCGCGCGTTCTCCTTGAGGGCGGCGGCGGCCCGGCGATCGTTCCCCGGAGGCGCGGACCTCCCGGCGTGGCGGGGTCCTCGCTTACGATGACCGTTGCGGTGGGGTCCACCTGCCGTGCCCGTGCCAGTGTCCATGACAAGACCCAGTGCCAGGCCCGACCGGCAAGGAGACCAGCCTCAGTGTCCGTCTTCAACAAGCTCATGCGTGCAGGCGAAGGCAAGATCCTGCGCAAACTGCACCGCATCGCGGACCAGGTCAACTCCATCGAAGAGGACTTCGTCAACCTCTCCGACGCCGAGTTGCGGGCCCTCACCGACGAGTACAAGCAGCGGTACCAGGACGGTGAGAGCCTCGACGACCTGCTCCCGGAGGCCTTCGCGACCGTGCGCGAGGCGGCCAAGCGCGTGCTCGGCCAGCGTCACTACGACGTGCAGTTGATGGGTGGTGCCGCGCTGCACCTCGGGTACGTGGCGGAGATGAAGACCGGTGAGGGCAAGACCCTCGTCGGTACGCTCCCCGCGTATCTGAACGCGCTGTCCGGCAAGGGCGTCCACCTGATCACGGTCAACGACTACCTCGCGGAGCGCGACTCCGAGCTGATGGGCCGGGTGCACCGGTTCCTGGGCCTGTCGGTGGGCTGCATCCTGGCGAACATGACGCCGGCGCAGCGCCGCGAGCAGTACGCCTGCGACATCACGTACGGCACGAACAACGAGTTCGGCTTCGACTACCTGCGCGACAACATGGCGTGGTCGAAGGACGAGCTCGTGCAGCGCGGGCACAACTTCGCGTGTGTCGACGAGGTCGACTCGATCCTCATCGACGAGGCCCGTACGCCGCTGATCATCTCCGGCCCGGCGGACCAGGCGACGAAGTGGTACGGCGACTTCGCGAAGCTGGTGCAGCGGCTGAAGCGCGGCGAGCCGGGCAATCCGCTGAAGGGCGTCGAGGAGACCGGCGACTACGAGGTCGACGAGAAGAAGCGGACCGTCGCCATCCACGAGGCCGGTGTCGCCAAGGTCGAGGACTGGCTGGGCATCGACAACCTCTACGAGTCGGTGAACACGCCGCTCGTCGGCTACCTGAACAACGCCATCAAGGCGAAGGAGCTGTTCAAGAAGGACAAGGACTACGTCGTCATCGACGGCGAGGTCATGATCGTCGACGAGCACACGGGCCGCATCCTCGCGGGCCGCCGCTACAACGAGGGCATGCACCAGGCGATCGAGGCGAAGGAAGGCGTCCCGATCAAGGACGAGAACCAGACGCTCGCCACGATCACCCTGCAGAACTTCTTCCGCCTCTACGACAAGCTGTCCGGCATGACCGGTACGGCGATGACCGAGGCCGCCGAGTTCCACCAGATCTACAAGCTGGGCGTCGTGCCGATCCCGACGAACCGGCCGATGGTCCGCAAGGACCAGTCCGACCTGATCTACCGCACCGAGGTCGCCAAGTTCGCGGCGGTCGTCGACGACATCGCGGAGAAGCACAAGAAGGGCCAGCCGATCCTCGTCGGCACGACGTCGGTCGAGAAGTCCGAGTACCTGTCGCAGCAGCTGTCGAAGCGGGGCATCCCGCACGAGGTGCTGAACGCGAAGAACCACGAGCGGGAGGCGTCGATCGTCGCCCAGGCCGGCCGCAAGGGCGCCGTCACGGTCGCGACGAACATGGCCGGCCGCGGTACGGACATCAAGCTCGGCGGCAACCCCGACGACCTCGCCGAGGCGGAGCTGCGCCAGCGTGGCCTCGACCCGGTCGAGCACCCGGAGGAGTGGGTCGCCGCCCTGCCGGACGCGCTGGAGAAGGCCGAGCTGGCCGTGAAGGCCGAGTCGGAGGAGGTCAAGCAGCTCGGCGGCCTGTACGTGCTGGGCACGGAGCGGCACGAGTCGCGGCGCATCGACAACCAGCTGCGCGGCCGTTCCGGCCGTCAGGGCGACCCGGGCGAGTCCCGCTTCTACCTGTCGCTGGGCGACGACCTGATGCGGCTGTTCAAGGCGCAGATGGTCGAGCGCGTCATGGCGATGGCGAACGTGCCGGACGACGTGCCGATCGAGAACAAGATGGTGACGCGCGCGATCGCGTCCGCCCAGTCGCAGGTCGAGCAGCAGAACTTCGAGACGCGCAAGAACGTCCTGAAGTACGACGAGGTCCTCAACCGGCAGCGCGAGGTCATCTACGGCGAGCGCCGCCGCGTCCTGGAGGGCGAGGACCTGCGCGAGCAGATCCTCCACTTCATGGACGACACGATCGACGCGTACATCCAGGCGGAGACCGTCGAGGGCTTCGCGGAGGAGTGGGACCTGGAGCGGCTGTGGGGCGCGTTCAAGCAGCTCTACCCGTGCAAGGTCACCATCGAGGAGCTGGAGGAGGCCGCCGGGGACCGGGCCGGCATCACGGCGGAGTTCATCGCGGAGTCCGTCAAGGACGACGTCCACGAGCAGTACGAGGCGCGGGAGAAGCAGCTCGGCTCGGAGATCATGCGCGAGCTGGAGCGGCGGGTCGTGCTGTCCGTGCTGGACCGCAAGTGGCGCGAGCACCTCTACGAGATGGACTACCTCCAGGAGGGCATCGGCCTGCGCGCGATGGCGCAGAAGGACCCGCTGGTCGAGTACCAGCGGGAGGGCTTCGACATGTTCACCGCGATGATGGACGGCATCAAGGAGGAGTCCGTCGGCTACCTGTTCAACCTGGAGGTCCAGGTCGAGCAGCAGGTCGAGGAGGTCCCGGTGGAGGCGGCCCCGCAGCGGCCGTCGCTGGAGAAGGAGGAGGCCGTCCCCGCGGGTGCCGGCCGCCCCGAGATCCGAGCCAAGGGCCTGGACGCCCCGCAGCGGCCGAACCGGCTGCACTTCTCCGCGCCGACCGTCGACGGTGAGGGCGGCGTCGTCGAGGGCGACTTCGACAACGGCGACGCGCGGTCCGAGACGGAAGGCATGACGCGCGCGGAGCGCCGCAAGGCGCAGAAGGGCGGTCGCCGCCGCAAGAAGTGACCGCGGCGCCCCTGCCTGGAGGCGGGGCCGGGACACGCGCACCCGCGTGCTCCGGCCCCGCCTTCGCGCGTGCGGGGGGGGCGCCGTCACGCTCCTTCACCCCTGCCGCCCCGGCCGTGCCCGCCCCCGCGCGTGAGGGGGCGGGCACGGCCAGCTCTCCGGCGGCCTCGGCGAGCAGTCCGCCTCCGCGCGCGTAGGGGCCGCCCGCGCGCCCGTCCTTGTGCCCTCGTCCGGGCAGTCCGCCTTCGCGCGCAGGGGCCCCGCGCTCCGTAAGCCGGCTTACGGAGTTACAGCAGTCCGCCTTCGCGTGCGCAGGGGCCGCCCGCGTGCCCGTCCCCATCCTCGTACCCTTGCCCGGCAGCCCGTCTCCGCGCGCGTAGGGGGCCCTGCCGGCCCCGACGTCCCCGGCCGCGATCCCTGGACGGGCACGGCGACTCCTCGCGCGCCTGTGTGCCCCGTGGAGGGCCGTTCGCGGGCGGCCCAGCCACCTTATGTCCGGGTGGTGGCGAGGGCGCGCTGCGGGGCCGCCCGGAAGGCCGCGCGGCGCCCCTCCGCTCCCTGCCCCGGCCGTCCGGCCGCCGGGGGCGGTGGGCGGTCCCGGTCAGGGGCCGGCGGGGCCCAGGTCCACCGCCGCGCAGCGCCACCTGCGGTCCGGCCCCTGCTCCAGGCGGAACGCCATCGCCCGGACCCGCGCGTCCGTCACCACGCTGGCGTACGCCTCGACCACGCCCGGTCGGAGCGGGACGCCGCCGCAGTGGCGCAGGACCGGGCGGGCCCGGCGGGCCGCGGCGGGCCGCAGGGGGTTGTCCGGGGCCAGGCGGACCAGTTGCTCGTACGCGTCGCCGATCGTCCGGCCCAGCATCCAGTGCACGGGCCGCTCCCCGGTCAGCACGGCCAGCAGCCGCTCGGCGAACACCACGTGCGGGGGCAGGACGCGGGGACGCGCGCCGGCCGTCGGCCCGGCACCCGGGCGCGGGGTGCCCGGCCGGGAACCGCCCGGGCGCCGCACGTCCCGCCGCCCGCCGGGCCGCCCCGCCGCGCGCGCCGGCCGCCCGGCGGGGCGGGCTCCGCCCGGTGCCGCGGCTGGCCGCGGGGCGGCCGTGGGGCGGTCCGGGGCCGTGGCCGGGTCCGGCTGCGGGGCGGTCCGGGGCACGTGGGGCCGCGGGGCCGTACGGAACCGGTACGGGCTGCCGGCCGCGACCGCAGTCGGGGCGTTGCGGGCGCGGGCCGCGCTCGCGCCGAGCCCCTCCGGGGCCTTCCACAGGCGGTGGGCGCCACCCCCGTCGGCCGGGCCCCGTGCCGCCGGGACGCGGGGAGCCCGTGCTTCGGGAGCGAGGGCGGGAGCGGAAACGGGGGCAGGGATCGGGGTGGGCGGCATCGGCGTGGTCCCTTCCGTCAGCCGGGATTACCCGGGAGTAACTTCGCGGTGGCCCACTTCTACGGGGGCGCCGCCCGCCCCGCAACGGCCCGTCAAGCCGGTGACGCGCCCCCCGGGAATCACCTATCCGGGTGACACGGCCCAAGGCGCGCCCGGGCCGGCGCGGGGTCGGGACATCACGCGGTGGACGCCGGACGGGTCCGATACCAGCCCCCGAAGGGGTAGCGCCGCACGTATCCTGGGCACGTCTTCCGACTACGAAAGCGGCCTGTCATGCGCGTGTACGTTCCCCTGACCCTCCCCGGTCTCGCACGGGCGCACAGGACCGGCACCCTCGGCACCGGCGCGCTCACGGCGTACGCCGTCACGCCCGGGCTGCGCGAGTGGTACGTCTCCGACGACATCGAGGAGCTGGAGTACGCCGCGCTCAGCCGCGCCGCCGCAGCCTCCCTGCGCCTCCTCGCCGCCGACCCGGACGCCCCGCGCCGCCGGGTGGTCGTCGCCGTGGACGTCCCCGACGGCGCCGCGACCGCCGACCCCGACCGCGGCCTCGACCCCGCGTCGATCGGCGAGGTGCGGGTCGCCGGGCCCGTGCCGCTGGCCAAGGCCGCCGCGGTGCACGCCGACTCCGCCGACGCCGAGGCAGACGTGACCGCCGCCGCCGACGCGCTCGGCGCGGCCGACATGGGCGACGACGACGCCCGGTTCACCGTCGACGGGGCCGAGGACCACGAACTGCTCTGGTACGGCGTGCAGGAGATCCCCCACCTCGTGGGCTGACGGGCGGGGACCCCGCTTGTCGGACCCTGCCGGTACGGTCTTCACATGGGGAAGCACCGCGCGCACCTGGTCTGGGACTGGAACGGGACTCTGCTCGACGACACCGGCGCCGTCATCGAGGCGTCCAACGCCGCCTTCGAGGAGATGGGTCTGGCGCCGATCACCCTGGAGCGGTACCGCGAGCTGTACTGCGTGCCCGTCCCCCTCTTCTACGAGCGGCTGCTCGGCCGGCTCCCCACCGAGGAGGAGTGGGCCCTCATGGACGGCGCGTTCCACCGGCACTACTGGGCGCGCGCCGACGCCTGCGGGCTCACCGACGGCGCCGCCGAGCTGCTGGAGGCCGCGCGCGCGTTCGGGCGGACGCAGTCGCTGCTGTCGCTGGCGCCGCACGAACGCCTGGTGCCGCTGGTGCGGCAGTACGGCATCGAGAAGTGGTTCGTCCGCGTCGACGGGCGCACCGGCCACTCCACGTCCGGCAAGGCCGAGCACATGGTGCGGCACCTGCGGGCCCTCGACGGGGTCCCGCCCGAGCGGGTCGTGGTCATCGGGGACGCCGCCGACGACGCGATCGCCGCCGCCCACGTCGGCGCGCGGGCCGTGCTGTACACGGGCGGGTCGCACAGTCGCACCAGCCTGGAGGCCGCCGGTGTCCCCGTGGTCGACACGCTGGCGGAGGCCGTCGCCGTCGCCGAGGACCTGGTCGGCTGACCCGGAAGGGCACCGCGCGGGGCGCCGCCCGAACATCTGGACGTCCCCCGTCCGGACGCTCCCCATCCGGACGTTCCCGACGGTCCGATGTGGCTTGATTCGTACCGACCTGGGCGGCTTGCCCGCCGGGCCGTACGCCTGCCGCTGTCCACACCGTCAAACTTCGGGGCCGTCTTTTGTACACATACGGCTCATGACGGCCCCGGGGCGAGGAGCGATAGCCTGGACCCGTGATCAGCGTTATACGCCCTGGGGGCAGCGGAGCCCCCGGCCGGTGCCCGGTGTGCCCTCGTGCCCGGGCGGCTGCTGATCCTTCCTGCCCGGTCTTCCCGCCGCCCAAGGCATCCCCGCCGAGAATGGCCGACAATCATCCGGGCTTTCCCCCTTCAGGCATAACGTCCCCGCCGAGCGGATACCCCGCGTTGGAGCGTGAACGTGATGCCGCACCCTTCCCCTACGTCACGCAACGGCGCGCGACAGGAGCCAGAGGACATGCAGACCAAGCTGGACGAAGCCAAGGCCGAGCTGCTCGAACGGGCCGCCCGGGTAGCTGAGAACGAGACCGGGGACAGGCCCGACCCGGGCACCGTGCTCGAGTACCTCCAGCGTTACTACCTGCACACCGCTCCCGAGGACCTCACCGACCGCGACCCGGTCGACGTGTTCGGCGCGGCGCTCTCCCACTACCGGCTGGCCGAGAACCGCCCCCAGGGCACGGCGAACGTCCGCGTCCACACGCCGACCGTCGAGGAGAACGGCTGGACGTGCAGCCACTCCGTCGTCGAGGTCGTCACCGACGACATGCCGTTCCTCGTCGACTCGGTCACCAACGAGCTGTCCCGGCAGAACCGCGGCATCCACCTCGTCGTGCACCCGCAGGTCGTCGTCCGCCGCGACGTGACCGGCAAGCTCATCGAGCTCGTCTCCGCCGGCCCCGGCTCCGAGGCCGGCGGCCGTGCCAGGCCGCACGACGCGCTCGTCGAGTCGTGGATCCACGTGGAGATCGACCGCGAGACCGACCGCGCCGACCTCAAGCAGATCACCGCCGACCTGCTGCGCGTCCTGTCCGACGTCCGCGAGGCCGTCGAGGACTGGGAGAAGATGCGCGACGCCGCGCTCCGCCTCGCCGACGGCCTCGCGGACGAGCCGACCGCCGGCGACCTGCGGCCCAGCGAGGTCGAGGAGGCCCGCGAGCTGCTGCGCTGGCTCGCCGACGACCACTTCACGTTCCTCGGCTACCGCGAGTACAACCTCGTCGACGGCGACGCCCTCGCCGCCGTGCCCGGCACCGGCCTCGGCATCCTGCGCTCCGACCCGCACCACAGCGGCGACGACGCCCACGGCCACCCGGTGTCCCCGTCGTTCAACCGGCTGCCCGCCGACGCCCGCGCCAAGGCCCGCGAGCACAGACTGCTCATCCTCACCAAGGCCAACAGCCGCGCCACCGTCCACCGCCCGTCGTACCTGGACTACATCGGCGTCAAGAAGTTCGACGCGCAGGGCAACGTCGTCGGGGAGCGCCGCTTCCTCGGCCTGTTCTCGTCCGCCGCCTACACCGAGTCGGTGCGGCGCGTCCCCGTCATCCGCCGCAAGGTCTCCGAGGTCCTCGACGCGGCCGGCTTCTCGCCCGCCAGCCACGACGGCCGCGACCTGCTGCAGATCCTGGAGACGTACCCGCGCGACGAGCTGTTCCAGACGCCCGTCGACCAACTGCTGTCCATCGCCACCAGCGTCCTGTACCTCCAGGAGCGCCGCCGGCTGCGCCTCTACCTGCGCCAGGACGAGTACGGCCGCTACTACTCCGCCCTCGTCTACCTGCCGCGCGACCGCTTCAACACCACGGTCCGCGAGCGGCTCACCGACATCCTGAAGGAGGAGCTCGGCGGCACCAGCGTCGACTTCACCGCCTGGAACACCGAGTCGGTCCTCTCCCGCCTCCACTTCGTCGTCCGCGTCCCGCAGGGCACCACGCTCACCCCGCTCACCGACGCCGACGCCGACCGCATCGAGAACCGGCTCGCCGAGGCCGCCCGCTCCTGGGCCGACGGCTTCAGCGACGCGCTCAACGCCGAGACCGGCGAGGAGCGCGCCGCCGACCTCCTGCGCCGCTACGGCAGCGCCTTCCCGGAGGGCTACAAGGCCGACCACTCGCCGCGCTCCGCCGTCGCGGACGTGCTCCAGCTGGAGCAGCTCACCCGGGGCGGCGAGGACTTCGCGCTGTCCCTGTACGAGCCGGTCGGCGCCGCCCCCGGCGAACGCCGCTTCAAGATCTACAAGAAGGGCGAGCAGGTCTCCCTCTCCGCCGTGCTGCCGGTCCTCAACCGGCTCGGCGTCGAGGTCGTCGACGAGCGCCCGTACGAGCTGCGCTGCGCCGACCGCACCCACGCCTGGATCTACGACTTCGGGCTCCGCATGCCCGCTCCCGTCGGCACGGACTACCTGGGCGACGACGCCCGCGGGCGGTTCCAGGAGGCGTTCGCCGCGACCTGGACCGGGCAGGCCGAGAACGACGGCTTCAACGCCCTCGTCCTGAGCGCCGGGCTGACATGGCGCCAGGCCATGGTGCTGCGCGCCTACGCCAAGTACCTGCGGCAGGCCGGGTCGACGTTCAGCCAGGACTACATGGAGGACACCCTCCGCAACAACGTCCACACGACACGGCTGCTCGTCTCGCTGTTCGAGGCGCGCATGGCGCCGGAGCGGCAGCGGGCCGGCACGGAGCTGACGGACGGCATCCTGGAGGAGCTCGACGGCGCCCTCGACCAGGTCGCGTCGCTCGACGAGGACCGCATCCTGCGGTCGTTCCTCACCGTCATCAAGGCGACCCTGCGGACCAACTTCTTCCAGAAGGACGCCGAGGGCCGGCCGCACGCGTACGTGTCGATGAAGTTCGACCCGCAGGCCATCCCCGACCTGCCGGCGCCGCGCCCCGCGTTCGAGATCTGGGTGTACTCGCCGCGCGTCGAGGGCGTCCACCTGCGCTTCGGCAAGGTCGCGCGCGGCGGTCTGCGCTGGTCCGACCGGCGCGAGGACTTCCGCACGGAGATCCTCGGCCTGGTCAAGGCGCAGATGGTGAAGAACACCGTCATCGTGCCGGTCGGCGCGAAGGGCGGATTCGTCGCCAAGCAGCTCCCCGACCCGTCCGTCGACCGCGACGCGTGGCTGGCGGAGGGCATCGCCTCGTACCGGACGTTCATCTCGGCGCTGCTCGACATCACCGACAACCTGGTCGGCGGCGAGGTCGTGCCCCCCGCCGACGTGGTCCGCCACGACGAGGACGACACGTACCTGGTCGTCGCCGCCGACAAGGGCACCGCGACCTTCTCCGACATCGCCAACGAGGTCGCCGTCGCGTACGGCTTCTGGCTCGGTGACGCCTTCGCGTCCGGCGGCTCCGCCGGATACGACCACAAGGGCATGGGCATCACCGCGCGCGGTGCCTGGGAGTCCGTGAAGCGGCACTTCCGGGAGCTGGGCCACGACACGCAGACGCAGGACTTCACCGTCGTCGGCGTCGGCGACATGTCCGGCGACGTGTTCGGCAACGGCATGCTGCTGTCCGAGCACATCCGCCTCGTCGCGGCCTTCGACCACCGGCACATCTTCATCGACCCGAACCCGGACGCGGCCGTCTCGTACGCCGAGCGGCGCCGCCTGTTCGAGCTGCCCCGCAGCTCCTGGGCCGACTACGACCCCGAGCTGCTCTCCCCGGGCGGCGGCGTCCACTCGCGGCAGGCCAAGTCCATCCCGGTCAACGCGCACGTGCGGGCGGCGCTCGGCATCGACGAGGGCGTCACCAAGCTGACCCCGGCCGAGTTGATGAAGGCCGTCCTCAAGGCGCCGGTGGACCTGCTGTGGAACGGCGGCATCGGCACGTACGTCAAGGCGTCCACCGAGACGCACGCCGACGTCGGCGACAAGGCCAACGACGCGATCCGCGTCAACGGCGAGGACCTGCGCGTCAAGGTCGTCGGCGAGGGCGGCAACCTGGGCCTCACCCAGCTCGGCCGCATCGAGTTCGCCCGCACCGGCGGTCCCGAGGGCACGGGCGGCAAGGTCAACACCGACGCCATCGACAACAGCGCCGGCGTCGACACCTCCGACCACGAGGTCAACATCAAGATCCTGCTGAACGGGCTCGTCGCGGACGGCGACATGACCGTCAAGCAGCGCAACAGGATCCTCGCGGAGATGACCGACGAGGTCGGCTCCCTGGTGCTGCGCAACAACTACGCGCAGAACGTGGCGCTCGCCCTCGCCGTCCACCAGTCCGGCTCCCTCCTCCACGCCCACCAGCGGTTCCTGCGCCGCCTGGAGAGCGACGGGCACCTCGACCGGGAGCTGGAGTTCCTCCCCAGCGACCGGCAGATCCGCGAGCTGCTCGGCGGCGGCAAGGGGCTCAGCCAGCCCGAGCTGGCCGTACTGCTCGCCTACACCAAGATCACGGTGGCGGAGGAGCTGATCGCCACCGACCTGCCGGACGACCCGTACCTGCGGACCCTGCTCCACACGTACTTCCCGACGACCCTGCGCGAGCAGTTCCCCGAGCAGATCGACGCGCACGCCCTGCGCCGCGAGATCATCACCACGATCCTGGTGAACGACACGGTCAACAGCGGCGGCTCGACGTTCCTGCACCGGCTCCGCGAGGAGACCGGGGCGTCGATCGCGGAGATCGTCCGCGCGCAGACCGCCGCCCGCGCCATCTTCGGCCTGGGCGCCGTCTGGGACGCCGTCGAGGCGCTCGACAACCAGGTCCCGGCCGAGACCCAGACCCGGATCCGGCTGCACTCGCGCCGCCTCGTCGAGCGCGGCACGCGCTGGCTGCTCAACAACCGGCCGCAGCCGCTCCAGCTCGCCGAGACGATCGAGTTCTTCGGCGCCCGCGTCGAGCAGGTGTGGACCGAGCTGCCGAAGATGCTGCGCGGCGCCGACCTCGAGTGGTACGAGGGGCTGGTCACCGAGCTGACCGGGGAGGGCGTCCCCGACGAGCTGGCCGCGCGGGTCGCCGGGTTCTCGTCGGCGTTCCCGACGCTCGACATCGTCGCCATCGCCGACCGCACGGGCAAGGAACCGCTGGCCGTCGCCGAGGTGTACTACGACCTCGCCGACCGGCTGCAGATCACCCAGTTGATGGACCGCATCATCGAGCTGCCGCGCGCCGACCGCTGGCAGTCGATGGCGCGCGCCGCGATCCGCGAGGACCTGTACGCGGCGCACGCCGCCCTCACCTCCGACGTGCTGTCCGCCGGGAACGGCTCGTCGACGCCGGAGGAGCGGTTCGCGGCCTGGGAGGAGAAGAACGCCTCCCTGCTGGCGCGGGCGCGGACGACGCTGGAGGAGATCCAGGGCTCCGACGCGTTCGACCTGGCGAACCTGTCGGTGGCGATGCGGACGATGCGGACGCTGCTGCGCACCCACAGCTGAACCGCCGGTACGGCCCGACGGGGCGCCCCGCCAACGACCGCGTGGTCGTGGCGGGGCGCCTTGCTGTGGTGTCCGTCCCGTCCGCGGGGTGGGGCGTGCCTTCCTGCGGCCGTCCGTACCGTCCGTACTGGCCGTGTGACGGGGTGCCTTGCTGTGGTGTTCGTACGGTCCGTGTGGCGGGGTGCCTTGCTGTGGTGTCCGTCCCGTCCGCGCGCGGGGCACCTTCCTACGGCGTTCGTACCGCCCGCGCCGTGCTCCACGGCACGCGCAGCACGTCCGGGGCCGACTCCCCCCACAGCAGCCGGCACGACAGCAGCGCCGCCGCGACCAGCAGCCCGTTGCGGACCAGCATCAGCAGGCAGCCCAGCGGCGTGACCGCCAGCACCTCCCCGTACAGCAGCGGGTACGCGAACGCGGTCAGCGCGGCGGCCGGCAGCAGGAGCAGCGCGACCGGGCGCTGCGTGGTGTTCCGCGACGTCAGGCACACCGCCGCCAGTCCCAGCAGCCACACCAGGTACTGGGGGCTGATCACCCGACTGGTGACGGTGACCAGCAGGACGGCGGCCAGCGCCGCGTCCAGGGGCGTGGCGTCCGACCAGTGCAGCGACCGCACCCGCCACACGACCAGCCACAGCAGGGCCGCCCCGGTGCACAGCAGGGACACCACCGCGACCGCCCCCACGTACGGCCCGGCGAACTCGAACGCCCCGTACCGGTAGACGACCCGGCCCTGCCACCCCGCCAGGCGTGCCAGCGACAGCAGCGTCCCGCCGGCCGACTCGACCTGCACGCCCCGGCCGCCCTGGTGCCGCAGGAAGTCCAGGGTGTGCGGGAAGACCGCGGCCAGCACCGCCGCCCCGCCCAGCGCGGTGGCCAGCGCCGACCTCCAGGCCCGTCCCGTGGCGGGCCCCGGTGTCGTGCCGGTCAACACGAGCAGCGGCCAGCCCTTCGCCAGCGCGCCGAGCCCCGCCAGCGCACCGCCCAGCCGGGCCCGGCCGGCCCGCACGGCGAGGAGGGCGGCCACGGCCAGCGCGGTGACCGGCAGGTCGTACCGGGCGAGCGGGGTGTGCAGCAGCAGGGGCAGGCCGCCGGTCCAGTACCAGGCGCCGTCCCCGCCGGCCCGGGCCAGGGCGAGGAGGACGGTGGCGTCGGCGAGCAGGGCCAGCGCGACGAACCCCTGGAAGTACGTCAGTCCGGGCACCGTCCCCGGGGCGAGGAGCACCAGGGCGGCGCCGGGCGGGTACTGCCAGGTGGCCTCGTCGGCGGGGAGGGCGCCGCTCGCGATCCGCTCGTACCAGTGCCGGTAGAGGACGTGGACCTCCTTGCCGACGTCGCCGATGCCGAGCGTGTCGTGCGCCAGCAGCCACAGCATCGCGGCGCGGCTGAGTGCCCAGACGGCGAGGAGGGGCGGGAGGTCGGGCCGGCGCCGCTCCCGGAAGCGGAGACGGTGCCGGCTGAACGTGGGCGGGGTGCTGAGCCGTTGCGTCGTCATCCCCGCGAACAATAGTGAGTTTTGTGGCCATCTGCCCCTTATCTAGCGCTTCGGGGTGACGGTGCGGGGAAGGGCGCCCGGCGTGGGCTCCATCCCGTACGCGGTGACGGCGCCGGCGCGGGCTCTTCACCCGTACGCGGTGACGGCCGCGTCGGACGGGTCCCCCTCGGGACCCGGCCGGACTCCGGCCGCGCTCCGGCCGGGGCGCTCCGCCACCGATCACCGGTCGCCGGCCCTCCGGCCGTCGGTCTCCCGGACCGCGGAGTCGTCGTGGTCGGCGGGGAGGGCCGTACGGGCCGCGGCGCGGCTCGGCGGCGCGCTCCCGGCCGCGCCGCCGAACGCGGCACCGGAACGCAACGCCGCCGGTGGCGCCGCCGGGCCCGCGGAACTCGCCGGGCGCGGCGCCCCTCGCCGGGACGCGTCCGTACCGTCGCCCCGCCGGGACGCGTCCGCACCGCCGCCCGCCGGGACGGGGCGCGCCGACGACGGAACGCGAGCGTCCCGTCGTGACGTGGGTTCCGCGCCACGGTTCCCGGCATGACGCCGCCGCCCGCGGCCCCCGTCGCGCCCCCGCGGGGGCGGCCGTGCTCCGGGAGGGCGTGACCGCGGCGATCCGCGCGGCCGTCGTCGAGGAGCCGGCCGCGGCCGGCTTCGCGCGCGTGTCCACCGAGGGCGTCGCCCGACGGGCCGGTGCCGACGGGGCCGCCGTCCACCGGCGCTGGAAGTCCAGGCTGTCGCTGGTGCTCGACCTGCTGACCGCGTTCGCCGCCGAGCGGCTGCCCGTCCCCGCGACCGGCGCCCTCCCCGGGGACGTGCGCGCCCCGCTGGAGGCCGCCCACGCGCTGCGCCACCCGGAGGCGTCCCGGGTCGCCCCGGACCCGCTGGTGGAGGCGGTACGGCGGCACCCGGAGATCACGGAGGCGGTACGGGCGACGCCGCTCGGCAGCCGGCGCGGCGCCGGCGCGCGGGTGGTGCGCGAGGCGGTCGTGCGCGGGGAGCCGGGGGAGGGCGCCGGCGCCGACCGGGCGCTCGACCTGATCGTGGGACCGCTGTACCCGCGCCTGGTGGTCGTACGGGACGCGTGGCCGCCGGAAGGGGTCCCTCGACGGCCTCGCCGCGGCGGCGGTGGCGGCCCTGCGGCCCTGACGGGGCCGGATCCCCGGGCACGGCCCCCCAGGCACGGCCCCCAGGCAGGGACCCCCAGGCACGGCCCCCCAGGCAGGGACCCCCGGGCACGGGTCCCGGGCGGGGCGCCGCGAGCCGCCCGCCCGGCGCCGCGGGCCCTCCCGGGCCGTACGCGAGGGCCCGCCGCCCGCGCGGGAGGCGCTACTTCACCGCCCCCGCCATCACCCCCGAGACGAACTGCCGCTGGAACGCGAAGAACACCGCCAGCGGCACCACCATCGACACGAACGCGCCCGGCGCCAACACGTCGATGTTGTTGCCGAACTGGCGGACCTGCTGCTGGAGCGCCACCGTGATCGGCGGGGCGTCCGAATCGGCGAAGATCAGCGCGACCAGCATGTCGTTCCACACCCACAGGAACTGGAAGATGCCGAGCGACGCGATCGCCGGACCGCCCAGCGGCAGCACCACGCGCGCGAAGAGCCGGATCTCGCCCGCCCCGTCGAGCCGGGCGGCCTCCAGCAGCTCCCGCGGGATCTCCGCGAAGAAGTTGCGCAACAGGAAGATCGCGAACGGCAGTCCGAAGGCCGTGTGGAACAGGACCACGCCCAGGGTCGTCTCGAAGAGGCCGACCTCCCCGAACAGCTTCGACACCGGTACGAGCGCCACCTGCACCGGCACCACCAGCAGGCCCACCACGGCCAGGAACCACCAGTCCCGGCCCGGGAACTCCATCCACGCGAACGCGTACCCGGCGAGCGAGCCGACCACGACGACGAGCACCGTCGCCGGGACGGTGATCATCACCGTGGAGAGCAGCGAGTCGGTGATCGTGTCGTTGCGCAGGATCGCCGCGTAGTTGTCGACCGTCAGCTGCGCCGGCGCGGTGAAGACCTTCCACCAGCCGCTCTCGCTGATGTCGGACGGCGACCGCAGGGAGGACAGCAGCAGCCCGGCGGCGGGCATCAGCCAGAACAGCGCGACGACCACGAGGAACACCTGCGTGGCGCCCCCGGCCAGGCGGGAGGCGATCCGCGACCCCCGGGACACCGGCGCCGTACGGGACCCCTTCGCGGTACGGGACCCCGGTGCCGTACCGGACGCCTTCGCCGTACGAGACCCCATCACCGCCCCGCCTTCCTGATGCGCCGGATGTTGAAGAACATCACCGGGATCACCAGCAGCAACAGCAGCACCGAGATCGCGCTGCCGACCCCCAGGTGGGCGTCCGTGCCGAAGGACGAGCGGTACAACTGGAGCGCCAGCACGTTCGCGTCGTCCTGGACCGAACCCGGCGCGATGATGAACACCAGGTCGAAGATCTTCAACACGTTGATCACCAGCGTCACCAGCACCACCGCCAGCACCGGCGCGAGCAGCGGCACCGTCACCCGGCGGAACACCTGCCACTCGTTGGCGCCGTCCACGCGCGCCGCCTCCAGCAGTTCGCGCGGCAGACCGGCGAGCCCCGCCGCGATGAGGACCATCGCGAAGCCCGCCCACATCCAGACGTAGCTGCCGATCACGGCGGGCGTCACCAGCGCCGGGCCCAGCCAGTCCACGCCGTTGTACGGCTCCCGGAAGTTCGCCTCCGGCAGCCGCAGCAGGGCCCCGTCCGCCGCCGCGGGCAGGGTGAACGAGCCGTCCGCCGCCGCCGTCGCCGTCGCGACGACCCGCCCGTCCTTCACCGCCTCGATCCGCAGCCCCTTCAGGCCCAGTTCCCTCGCGTCGACGGTGTTGGGGGTGCCCCCACCGCCCTTGGTGAAGTCCAGCCACGCCGTGCCCGTGACCGCGCCGGGTGCCGGCCGCGGCTCGTGCGCCGGCCGCGCGTCCTCGGGCATCCTGCCGGGTGCGACGCCGACGAGCGGCAACCGCGCGGGCGTTCCCGCCCGCACCGGTTCCTTCGTCACGTACGCGCCGCCGCCCGCCGGCTTGAGCGGATGCACCGGCAGCGGGCGGGCCTTCGGGTACCCGGCCGACTCGGCGAACGTGTCGTGGACGCCGACCCACACCGCGTTCGCGACGCCCCGGTCGGGGTCCTGCTCGTACACGAGCCGGAAGATGATCCCGGCGGCCAGCATGGAGATCGCCATCGGCATGAAGACGACCAGCTTGAACGCCGTGCCCCAGCGGACCCGTTCCGTCAGGACGGCGAAGACCAGGCCGAGGGCGGTGGCCACCGTCGGGGCGACGACGACCCAGACCGCGTTGTTCCTCACCGCCGTCAGGATCGTGTCGTCGGTGAAGATCTCCACGTAGTTGTCCAGCCCGGCGAAGCCCGTGCCGGCCCGGTCGAAGAAGGACCGCTGGACGGAGTACCCGATCGGGTACACGACGAGCGCGCCCAGCAGCACCAGTGCGGGCAGCAGGAACACGGCGGCGACCAGCCCGCGGGTGCCCGTCACGCCCCTGCGGGCGGGCCGCCGGTGCCGCTGCTCTGCCGGGAGCGGGGGAGCGGCTGCCACGGCGTCAGCTCCCGTTCTCGTAGGCCTTGGCCGCGTCCGCCTCCAGGCGCGCCTGCGTCCCCGCGACGTCCTTCGGGTTCTTCAGGAAGTCCTGGAGCGCCTTCCACTCGCCCTTGCCGGGCGTGCCGCCGAACGACTGCGGCATCTGGTCCGACATGTCGAAGCGGAAGTCGTCGCCGGCGTCGATCAGCGCCTTCGCGATGCCGCGCTGCACGTCGTTCGGGTACGCGGCCGTGTCCAGCGACTTGTTGGGCGAGATGAACCCGCCCTCCGCGGCCCAGATCGCCGCCGCGTCCGGCGACGCGAGGAACGTCAGCAGCGCCTGCGACGCCGGCTTGTCCGTCAGCGCCACCGCCACGTCCCCGCCGGTCACCACGGGCGGCTCCCCGCCGTCCACGGCCGGGAACGGGAACACCTTCGCGTCCGTGCCGAGCTCCGCCTCGGTCTGGGCGATGTTGATCGACACGAAGTCGCCCTCGAAGACCATCGCCGCCTTCGGCTGGTCCCCGCCGGTGAACGTCTGCGTCACCGACGTCGGGAACTCCGTCTGGAGTGCCCCGGCCGCGCCGCCCGCGATCAGGTTCGGCTTCCCGAAGAGGTCGGCGAGGGTGGTGAGGGCCCGGGCCACCGACGGGTCGGTCCACTTGATCTGGTGCTTCGCCAACTGGTCGTACTTGTCCGGGCCGGCCTGCGACAGGTAGACGTTCTCGAACCAGTCCGTCAGCGTCCAGCCGTCCGCGCCGCCGACCGACACGGGCGTGACGCCGGACGCGGAGATCGTCTCGGCGGTGGTCAGCAGGTCCTTCCACGTCTTCGGCTCGGACGCGCCGGCGTTCTCGAAGACCGCCGTGTTGTACCAGATCAGCGACTTGTTGGCGGCCTTGAAGTACACGCCGTACTGCGTGCCGTCCACGGCGCCGAGGTCCCGCCAGCCCTGGGAGTAGTTCTTCGCGAGCTGCGCCTTCGTCTCGGCGCCCGCCGGTTTCGCCCACTTCCGCTCGACGGCCTGCTGGAGCGCGCCGACCTGCTGGAGCATCGCCACGTCGGGCGGCGAGCCACCGGCGATCTTCGTGCCGATGTAGTTGAGCATCGCGTCCTGCGTCGGCACGTACGAGACGCGCGCGCCGGTGCGCTTCTCGAACTCCTTCAGGACCTTGGTGAACGCCTCCTGCTCCGGCCCCGTCCACACGGCCACGACCTGGAGCTGCTGCCCGTCCAGCTTCGGTAACCGGACGGTCGGCGCGGTGGCCTTGCCGCTCGCGTCCCCTCCGGAGCCGCCCTCGCCACCGCCGTCGCCGCCGCAGCCGGCGAGAGCGAGCGCCAGGGCCCCGATGGCCGCGAAGGCCCCGACGGTCCGGCGTTTGCGCGGAGTTGTGCGCATCACTGCCCCGTTTCTCCTGTGTGCGTCGTCCCTGTCGTCCCTTTCGCTCTGGTCTACGCCGGGTACCGGAGGGCCGCAATACCGCCTTCCGCCCCTCCTCCACGATCGTGATGCGCTCGTGACGTGCCGTCAGCGCACCGGCCCGGTGGCATCGGACACGGGTACGAGCGGCGGTACGGGCGCCGCGCCGACCGAGCGGGCCGCCCGGTCCAGGGCGCTGGCCAGCAGCGCCAGGTCCGTCGGCCCGTTGCCCAACTCCCGTACGGGACGGCGGGCCGGCGGGTCGCCCATGCGCTCCCACTCCAACGGGACGACGGTGGGGCGCAGCGTCGCCGTGCGCGGGATCCGCCCGGTCACGCGGCCCGCCTGGAACGGCGTCACCCGCCCGTCGGCGTGGCGCACCCGGCCCCGGCCCGGCGCCGGGTCCTCCGGGCCCGGCGACACCGGCGGCGCGTCCAGCACGACCCGCGTCCGCGCCCGGCGGTCCGGCTCCGTGCCGGCCGTGCGGTCCGGGTGCGCCGTCGCCGCGACCAGGTGGACGCCCAGCCGCTCCCCGTCCCGCGCCACGGCCTCCAGCGCCCGTACGACCGACCCGGCCGCCGGGCGGCCCGGGCTGCCGAGCGCGGGCGCGACCAGCGCGTCCAGGTCGTCGACCAGCACGACGAGCCGGGGCAACGGCGCCGCGGGCGCCTCGCCCCCGGCCCGCCCGGCGCCCGCGGCGGGGCGCAGCCGCAGCGTACGGCCGGACGCGGGGTCCAGGTCGCCGCCGTGCTGCTCCCGGGCGCCGCGCTGCTCGGGGACGGTCCGGTCGGCGGGCGGGGCGTCCGGGCGGCCGTCGCCGCGCGCGGACCAGTCGGTGAACCCCTCGTGGCCCAGCAGCTCCGCGCGCCGCTTCAGCTCGGCGCCGAGCGCCTGCGCGAACGCCCGCATCCGCACCGGGTCGGACGCGACGAGGTGCTCCGTGACGTGTGGCAGGTCGGTGCACGGGCCGAGGCCGTCGCCCCGCTCGCCGCCCGCGCCGTCCACCAGCAACAGCCCGAGCCGGTCGGGCCGCGACGCGGCGGCGAGCGACGCCGCGACGGAGCGCAGCAGCTCCGTACGGCCGCTTCCCGCCGGGCCCTCGATCAGCAGGTGCGGCCCGTCGGCGCCCGTCAGGTCCACGCCGACCGGGCCGCGCGGGCCCGCGCCCAGCACCGCCGTGCCGTCCGGGGCGGACGCCCAGCGGGCCATCAGCGACGCGGGCGTGGCCCTCGCCAGCTCCAACTCGTCGAGCAGGCGCGACGACCGGGGCAGCGCCACGGCCGCGCCCCGCCCGCGCCGCTCGGGTCCCTCCGCGCGCAGCGGCGCCAGCGCCCGGGCGAACCGCTCCGCCCACGCCGGCGACACCGCGTCGACCGCCGCGACCGTGCCGTGGCCCGCCGGTTGGCCGCCCGCCGTCCGCAGCACCCGCAGCGCCGACGCCACGTCGCCCGTGAGCAGACCCACCGCGCCGCACTCCCGGAACGCGGGCGCCGCCGCGCACGCCTCCTCGTACACCGCCGCGGCCGGGAACACCGCCGTCGCGGGCGCCGTCTCCACCAGGCACACCAGGTGGATGCCGGCCGCCGCGCCCGCGCCCGCCAGCCGCGCGGCCGTCTCGCGCAGCGCGGCGGTGCCCGGGTCGCCGTCGACGACCACCACCGTGTACGGCCCCGGGGCCGTCCCCGCCAGGTGCGCCCGGTGGAACCGCCCCGCCGCCCCGGCGACCGCCGGGGAGCCCTCCCCGGCCCGAGCGATGAGGCCGGCCTCCGCCCAGCCGGGGCCGAGCGGCCCGTCGTCCAGCCGCCGGGTCAGCTCCGCGGCCCGCGCGGCGGCCTGGTCCCGGTCGTACGCGAGGAGCAGCCGGCAGTCCTGGCCGTGCGCGGGGCGGACGTGCGGCAACCAGCCGAGCCACGCCCAGTCGCGGCGGCGCTCCTCCAGGGGGCGGGTCCGGTCGGCGCTGATCAGCACGATCTCCAGGTCCGCCGGGGCGTGCAGGGCGGCCAGTTGGGCCACGACCGAGCGGGCCAGGCCCAGGAGCCGGGCGCGCGGCCCGGCCAGGCCCAGCGCCCCGGCCTCGCGCAGCCCGACCGTGACGGGCACGGCCGCGAGGTCGGCCCGGTCCGTCGTGCCGAGCCGCACCGCGAGCGCCTCGGGGTGTCCGGGCGTCCGCTCCCAGAGCCGCGGGCCGGGCCCGAGGGCGGTCAGCAGTACGGCGGCCGGGTCGGGCCACGCCTCGGCGCCGGGCCCGCGCGGCGCGTCCGGTACGCCGGTCCCGGTGCGCGCGCCGCCGGCGCCCGGGTCCGCCTGCTCGCCGCGCGCCCCGGCGAGCCGCCGGGCCCATGCGCCTATCCCGCGCCGCCGGGCGGGCGTCTCCGGCACGCGGGTGCCCCGGGCCGGGGTGCCTCCGGCGCCGCTCTGGTCGCGCGCCATCCCGGCGTAGGCCCCGGCGGTGCCGTGGCCGGAGCCGTCCGGGGCGCCCGCGCGGGCGGCGTCCGGGGCGTCCCCGCGCGCGTGGCCGTGGGCGGTCCCGCCCGGGAGGCCGTGACCCGTCCCCTTCGGAAGGCCGTGGCCCAGGCCGTGGACCGTCCTGCTCGGGAAGTCGTGGGTTGTGCCCGGGAGGCCGGGGCCCGTCCCGTCGGGGAGGCCGTCCCCGGGGCCGCCGCGGGCGTTTCGCGCGGGGCCCTCGCCCGCACCGGCCGGGAAGCCCGCGCGAGTCGGGTCCGCGGCGGGGGCGACGGGTGCGTCCGGGGCCGCGCGGGTGCCGTCCCGGCCCGCGCCGGGGGCGCCCGGACGCGCGTGGCCGTCGTCCGCCCCGTCCGCCGGGGCCGCCGCGCGCGCGACGCGTACGTGGCCCTCGCCGTCCGGGGCCGTGGGCAGCGGGGCGGTGTCCGCGCCCGCGGACAGGCGCAGGGCCGACTCGCCGACCCGGAGCAGCGCCCCGGCGGGCAGGCGGACGGGCCGGGCGCCGACCGGGTGGCCGTCCAGCGCCGTACCGTTCGTCGAGCCCAGGTCCGCGACCGTCACGCGGCCGTCCCCGCCGACCGTGACCTCGCAGTGGAGCCGCGACACGTCGGGGTCGTCCAGCGGGACGTCCGCGTCGGCGGAGCGGCCGACGCGGACGTGTCCGGGGTGCAGCAGGTGCACCCCGCCCGCGTCCGGGCCCGCCACGACGTGCAGCCGCGCGACCGCGCCGCCGGGGGCCACCGCGTCCTCCGCGGGGACCTGGAGCGCCAGCACCGCCCCGTCGACGAGGGGCGGCTCGCCCAGGGCGCAGCGCTGGAGGTCGAGCCGTTCGCGCCCGGCGTACAGCACGACGGGGCCCGTGCCCGCCGCGCCGTCCGGTCCCGCCACGGCGGCGGCGACGCCGGACGCCACGGCGGCCAGCGCGGTGCCGGCGGGGGCGGTGACGAGCACGTCGCAGGCGCGCCGTGCGGTCTGCCCGCCGGGCGGCGCCGCGAGGACGGTCAGCCGGATCTGCATCGCGGTCAGCGGTCCCTTCTGCGCGACGCGCCCGGCAGCGGGGGGACAGGCCCTCGGCGTCCCCACCGCCCGCGCGCGGACACGTCGTCCGGTACAGGTCGGCACGGCCCGTCCCGGAGGCTCCCGGCCCCGCGGTGCGCCGCGCAGGTGCATCCTCCCACCTGCCACTGACACGGTGCCCGCCGACCGGCAAAAAATGATCTTGATATTCCCTGCCCGCCCGGGGAAACGCCGGTTTGCGCCCACCCTGGTCGCATCTGCGCCCCGGGCAACCGGACGCCCCGGCCGTACGTCTTTCCTTCCGTCCCGCCCGACGACAGGACGTTCGAACGGAAAACGAAGAAAAATCGAAGGAAGCGGAACGGCACTAGAGTGGGTCGGACGCAAGCTTCGGACCACGATCGCAGGGAGCGCATGACCGTGCGGCCAGTCGGCAGCAAGTACCTGCTCGAGCAGCCGCTCGGACGCGGCGCCACGGGCACCGTCTGGCGTGCCCGCCAGAGGGAGGCGGCGGGCGCCGAGGCGGCCGTGCCGGGCCAGCCCGGCGAGACCGTCGCGATC
The DNA here is from genome assembly GCF_032423885.1 of Streptomyces tamarix. Classification (NCBI taxonomy): domain Bacteria; kingdom Bacillati; phylum Actinomycetota; class Actinomycetes; order Kitasatosporales; family Streptomycetaceae; genus Streptomyces; species Streptomyces tamarix. The sequence continues at coordinate 237,492 of NZ_JAWCTQ010000003.1, read as the reverse complement.
AAGGTCCTCAAGGAGGAGCTCGCGAACGACCCGGACGTCGTGATGCGCTTCCTGCGGGAGCGTTCCGTCCTCCTGCGCCTCACCCACCCCAACATCGTCCGCACCCGCGACCTGGTGGTCGAGGGCGACCTCCTCGCCCTCGTCATGGACCTCGTCGACGGCCCGGACCTGCACCGCTACATCCGCGAGAACGGCCCCCTCACCCCGGTCGCCGCCGCCCTGCTCATGGCCCAGGTGGCCGACGCGCTCGCCGCCAGCCACGCCGACGGCATCGTGCACCGCGACCTCAAGCCGGCGAACGTCCTGCTCGCCGAGCGGGACGGGCGGATGCACCCGATGCTCACCGACTTCGGCATCGCCCGCCTCGCCGACTCCCCGGGCCTGACCCGCACCCACGAGTTCGTCGGCACGCCCGCGTACGTCGCGCCGGAGTCCGCCGAGGGCCGCCCGCAGACCTCCGCCGTGGACGTCTACGGCGCCGGCATCATGCTGTACGAGCTGGTCACCGGCCGTCCCCCGTTCGGGGGCGGCACGGCGCTGGAGATCCTGCACCGGCACCTCAGCGAGGAGCCCCGCCGCCCCTCCACGGTGCCCGCCCCGCTGTGGACGGTCATCGAGCGCTGCCTCAGCAAGGACCCCGACCGCCGCCCCGGCGCGGAGAACCTGGCCCGCGCGCTGCGCACGGTCGCCGCCGGCATCGGCGTGCACGCGACCGTCGCGGAGATCGAGGCGGCCGAGGGCGTCGGCGCGCTGCTCGCCCCCGACCCGTCGCCCGCGCCCGTCCCCGGCACCCCGGCGCCGGACGCCCCCGGTGCCTCCGACGCCACCCAGGTCCTCCCGAACACCGGCCGGGGCGCCTCCCAGTACGACCCGGCGGCCGCGACCAGCGTCCTCCCGCAGACCGGCCCCGGCGCCGGGGGACCGGGCGGCGCCGCCGACCCGACCGCGGTCATGCTGCCCGTACCGCAGCCGGAGGAGCCGCACCCGTGGCAGACGCAGTTGCGCGCCGCCCGGGACCGCAACGAGCAGACCCAGGTCCAGTACCTCGACCCCGCCGAGGACCCGCTGCGCCGCCGCCCCCCGCGCCGGCCCCAGCAGCCCCCCCAGCCCCAGCAGCCGCCCCGGAACCGTCCGCCGCAGCAGTACGGGCAGCAGCCCCCGCAGCAGCAGTACGCCCCGCAGCAGCCGCCGCCCCGGCCCCAGCCGCCCCAGCCACAGCCCCGGCCGCAGTCGCGCCGCCAGTACGCCCCGGCGCCGCAGCCGCCCCGGCAGCAGTACGCCCCCCAGCCGCAGGCGCCCCAGCAGCCCCAGCCGCCGCAGCCCGCGCCCCGCGCGCCCCGGCAGCGCAGCGCCAACCCGATGCGCATCCCCGGCCTGGGCTGCCTCAAGGGCTGCCTGTTCACGATCGTGCTGTTCGTCGTGGCCGGCTGGCTCATCTGGGAGCTGACACCGCTCCAGGACTGGATCGCCCAGGGCAAGGGGTACTGGCAGGCCATCGGCGACGCCGTCTCCTCCATCAGCGACTGGATCTCCGAGCTGAGCGGCGGTACGGAGCCCCCGAGCACCCCGGTGCAGCAGTGAGCCCCCGCGCCGGGACGGCCCCCGGCCGCTCCGGCGCGGGTCGCTCCACCACCCCGGTGCACGTCGACCCTGTCGCTTTGTCGACTTCGGAGGGGTGATTTCCGCGCCTGTGCGAGTGCCGGTGCCCCGGCCCGCGTAACTTGGTCGGGAACGCCAGCCGCTGAGGGAGCAGTCTTGGCACGGAAAATCGGCAGCCGGTACACGGCTCACCAGATCCTGGGCCGGGGCAGCGCCGGCACGGTGTGGCTCGGAGAGGGCCCGGAGGGCCCCGTCGCCATCAAGCTGCTGCGCGAGGACCTCGCCTCGGACCAGGAACTCGTCGGTCGCTTCGTCCAGGAGCGCACCGCCCTGCTCGGGCTCGAACACCCGAGGGTGGTGGCCGTGCGCGACCTGGTCGTCGACGGCAACGACCTGGCCCTGGTCATGGACCTCGTCCGCGGCACCGACCTGCGCAGCCGCCTCGACCGCGAGCGCCGCCTCGCGCCCGCCGCGGCCGTCGCCGTCGTCGCGGACGTCGCCGAGGGCCTCGCCGCCGCGCACGCCGCCGGAGTCGTCCACCGGGACGTCAAGCCGGAGAACATCCTGCTCGACATGGAGGGCCCGCTCGGCCCGGGCGGCGCCCACCCCGCCCTCCTCACCGACTTCGGCGTCGCCAAGCTGATCGACACCCCGGGCCGCACCCGCGCCAACCGCATCATCGGCACCCCCGACTACCTGGCCCCCGAGATCGTCGAGGGCCTGCCGCCGCGCGCCGCCGTCGACATCTACGCGCTCGCCACCGTCCTGTACGAGCTGCTGGCGGGGTTCACCCCGTTCGGCGGCGGGCACCCGGGCGCCGTCCTGCGCCGCCACGTCACCGAGACGGTCGTCCCGCTGCCCGGCATCCCGGACGAGCTGTGGCAGTTGATCGTCCAGTGCCTGGCCAAGGCGCCCGCCTCCCGGCTGCGCGCCTCCGAGCTCGCCGCCCGCCTCCACGACCTGGCGCCGCTCGTCGCGCACATGCCGCCCCTGGAGGTGGACGAACCGGGCGCCGAGCCCCCCTCGGAGCCGTACGAGGACGACCCGTACCCGACCCTGCCGAGCGGCCCGCGCCGCGCCGCCGTCCCGCTGGTCCCCGGCTCCTTCGCGGACTCCAGCCGCGACACCCACACGTCGATGCGCGTCCCCGGCCCCGACGAGCTGGCCGGCGGCCCCCTCGGCACCGCCCGCGCCCCGCGCGCTCCCGGCCAGCGCCGCCCCGGCTCGGCCCGCAACAAGCCGTCCGCCGTCCGCAGGCGCCGCCTGGCGCTCTCCGTCGCGGGCGCCGCCCTGGTCGCCGCGGCGGGTGTCGGCGGCTGGTTCGCGGCGGGTGGTGACGACACGGAGGCGCCGCCCCAGGACTCCCGGCGGTCCGCCCCCGAGACCGTCCCGGACACCGTCCCCGCCCGGCCCTGACCCCCGCGCGCGGGCCCCCGGGGAGCGGTCCGCCGCCCTCGGGGGAGGGGACTGTCGCGGCCAGCCGTTACGCTGGACCCGTGGCAGTCGTCGACGTATCCGAAGAGCTGAAGTCCCTCACCTCGACCATGGGGTCCATCGAGGCGGTCCTCGACCTCGACAAGATGAGGGCAGACATCGCCGTGCTCGAGGAGCAGGCGGCCGCGCCGTCCCTGTGGGACGACCCCGAGGCGGCGCAGAAGATCACCAGCAGGCTCTCGCACCTCCAGGCCGAGGTGCGCAAGGCGGAGTCCCTGCGCGGCCGGATCGACGACCTCGCGGTGCTGTTCGAGCTCGCCGAGGCCGAGGACGACCCGGACACCCTCGCCGAGGCCGAGGCGGAGCTCACCGCGGTCCGCAAGGCCCTCGACGAGATGGAGGTCCGCACGCTCCTGTCCGGCGAGTACGACGAGCGCGAGGCCCTCGTCACCATCCGCGCCGAGGCCGGCGGCGTCGACGCCTCGGACTTCGCGGAGCGCCTGCAGCGCATGTACCTCCGCTGGGCCGAGCGGCACGACTACAAGACCGAGATCTACGAGACGTCGTACGCGGAGGAGGCCGGCATCAAGTCGACCACGTTCGTCGTGCACGCCCCGTACGCGTACGGCACGCTCTCCGTCGAGCAGGGCACGCACCGCCTGGTCCGCATCTCCCCGTTCGACAACCAGGGCCGCCGCCAGACGTCCTTCGCGGGCGTCGAGGTGCTGCCGGTCGTCGAGCAGACCGACCACATCGAGATCCCGGAGAACGAGCTCCGCATCGACGTGTACCGGTCCTCCGGCCCCGGCGGCCAGTCCGTCAACACGACGGACTCCGCCGTCCGCATCACGCACCTCCCGACCGGCGTGGTCGTGTCCTGCCAGAACGAGAAGTCGCAGATCCAGAACAAGGCGTCCGCGATGCGCGTCCTCCAGGCCCGCCTCCTGGAGCGCCAGCGCCAGGAGGAGCGCGCCAAGATGGACGCCCTCAAGGGCGACGGCGGCAGCTCCTGGGGCAACCAGATGCGCTCGTACGTCCTGCACCCGTACCAGATGGTCAAGGACCTGCGCACGGAGCACGAGGTCGGCAACCCGCAGGCCGTCCTCGACGGCGAGATCGACGCCTTCCTGGAGGCGGGCATCCGCTGGCGCAAGCAGCAGGAGCAGGAGAAGTAACCCTCCCTCCCCGCACGACCGGCGCCGCACCCCCACCGGGGCGCGGCGCCGCGCCACACGCGTACCCGCGCGACGCCGGGGCCCGCGCGTCCCCGAGACGCGGGTCCCCCTCCCGAGCACACCGATCCCACCCGTCGACCCCGCACCGAGCGGCGGAGGCGGCAACCGGTACGAGTGGATCCCCGCGCCCATGGCTACGAGATCGAGGCCGACCTGGAGGGTGGTGGCTACTGGTGTCCATGGGCAGGGCGTTCCGTCCGGGTGTGGTGTGCGGCTCTCCGGCGGCGCGGGCACTCACCGGACGTGTGCTCGCACAGGAACCCCGCTCGCCGGATTTCGGCTTCCGTTCGGATCGGGCCGGGAACGTGATGGTCGCCCACTCCCTCTGCCCGTCCCGTGAGGTGTGCGGCGCGGACATCTACGTGAACGCGCCGGGTGAGAGCGGCGACGGCTTCGAGACCTTGTGAGCGCGACTCGCCCGGCATCAAAGGGAGCAAGGACCGGCGTCTTCGTGGTGGGTGCCAAGGTCGACTTCCTGAAGGAGGACGAGCCCCTCAAGGAGAAGCTTCCGGACGGCTTCCACGTCGGGGTCACGGAAGCTCGTCAACGGGAAACCGGACCCGGGCCGAGCCGACTGGGTGGCTCCGTCGCGCCTCGAAGGAGCCGAGTTGGAGGCGGGTGAGCACCTCACTCCGGACGGCGACGTGGTGACCAGGGCGCAGGTCGACGCCCAGGCGCTCTGCAACGACCCGAGCACCGCGTCGGGGCGCTGAGGTTGAGGCGTTTCGTTCGACGGTCTGTCCGGACGACCGCGGACGGATGACCATCGCCCCATGCGGTCGCACGGAGATTCCCGCCATGGCTTTATCGATAAGGCAATCGCCCACTTCAGTACGGCGTTTCGCGTTTACGTCACAGATGCATGCCCGCATAGCTGGCAAATGGTGTTGTCTCAACCCTTAGGCGACGCAACGTCCTTGACGCCCCCTTGAAAAGCCGAAAGTCTGGGGCGCGGCATGCGCGGATCTGGGGCGCGTGTGAACGGGGGCTGGTCCAGTAACGTCGCGGCCCTCCTGTCCTGGCCCCGGTGCGCTGCTCCACTGACAGAACAGCTACTGGGGGTAGCAGCTTTATGACCAAGAAGATGCGGATCAGGGTCGCGCGGATAGCCGCTGGCGCGGTGATCGCCGCGGGCGCGTCCCTGACCGCGGCTGGAGCCGCCCAGGCGGCGGGCATCGATCTCGGATTCGAGACCGATGCGTGCTCTCCGGTCGACTCCACCTGTGACGACAACACCGTCCCGGACCCGGTCACGAGCGGCGGTACGACCACGAGTGGCGATGCGACGACCACGAGCGGTGGCACGACGGTCGACGGTGGCGTGACCACGACTGGTGGTGCGACGACCACGAGTGGTGGCACGTCGTCCGACGGTGGCGCGACCACGAGCGGCGGTGCTGCCACCACCAGTGGTGGTACGTCGTCCGACGGTGGCGCGACCACGAGCGGTGGCGCTGCGACCACGAGCGGTGGCACCTCGTCCGACGGTGGTGCGACCACGAGCGGCGGTACGTCGTCCGACGGTGGTGCGACCACGAGCGGCGGCAACGGCGGCAACGGCGGGTCGAACGGCACCACGGGCTCGACGGGTTCGACCGGCACCACTGGCACCACTGGCACCACGGGCTCGACGGGCACCACCGGTACGACCGGCACCACGGGTTCGACCGGCACCACCGGTACGACCGGCACCACGGGTTCCACCGGCACCACTGGCACCACGGGTTCGACCGGCACCACGGGTTCCACCGGCACCACGGGTTCGACCGGTTCCACGAGCACCACCGGTGGTGACGACGCCGCGTCCACCGGCGGTGCCGCGGCCACCGGTGGCTCCGGCTCGACCGGTGGCGACGTCGGCACCTGCACCGTGACCGCCGACGGTGCCGAGTGCTCCGACAACAACCCGGGCACCAACAACGTCGGCTCGCAGCCGGTCCAGCAGGGCGAGGTCAAGGAGGAGCTGGCGGAGACCGGCGCCGCCGAGACCTCGTTCCTCCTCATCGGCGCCGCGACGATGATCGCCGGCGGCATCGGCTTCCGCATGCTGCCGCGCCTGGTCGGCGGCCGCACCGCCGCCTAAGCGCGCGGACCGAGCGCGCGGACCAAGCGCGCGGAGCCCGGGCGACCGGGCGCGCGAAATGGGGCCCGGACACCGTTCCCACGGTGTCCGGGCCCCTTCCACAACCGGGAGCTGCGTACGCGACCGGCCGCTACGCGGGCTGGTGCGCCACGACCAGCGCCGCCGCCGTCGCCACCAGGAGCAGGAAGAGCGTCAGCAGCGCCGACGGGCTCAGGGCGCCCCAGGGGCTCTGCTGCATGCGCTCGCGGTTCGCCCGGCAGACGGGGCAGCGGCCCTCGCTCACGGGCGCGGCGCAGCTGGCGCACACCAATCGGTCATAGGTCATGCGCTCTCCTCCTCCCGCGCGGCGGAGCCGCTGGACTGCGAACCGTCCACCCGGTTCTCTCCGCACAACGCTCAGGGAAACGCGTCCGTTCCCCTCCCCACTGTGCCAGGTCCCACGAGTTTAGGCGCGCCCCGTCGTGTTCCCGCCGGTCAGGACTGCCTACCACAGTCCCCCAGTCCGGACAAATCGGGCAAGCCCGTCCGGCGCCTGCACGGGACATCCCGGTTCGCGTATGGTCACGCTCACCTACTCCTCCCGGCCGACCGTGGGTGCACCCGTGATCCGATTCGACAACGTCTCCAAGTCCTACCCGAAGCAGAACCAGCCCGCACTCAGGGACGTCTCCCTGGAGATCGAGAAGGGTGAATTCGTCTTCCTGGTGGGGTCCTCCGGCTCCGGAAAGTCCACCTTCCTGCGGCTGCTCCTGCGCGAGGAGCGCGCCAGTACGGGAACGGTGCACGTCCTCGGCAAGGACCTCGCCCGGCTGTCCAACTGGAAGGTGCCGCACATGCGCCGCCAGCTGGGCACCGTGTTCCAGGACTTCCGGTTGCTGCCGAACAAGACCGTCGCGCAGAACGTGGCCTTCGCGCAGGAGGTCATCGGCAAGTCCCGCGGCGAGATCCGCAAGTCCGTACCCCAGGTCCTGGGGCTGGTCGGCCTCGCGGGCAAGGAGGACCGGATGCCGGGCGAGCTGTCCGGCGGCGAGCAGCAGCGCGTGGCCATCGCGCGCGCGTTCGTCAACCGGCCGATGCTGCTGATCGCCGACGAGCCGACCGGCAACCTCGACCCGCAGACGTCGGTGGGCATCATGAAGCTGCTCGACAAGATCAACCGCACGGGCACCACCGTCGTCATGGCGACACACGACCAGAACATCGTCGACCAGATGCGCAAGCGCGTCATCGAGCTGGAGAAGGGCCGTCTCGTCCGCGACCAGGCCCGCGGCGTCTACGGCTACCAGCACTGACCGACCAGCGGGCAGTAGCAGCAGCAGGCTTCACGCACGGCAAGGAAAGGCTCTACGCACGCGATGCGCGCCCAGTTCGTACTCTCGGAGATCGGTGTCGGCCTCCGTCGCAATCTCACGATGACCTTCGCCGTCATCGTCTCCGTGGCCCTGTCACTGGCCCTGTTCGGCGGCGCGGTGTTGATGGGCCAGCAGGTCAACGCGATGAAGGACTTCTGGTACGACAAGGTCAACGTCACCATCTACCTCTGCAACAAGAACGACGCGGAGACGGCCGAGACCTGCTCCAAGGGCGCCGTGACCGCCCAGCAGAAGGAGCAGATCGAGACGGACCTCAAGAAGCTCGACATCGTGGAGACCGTCCACCACGAGACGGCGGAGGAGGCGTACAAGCACTACCGGGAGCAGTACGGCGACACCGCCATCGCCAGCGTCATCACGCCGGACCAGATGCAGGAGTCGTTCCGGGTGAAGCTGAAGGACCCGGAGAAGTACGAGGTCGTCGCCACCGCCTTCTCGGGCCGGTCCGGCGTCCACTCGGTGCAGGACCAGCGCGGCATCCTGGAGAACCTGTTCAACATGATGCGCGGCATGAACGTCGCCGCCCTCGTCGTCATGGGCCTGATGCTGCTGATCGCGCTGATGCTGATCGTCAACACGGTGCGCGTGTCGGCGTTCAGCCGCCGCCGCGAGACCGGCATCATGCGGCTCGTCGGCGCGTCCAGCTTCTACATCCAGATGCCGTTCATCATGGAGGCCGCGTTCGCCGGACTGCTGGGCGGCCTGGTCGCCTGTGGACTGCTGCTGGTGGGGCGGTACTTCCTGATCGACGCGGGTCTGTCGCTGGCGGAGCAGATGCCGCTGGTCCAGTTCATCGGTTGGGACGCGGTGTTCTCGGTCCTGCCGCTGGTCCTCGTGATCGGCCTGCTGATGCCGTCGTTGGCGGCGGCCGTCGCGCTGCGCAAGTATCTGAAGGTGTGACAAGCGCCCCTGGTGCCGTGCGGGCAACGCCCGTACGGCGCCTTCCGCTTGTCCTAGAGTGAGCGGCATGTCGATGCCGGGTCCCGAGTCCTCGCTCCGGCCCCGCCACATCGGGCGCGGGGCCGTCCTGACCGTGATCTTCGCGACCGTCCTGGCGACGGCCGCCGCCACCGGCTCCCTGCCGCACGGCGACGGCGACCCGTCGACGGCGGCCCGAAACGGCCCCTCCGCCGGCCCCGCCCGCCCCGCCCCCCGGACGGACGAGGACGCGGTGCGGGACGAGGTGGTCCGCGCCGCCGCCGAGGCCGCCGAGGACGGCAAGTCCGTCGCGCAGGCCGCCGAGGAGGTCGTCAGCCGCAGCGGCGATCGGTGGGGCGCCGTCTACGACAGGAGCGAGTACGAGGACTTCCAGCGCGCCCTCGACGGGTCGTACACGGGGGTCGGCCTGTGGGCGCGCCGTACCGCCGACGGGCACGTCGAGGTGGCCCGCGTGCAGCGCGGCGGCCCCGCGCAGCGGGCGGGGCTCCGGCCCGGCGACCGGCTCCGCGCGGTCGACGGCCGCTCCGTGCGCGGGCGCACCGCCGCCGAGGTGGTCGCCCTGCTGCGCGGCGATCGCGCGGACGGGGGCGGTACGCGCGCGAAGGCCGGCTCCGCGGTCGCCCTCCGCGTCCAGCGGGGCACGCGCGCGTGGACGCTGACGCTGCGCCGCGCCCGGCTCGCCGTCGAGGCGGTCACCGTGCGGCGGGTCGGCGACGCGGTGCTGATCCGGGTCAGCGCGTTCACGCGGGGCAGCGGCGCCCTGGTGCGCAGGGCCGTGGACCGGGCCCCCGCGGGTGCCGGGGTGCTGCTGGACCTGCGGGGCAACGGCGGCGGCCTGGTCGCCGAGGCGGTCACCGCCGCGTCCGCGTTCCTCGACGGCGGGCTCGTCGCCACGTACGACGTGCACGGGGAGGAGAAGGCCCTGTACGCCGAGCCGGGCGGCGACACGGGCAGGCCCGTCGTCGCGCTGATCGACGGCGGCACCATGAGCGCCGCCGAGCTGCTGACCGGGGCGCTCAAGGACCGCGGGCGGGCCGTGACGGTGGGGGAGCGCACCTTCGGCAAGGGCTCCGTCCAGATGCCCAGCAGCCTTCCCGACGGCTCGGTCGCCGAGCTGACCGTCGGCCACTACCGCACCCCGGCGGGCTCGCGGGTCGACGGGCGCGGCATCACCCCGGACGTACCGGCGCCCACCCGCGCCGAGGAGCGGGCCCGCACGGTATTGAGTGGCCTCGGGGCGGGCACGTAGTGCGAAAATGGCCGCACTATGGCTAAGGAAACAGGGCGCAAGCTGATCGCGCAGAACAAGAAGGCGCGGCACGACTACCACATCCTGGACACCTACGAGTGCGGTCTGGTCCTGACCGGCACCGAGGTGAAGTCGCTGCGCCAGGGGCGGGCCTCGCTGGTGGACGGCTTCGTACAGATCGACGGGCACGAGGCGTGGCTGCACAACGTCCACGTACCGGAGTACAGCCAGGGCACCTGGACCAACCACAGCGCGCGGCGCAAGCGGAAGCTCCTCCTGCACCGTGCCGAGATCGACAAGCTGGAGTCGAAGTCGCAGGAGACGGGGCACACGATCGTGCCGCTCTCGCTGTACTTCAAGGACGGCCGGGCCAAGGTCGAGGTCGCGCTCGCCCGGGGCAAGAAGGAGTACGACAAGCGGCAGACCCTGCGCGAGAAGCAGGACCGCCGCGAGGCCGAGCGCGCCATGTCGGCGGTCCGCCGCCGCCAGCGCGCGTAGGCGGGGTGACGCGGGTCACGCGTACGGGGAAATACGCTGGCATCGTCCCGCGTTGATCCCGTACGATGGCATCTGCCCCCCCATGGCGGGGGCGCGCCCCCCAGGGGGCTTGAAAAATCAACATGGGGATGATCGGTTTCGACAGCGGCTGTCGAAGCAGGGGAAGCGTGTCGAGGAAGCGGCCATGATCTCGTAAACCACAGGCCGAAACCAATAATCGCCAACACCAAGCGCGATTCCTTCGCCCTCGCTGCCTAAGTAGCGACTCGCGAAGTGTCAGCCCGGGGCTGTTCCCGACCCGGATCCTGGCATCAGCTAGGGAACTAAACCTCTAGGCCCGGTCACGGGGCGTAGAGGGAAACCACACAGTGACTGAGCCCGTCGGAGACTTGTCCGCGTGATCTCCGGGGCCGAGAAAAGCGAAGCGGACTGCACACGGAGAAGCCCTGGTTCCGCACCGTTGGACGCGGGTTCGATTCCCGCCATCTCCACTTTCCCATGTAGGCGAAGGCCCGGCAGCCCCCAAGGCGGCCGGGCCTTCGTCGTGCCCCGGCGATCACGCCCCGGTGCGCCCCTCGGAGCGGCGGTGCGGTCTTCGGGGTGACGGTGCGGCTCTGGCAGCGGCGGTGCGTCCCTCGGAGCAACGATGCGGTCTTCGGGGCCGCGCGCCCGCGCGGTCAGTCCGGGGCCGTCCCGCCGTCGGCGTGCCGCGGGGCATGCGGCAGGCCCCGCGGCCGGACGCCCGCCGCGGCCAGGCCCAGCGCCAGCGCCCCCGCCGCGACCGGCAGGGCGTACGCGGTGCCCGCGCCCGCCCGCTCCACGAGCCAGCCGCCCGTCGCCGCGCCCGCCGAGATCCCGCCCAGCAGGGCCGTCACCGCCAGCGTCATGCCCTCGTTCAACTGCCCCGGCGGGGTCAGCCGCTGCACCAGCGACATGCCGGTCACCATCGTGGGCGCCGTCGCCATCCCCGCCAGCAGCAGCGCTCCCGCCAGGACGAGCAGCGAGCCCGTGCCGGACGCCAGCAGCGGCAGCGACATCAGGGCCGTCATCGCCGCCAGGCACACCAGCAGCCGCCGCCGCACGTCCGGGGCGGGACGCGCCGAGCCGTACGCGAGGCCCGCCAGGAACGAGCCGAACGCCTGTAGCGCCATGACCGGCCCGGCCTCCGGGCCGTCCACGAACGCCAGCGTCACGATCTCCATCGACCCGAAGATCGCGCCCGTCGCCAGGAACACCGCCAGCAGCGCGGGCATCCCCGGCGTGCGGAGCGGGGAGCGCGCCCGCCGCCCCGCCGCGCGCGGCGCGACCGGCGGCTCCGTCGCACGCTGCGCGGTGAACAGCAACATCCCGGCGAGCAGCAGGACCGCGCCGATCAGGGTGCCCGCCTCCGGGAACAGCGCCGCGCACAGGAACGCGGCGAGCACCGGGCCGGTCATGAAGCACAGCTCGTCCACGGCCTGCTCGAAGGCGTTCGCGGTGTGCGCCGCGCGCGGGTCGTCGCGGTACAGGTGCGCCCAGCGGGCGCGGGACATGCCGCCGATGTTCGGGGTCGTCGCGGTCGCGGCGTACGCGGCGAACAGGGTCCAGTCCGGCGCGCCGTAGCGGACGCACAGCAGCAGGGCCAGCGACCCGAGCACGGCGAGCACCGTGGCCGGGACGGCGACCCGCGCCTGCCCGTACCGGTCGATCAGCCGCGCGGTGAACGGCGCCACGACCGCCGTCGCGGCGAGACCGGTCGCGGTGACGGCGCCGGCGAGGGCGTACGAGCCGCGCGAGCCGGCGATCATGATGACCGCGCTGACGGTGAACATCCCCATCGGCACGCGCGCGATGAGGTTGCCGGCGGTGAACGCGCGCGCACCGGGCACGGCGAAGAGGCGGACGTACGGGTTGCGGGGGCGGCGGGGCGGCCCGCCGGGGGTGCCGGAGCGGGGCGGCTCGGGCGGGGAGGCGGACGCGGGAGCGGAGGCCGGGGCGGAGGAGGACGAAGGCGGGGACGGGGCCGGGGCCCGGGACGGGGCGGAGGCCGGAGTGGAGGAGGTCGGAATCGGGGACGGAGTCGGGGGCGAGGCGGAGGAAGACGGGGTCGGGGTCGGGATCGGGGACAGGGGGCCGGGGGTAGCGGCCGGCTCGGTCGCCGGCTTCGTCGGATGCGGGGGCATGGCCCCACCCTCACCGCCCCGCCCACCGCCGGTCCAACACCTGTTCGGCACGGATTGACGCACCTGTGTTGTAAGTTCCGGTCGTGGTCCCCGACATCGAACCCCGGCTCCTGCGCGCCTTCGCCGCCGTCGCCGACGAACTGCACTTCACCCGCGCCGCCGCCCGCCTGTACGTCGCCCAGCAGGCCCTCAGCCGCGACATCCGGCGCCTGGAGCGGCGGCTCGGCACCGAGCTGTTCGTCCGCACGACCCGGCAGGTCGCCCTCACCGCGGACGGCGAGCGGCTCCGCCCGTACGCGCAGACGGTCCTCGCCGCGTACGACGACCTGGCCACCGCCTTCTCCGGCGCCGGACCCCGCCCCCTCCTCGTCGACCTCAACTCGCCCGACATGAGCAGCGGACGCGTCCTCGACCGGGCCCGCGCGCTGGCGCCCGACTGCGAGCTGATGGCCCGCTTCGAGAGCGGCCTGACCGGCGCCGCCGCAGAGATCCTCGCCGGCCGCCTCGACGTGTCCTTCGGCCGGGTCGCCGGCCTCGACCCGGCGGTCCGCGCCCGGCTCGCCTGGCAGCCCGTGCGGTACGAGCCGATGGCCGTGATCCTGCCCGAAGACCACCCGCTCGCCGACCGCGACGAGGTCGAGCTGTCCGCGCTCGCCGGGCAGGCCCTGTACGCCGGGGCGGGCAACCCCCGCACCCGCGAGTGGACCGACCTCGCCGCGCTCCTCTTCGCCGAGCACGGCATCCGCGTCGCCCCGCCCGCGCCGCTGGCGGTCGGCGTCGAGGAGTTCCGCCGCGTCATGGCCAAGGGCCGCACCCCGGTCCTCGCCGTCGTCGACTTCCCGCCCATGCCCGAGACGGTGCTGCGCCCGCTCACCGGCCCCGTACCCCTGTCGCCCGTGGCGCTGGTGTGGCGCAAGGGACTGAAGCACCCGGGGCTCGACGCGCTGCGCACCGCCGCCGCCCGGCTCGCCGCGGAGGAGGGCTGGCTGGCCGTACCGGACGGGGCGTGGCTGCCGGAGCTCGACGCCGCCCTGATGCGCGGTGCCTGACCGCGCCTGACCGGCGCCCGGCTGACCCCTGGCCGTGCCCTGCCGTACCCGACGGGTTCCTGGCCGCGCCCGGCCGGTCCCTGGTCGCGCCTGACCGGCGTCCGACCCACGTATGACCGCGTCCGACCGGTATCCGGCCGCACCTGACTGGTGTCCGGCCGGCCTCCGACCGTGCCTGACCGGCGTCCGGCCGGTGGGGGCGTCCCCGCCCGCTGCGCCTGCGCGCCCCGCTCCCGCGCCGGGGCGCTCACACCGCGTCCGGCCGCCGGGTGAGAGCAAGGTTTCAGACCGGTCACCTCAGATGACCGGACTGAAACGCGACCTTCCTAGCGTCGGTCCCGACGGGTTCAGGGAGCGACACGGCGGAGGTGCGCGATGGGCGGACGTTGGATCCAGGAATGGGATCCCGAGGACGAGACCTTCTGGAAGGAGAAGGGCGAGCGCGTGGCCAACCGCAACCTCCTCTTCTCCGTGATCTCCGAGCACATCGGTTTCTCCATCTGGACGCTGTGGTCCGTGATGGTGCTGTTCATGGGCCCCGAGTACGGCATCGACCCGGCCGGGAAGTTCTTCCTGATCGCGGTCGCCACGCTCGTCGGCGCCATCATCCGCGTGCCGTACACCTTCGCCGTGGCCCGCTTCGGCGGCCGCAACTGGACCGTCTTCAGCGCCCTGATGCTCCTGCTGCCGACCGGCGCCGCCTTCGCGGTGATGGAGCCCGGCACGTCGTACACGACGTTCGTGCTCGTCGCCGCGCTCACCGGCGTCGGCGGCGGCAACTTCGCCTCGTCGATGACGAACATCAACGCCTTCTTCCCCCTCCACCGCAAGGGCTGGGCGCTCGGCCTCAACGCGGGCGGCGGCAACATCGGCGTGCCCGTCGTCCAACTGGTGGGCCTCGCCGTCATCGGCACGGCCGGCGCCGCCCACCCCCGGATCGTCCTCGGCGTCTACATCCCGCTGATCGTCGTCGCCGCCGTGTGCTCCGCCCTGTTCATGGACAACCTCGCGCCCGTGAAGAACGACACCGGCGCCGTCAAGGAGGCCGTGCGCGACACCCACACGTGGATCATGGCGTTCCTGTACATCGGCACCTTCGGGTCGTTCATCGGGTACAGCTTCGCCTTCGGGCTCGTCCTGCAGACCCAGTTCGGGCGGACCCCGCTCCAGGCCGCGTCGCTCACCTTCCTCGGCCCGCTCCTCGGCTCGCTGATCCGCCCGGTCGGCGGCTCCCTCGCCGACCGGTACGGCGGCGCCCGCATCACGCTCGGCGCCTTCGCCGCGATGGCCGTCGCGACCGGCGTCGTCATCTACGCCGCGCTCGTCGAGTCGCTGGCGGTCTTCCTCGTCGGGTTCACCGCCCTGTTCGTCCTCAGCGGCCTCGGCAACGGCTCCACGTTCAAGATGATCCCGGCGATCTTCAAGGCGAAGGCGTACGCCTCCGGCCTCGGCGGCGAGGAGGCCGACGCGTACGGCCGCCGCCTCTCCGGCGCCGCCATGGGCCTGATCGGCGCGGTCGGCGCGGTCGGCGGCCTCGGCATCAACCTCGCCTTCCGCCAGTCCTTCCAGACCGCGGGATCCGGTACGTCCGCCTTCGTCGCCTTCCTCGTCTTCTACGCGGCGTGCATCACCGTGACGTGGGCGGTATACCTTCGCAAGTCGGCCGCGACCACCGCGGAAGCACCGGCACAGCGGCAGCTCAGCTACTCCGAGGTGTGATCACGCATGGTCCGTAACGGCGGGGAAACGTGGGCGAACCGATCCTGTCACGCACCCTTGCCAGGCTCGGACGTCATGCAGGAGCACCAGGAGCAGGAGAACGGCCCCCTCGCGGGCTTCACGGTCGGCGTCACCGCGGCCCGCCGCGCGGACGAGTTGAGCGCGCTGCTTCAGCGCCGGGGCGCGGCGGTCCTGCACGCCCCGGCGCTGCGGATCGTGCAGCTCGCCGACGACGCGGAACTCCTCGAAGCCACCAAGCGACTCGTGGGCGACGCCCCGGACGTCGTCGTCGCCACGACGGCGATCGGCTTCCGCGGCTGGCTGGAGGCCGCCGACGGCTGGGGGTACGGGGAGGAGCTGCTCGCCTGCCTGCGGCGGGCGCAGGTCCTCGCCCGGGGCCCCAAGGTGAAGGGCGCCGTACGGGCGGCCGGGCTGACCGAGGAGTGGTCGCCCGCCATGGACTCGATGGCCGAGGTCCTCGACCGCCTCCTCGAACAGGGCGTCTCCGGCCGCCGCGTCGCCCTCCAGCTCCACGGCGAGCCGCTGCCCGGATTCGTGGAGGCGCTGCGGGACGCGGGCGCGGAGGTCGTCGTCGTCCCCGTCTACCGGTGGATGCCGCCGGAGGACCTGGGCCCGCTGGACCGGCTCCTCGACGCGGCCGTCGCCCGCACCCTCGACGCGGTGACGTTCACCAGCGCCCCCGCCGCCGCGTCCCTCCTGGCCCGCGCCGAACGCCGCGGGCTCCTCGCCGAACTGCTGGACGCCCTGCGCCACGACGTCCTTCCCGCCTGCGTCGGCCCGGTCACCGCCGTACCGCTGCAGAGCCACGCCGTGGACACCGTCCAGCCGGCCCGCTTCCGGCTCGGCCCGCTGGTCCAACTCCTCTGCCAGGAGCTGCCGGCCAGGTCCCGGACCCTGCCGGTCGCGGGCCGCCGCATCGAGATCCGCGGGCACGCGGTCCTGGTCGACGGGGAGCTGCGGCCCGTACCGCCGGCCGGCATGTCCCTGCTCCAGGCCCTGGCGCACCGCCCCGGCTGGGTCGTCTCCCGCGCCGAGCTCCTGCGGGCCCTGCCCGGCGCGGGCCGCGACGAGCACGCCGTGGAGACCGCCATGGCACGCCTCCGCGCGGCCCTGGGCGCCCCGAAGCTGATCCAGACGGTCGTCAAGCGCGGCTACCGCCTGGCCCTGGACCCCACCGCCGACTCGGGCCTGGAGGGCGACGCGTAGGACGCGCCGCGCCCACCGGGGCGTACCGCGTCCACTGGGATGCGTCGCGACCACTGGGACGTACCGCGCCCACCGGGGCGTACCGCGCCCCACCGGGGTGCGCCGCGTCCACCGGCGTCCGCCGGGTGAGGGCGGCGCTCCGCCGCGTGCGCCGCCCGCCCCCGCAGCGCACGCGGCGCGTACCACCGATGAGTCCCGCGACGCCGCCAGCCGCACCCGCCCCCGCGGCGCACGCGGCGCGTACCGTCCGGCATCCCCTGCCGCCGGGGTTCCGGGGAGGGGGGCCTCGGGGCACGCTGGGGGGCGGAGGGGCGAAGGGCGGCCCCAGGGGGGTGACCGGGCGTGGCGGGCGGGCGGAGGTTCGACGCCGGGCGGCGGTGCCTGGAGCTGCTGGACGAGCCGGCCCCCGGCCCCGAGGGGCTCGCGCGGTGGCTCGCCGGATGCGGGCTCGTGCCGGAGGGGACGCCGCTGCCCGCCGTGGACGACACATGGGTGGAACGTTTCGCCGAGCTGCGCGGCCACCTCGACGTCCTCGTCCGCGCCGAGCTCGCCGGCCGCGTCCCCGCCGCGCCCGCCGCCCTGGAGCGGCTCAACGCCCTCGCGGCCGCCGCCGCGCCCCCCGCCCCGCGGGCGGTGCCCGGTGCCGACGGGCGGCTCGTACGGGCCCTCGACGCCCCGCCCGGCTGCGGCGCCCTGCTGGCCGCCCTCGCCCGCGACGCCGTCGACCTGCTCACCGACCCCGGCGCGCGGGAGCGGCTGCGCGAGTGCGAGGGCGACCACTGCCGCCGCATCTACCTCGACGCCTCCCGTGGCGCGCGCCGCCGCTGGTGCTCCAGCGAGGCGTGCGGCAACCGCGAACGCGTCGCCCGCCACCGCGCCCGTACGGGACGTGCCCGGGAGGTCCCCGGAAAGGGCCCCGCGCCGCGCTGAGGGTCCCCCTCACGAGTGGGTCACCGGGGCCGGCCCTCCGGTCCCGCCCAGGACGGCGGAAGCCGCCGCGCGACCGCGACCCCGGGGCCTCCCGGCGGCGCCCCGGCCGCCGCCCCGGGGCGCGCGGGGCGCCGCGCACGGGGCCGTCGGACGGCCCGACTGACAGGGAGCGGGAACGTGGCGTACCCTCGACGGCTGCCCAGTGCACGTCAGAAGGAGGCCACGGTGGCCGCGCAGGAAGCCGATCGTGTGATCGACACGATCCGGGACCGTGAGGTCGCGGTGGAGCAGGACCACCTGGACCAGGTGTACCGCCGCTTGGAGGAGAAGATCCACGAGGCGGAGTTCCTCATGCACGACGCCGCCCAGCGCGGCCAGGTCGGGACGCCCGGCGCGCTCGCCGAGCGGGACGCGCAGGTGTTCCGCGCCGGTGTGCACCTCAACCGCCTGAACAGCGAGTTCGAGGACTTCCTCTTCGGCCGCGTCGACCTCCTGCGGGGCAAGGACGGCAAGAAGGGCCCCGACGGCGCGTACACCTCCGTCGAGCCCGCCGACGACGCCGTGCGGCCCGACAACACCGCCGAGATCGCCGAGACCCTCCACATCGGCCGCCTCGGCGTCCTCGACGCCGACTACAGCCCGCTCGTCATCGACTGGCGCGCCCCCGCCGCCGCGCCGTTCTACCGGGCCACGCCCGTCGACCCGGGCCGCGTCGTCCGCCGCCGCGTCATCCGCTCCAAGGGCCGCCGCGTCCTCGGCGTCGAGGACGACCTGATGCGCCCCGAGCTGACCGCGACGCTCGACGGCGCCGAGCTGCCCGTCATCGGCGACGGCGCCCTGATGGCCGCGCTGGGCCGGGCCCGCAGCCACACGATGCGCGACATCGTGTCGTCCATCCAGGCCGAGCAGGACCTCGTCATCCGCGCGCCCGCCGCGTCCGTCACGTACGTCGAGGGCGGACCCGGCACCGGCAAGACCGCCGTCGCCCTGCACCGCGCCGCGTACCTGCTGTACCAGGACCGCCGCCGGTACGCCGGGGGCATCCTCATCGTCTCGCCGACGCCGCTGCTCGTCGCCTACACCGAGGGCGTCCTGCCCTCGCTCGGCGAGGAGGGCCAGGTCGCCATCCGCGCCGTCGGCAGCCTCGTCGACGGCGTCGAGGCCACCGCGTACGACGAGCCCGCCGTCGCCCGCGTCAAGGGCTCCTCCCGGATGCTGAAGGTGCTGCGCAAGGCCGCCCGCGGCGCCCTGGAGCTGGGCGAGGCCCCCGACCGGCTGCGCGTCGTCGCCTTCGGCCGGCGCGTCGAGCTGGAGGCCGAGGAGCTGCGGCGCATCCGCCACGCGGCCCTCGGCGGGACCGCGCCCGTCAACCTGCTCCGCCCGCGCGCCCGCCGCCTGGTCCTCGACGCCCTGTACGCGAAGACGGGCGCCGCCGCCCGCCAGACCGACCCGGAGCTCGCCGCCGAGCTGCGCTCCTCCTTCGACGAGGACGTCACCTCGGAGGACTCCTTCACCGCGTTCCTGGACGCCTGGTGGCCCGAGCTGACCCCGCGCGGGGTGCTGGCCGCGATGGCCGACGAGAGACGCCTGGGCCGCTGGTCGCGCCGCGTCCTCAACCCCGGCGAGGTGCGCCGCCTGGCCCGCTCGCTGCGCCGCGACACGTACTCCGTGCACGACGTGGCCCTCCTGGACGAGCTCCAGACCCTGCTCGGCGCCCCCGCCCGGCCGCGCCGCAAGCGGGAGCTGGACCCGCTGGACCAGCTCACCGGCCTGGAGGAGCTGATGCCCATACGGGAGGAGTCGCAGCGCGAGCGGGCCGAGCGGCTGGCGCAGGAGCGCACCGAGTACGCGCACGTCATCGTCGACGAGGCGCAGGACCTCACGCCCATGCAGTGGCGCATGGTCGGCCGCCGCGGCCGGCACGCCACGTGGACGGTGGTCGGGGACCCGGCGCAGTCGTCCTGGTCGGCCCCGGACGAGGCCGCGGAGGCGCGCGACGAGGCGCTGGGCACCCGCCCGCGCCGCCGCTTCACCCTCACGGTGAACTACCGCAACCCCGCCGAGATCGCCGAGCTCGCCGCGAAGGTCCTGGCCCTGGCCATGCCCGGCGCCCAGTCGCCGCGCGCGGTGCGCTCCACGGGCCTGGAGCCCCGTTTCACGGCCGTGGGGGACCGGGACCCGGTGGAGGTCGTACGGGACGAGGCGCGCCGCCTCCTGGACCGCGTGGACGGCACCGTGGGCGTCGTGGTCGCCATGAACCGGCGGGAGCAGGCGGCGGGGTGGCTGGCGGACCTGGGCGACCGGGTCGTGGCGCTGGGCAGCCTGGAGGCGAAGGGCCTGGAGTACGACGCGACCGTGGTCGTCTCGCCGGCCGAGATCGCCGACGAGTCCCCGGCGGGCCTGCGGGTGCTGTACGTGGCGCTGACCCGTGCCACGCAGCAGCTGACGGTCGTCGCCGGGCGGCGCGACGAACCGGACGCGGCGGGGGTCCCGGATCTGCTGCGCGACTGAACCCCGGAGGGTTTGTTAGCCTGGTGGTGGCACCGGCTCGATCCAAGCCCCCGGGCCCAACCTTAGTCGCCGCGAGCGACCACTTGCCGCGAGGCGAGCATGGCGGGCCGGTGTCCTGAACGTGGGAAGCGGGTCCGCGTCATCCGAGGTGATGACGCGGACCCGCTTCCTTTTTGGCGTCCATCTCTCGTATGGTGGAAAACAGTTTCCGAAAACAAAACGACCGTATTACCTGCTACCCGCAGGTAGGTGCGACCATCGGAAGGCCCCGCACGGCCGTGCCGCGCGGGGACGGCAACGAAGCTGAAGCTAGGGAAAGCAGAGGAACTCGCCATGGCAACGGCGCCCAGCGTCTCGTACTCGATGACGGTCCGGCTGGAGGTGCCCGCGAGCGGAACGGCGGTCTCCCAGCTCACCACGGCCGTGGAGTCCTCCGGCGGCTCCGTCACCGGCCTCGACGTGACCGCGTCCGGCCACGAGAAGCTGCGGATCGACGTGACCATCGCGGCCACCTCGACCGCGCACGCCGACGAGATCGTCGGCAAGCTGCGCGGGATCGAGGGCGTCGTCCTCGGCAAGGTCTCGGACCGTACGTTCCTGATGCACCTCGGCGGCAAGATCGAGATGGCGTCGAAGCACCCCATCCGCAACCGCGACGACCTGTCCATGATCTACACGCCGGGTGTCGCCCGCGTGTGCATGGCCATCGCCGAGAACCCCGAGGACGCCCGCCGCCTCACCATCAAGCGCAACTCCGTCGCCGTCGTCACGGACGGCTCCGCCGTGCTCGGCCTCGGCAACATCGGCCCGAAGGCCGCGCTGCCGGTCATGGAGGGCAAGGCGGCGCTGTTCAAGCGGTTCGCCGGGATCGACGCCTGGCCGATCTGCCTCGACACGCAGGACTCCGACGCCATCGTCGAGATCGTCAAGGCCATCGCGCCCGGCTTCGCCGGCATCAACCTGGAGGACATCTCCGCGCCCCGCTGCTTCGAGATCGAGGCGCGGCTGCGGGAGGCCCTCGACATCCCGGTCTTCCACGACGACCAGCACGGCACCGCGATCGTCGTCCTCGCCGCCCTCACCAACGCCCTGCGCGTCGTCGGCAAGGCCGTCGGGGACGTCCGCGTCGTCATGTCCGGCGCCGGCGCCGCCGGGACGGCCATCCTGAAGCTGCTCATCGCGGCCGGGGTCAAGCACGCGGTCGTCGCCGACATCCACGGCGTCGTCCACGCCGGCCGCGAGGACCTGGTGGACGCCGCGCCGGAGTCCCCGCTGCGCTGGATCGCCGACAACACCAACCCCGAGGGCGTCACCGGCACGCTGAAGGAGGCCGTGCGCGGCGCCGACGTCTTCATCGGCGTCTCCGCCCCGAACGTGCTGGACGGCGACGACGTGGCGGCCATGGCCGACGACGCCATCGTGTTCGCGCTCGCGAACCCCGACCCCGAGGTCGACCCGGCCGTCGCCCGCCAGACCGCCGCCGTCGTGGCCACCGGCCGGTCGGACTTCCCGAACCAGATCAACAACGTCCTGGTGTTCCCCGGCGTGTTCCGCGGTCTGCTGGACGCCCAGTCGCGTACGGTCAACACCGACATGATGCTCGCGGCGGCGACCGCCCTGGCGGACGTCGTCACCGACGAGGAACTGAACCCGAACTACATCATCCCGTCGGTCTTCAACGACAAGGTCGCAGGCGCCGTGGCCGGTGCCGTACGCAACGCAGCGAAGGCCGCCTCGACGGACGCGAAGCCGCTCTGACGCCCCCCGCGGGGTGTGACACCACGCACGGTCACGCGGCGCCCGGCGCGTCGCGGACCGTGCGCCTCCGCGTCCGCCCGTAGGGTTGCGGTCCGACTCCGGGACGTCTCCGCGCGGCCGGTGCGCAGTCGACCGGACGTCACCAGGACGGGGCTGTGGCGCTTTTCGTGTGACTCCGGAGGGTGCCGGATTGGCTTTCCCGCCGCTGGTGGGGGCAGGATGCGTATTCGGGCGCGAGGGTCTGACAGCAGACCCGGGTCCGAGCACTGTCCTAGGGCCCTGGCAGCATCGGCTTCGATCTCACGCCTCACAGGCAAGAAGAACACGGGAGTAACAACATGAACCGCAGTGAGCTGGTGGCCGCCCTGGCCGACCGCGCCGAGGTGACCCGCAAGGACGCCGACGCCGTGCTGGCCGCGCTCGCCGAGACCATCGGTGAGGTCGTCGCCAAGGGCGACGAGAAGGTCACCATCCCCGGCTTCCTGACCTTCGAGCGCACCCACCGTGCCGCTCGCACCGCTCGTAACCCGCAGACCGGCGAGCCGATCAACATCCCGGCCGGTTACAGCGTGAAGGTCTCCGCGGGCTCGAAGCTCAAGGAAGCCGCCAAGGGCAAGTAAGCCCCCACAGACGCGTGAGGAGGGCGGTCACCCCGGTCGCGGGTGACCGACCTCCTCGCCGCCCGCGTACGGCCCGCTCCAGGGCCTCCGCGCGGTCCGCGTACGGCGACGGCCCCCCGTTCACCACGGGGGGCCGTCGTCGTTACGAACGCAAGGTGACGGACCGTCAGGAACCCGTCACGCCCGGAGGCGTGGCGGTCGGACGGTCCTGGCGTTCGGCAGTTCCACCTTCGCGCCCGGCTCCACCGGCTTCTGCATGCGGTGCTTGCCCGGGGGGCGACCCCCGGACCCCCGGCCGGGGCTGCTGGGGGTGGCGGTCTCAGACGGTCCTGGCGTTCGGCAGTTCCACCTTCGCGCCCGGCTCCACCGGCTTCTGCATGCGGTGCTGTCCCGGGGGGCGACCCCCGGACCCCCGGCCGGGGCTGCTGGGGGTGGCGGTCTCAGACGGTCCTGGCGTTCGGCAGTTCCACCTTCGCGCCCAGCTCCACCAGCTTCTGCATGAAGTTCTCGTAGCCGCGGTTGATCAGGTCGATGCCGTGGACGCGCGAGGTGCCCTGCGCGGCCAGGGCGGCGATCAGGTACGAGAAGCCGCCGCGCAGGTCCGGGATGACCAGGTCGGCGCCCTGGAGCCGCGTCGGGCCCGACACGACCGCGGAGTGCAGGAAGTTCCGCTGGCCGAAGCGGCAGTCGGAGCCGCCCAGGCACTCGCGGTACAGCTGGATGTGCGCGCCCATCTGGTTCAGCGCCGACGTGAAGCCGAGCCGCGACTCGTACACCGTCTCGTGGACGATCGACAGGCCCGAGGCCTGCGTCAGGGCGACCACCAGCGGCTGCTGCCAGTCCGTCTGGAAGCCCGGGTGCACGTCCGTCTCCAGGGCTATCGCGTTCAGCGAACCACCCGGGTGCCAGAAGCGGATGCCCTCGTCGTCGATCTCGAAGGCGCCACCCACCTTCCGGTACGTGTTGAGGAAGGTCATCATCGAGCGCTGCTGCGCGCCGCGCACGTAGATGTTGCCCTCGGTCGCCAGCGCCGCCGACGCCCAGGACGCCGCCTCCAGGCGGTCTGGGAGGGCGCGGTGGGCGTAGCCGCCCAGCTTGTCGACACCGGTGATCCGGATCGTCCGGTCGGTGTCCATCGCGATGATGGCGCCCATCTTCTGCAGGACGCAGATGAGGTCCTCGATCTCGGGCTCGACGGCCGCGTTGGAGAGTTCCGTCACACCCTCCGCCAGCACGGCCGTCAGCAGCACCTGCTCGGTCGCGCCCACCGACGGGTACGGCAGCCGGATCTTCGTGCCGCGCAGCCGCCGCGGCGCCTCCAGGTACTGGCCGTCGGCGCGCTTCTCGATCTTCGCGCCGAACTGCCGCAGCACCTCGAAGTGGAAGTCGATCGGTCGTCCGCCGATGTCGCAGCCGCCCAGGCCGGGGATGAACGCGTGCCCGAGCCGGTGCAGCAGCGGGCCGCAGAACAGGATCGGGATGCGCGAGGAACCCGCGTGGGCGTCGATGTCGGCGACGTTCGCGGACTCGACGTGCGTCGGGTCCATGACCAGCTCGCCCGGCTCGTCGCCGGGACGGACGGTCACGCCGTGCAGCTGGAGCAGTCCGCGGACCACCCGCACGTCACGGATGTCCGGCACGTTGCGCAGCCGGCTGGGCTCACTGCCGAGCAGTGCGGCGACCATCGCCTTGGGCACGAGGTTCTTCGCGCCGCGGACGCGGATCTCGCCCTCCAGCGGGGTGCCGCCGTGGACAAGCAGTACATCGTCTGTGCCGGTCATGTATCTCGCGTTCCGGATGTGGTCGGGCAGGGGCCAGGGGAAAGCGTAAAGGGCGTCCGCCCCTGCCCCGTAAGGCGGCCGAGCGGCGGGACTGTCATGAATTCGGTACAACACCCTCCGTACCGCCCTCCTTGCGGAGGGTCACCGTCCGTTTCCGCCCCGGGGCGCGCACGGGTGTACTCGGAGCGTACGGGACGCGCCGCGCGCCGGGGGATCGGCCGGACCGGTCCGCACATCCTCCGCGCGGACCGAAGATGCGGGATCATGTGTCCATGACGGAGGTGCCCTCGCTCGCAGGCCGGCTGCTCGTCGCCACCCCCGCGCTGGCCGACCCGAACTTCGACCGCGCGGTGGTGCTGCTGCTCGACCACGACGACGAGGGGTCCCTCGGCGTGGTCCTCAACCGGCCCACCCCGGTCGACGTGGGCGACATCCTGGAGCCCTGGGCGCCGCTCGCCGGCGAGCCCGGCGTGGTCTTCCAGGGCGGACCCGTCTCCCTCGACGCCGCGCTCGGCCTCGCAGTGATCCCCGGCGACGAGGGCCCCCTCGGCTGGCGCCGGGTGCACGGCGCGATCGGCCTCGTCGACCTGGAGGCCCCGCCTGAGCTGCTCGGCCCCGCCCTCGGCTCGCTGCGGATCTTCGCCGGGTACGCGGGCTGGGGCCCCGGCCAACTGGAGGACGAGCTGGGCGAGGGCGCCTGGTTCGTCGTCGAGTCCGAGCCCGGCGACGTGTCGTCCCCGCGCCCCGAGAAGCTGTGGCGGGCCGTCCTGAGGCGGCAGCGCAGCGAACTCGCCATGATCGCGACGTACCCGGACGACCCGAGCCTGAACTGAAGCCGCGCCGGGTGAGTACCCTTGGCAGTTATGAGCACTCTCGAGCCCGAGCGCGGGGCAGGTACGGGGACCCTCGTAGAGCCGACGCCGCAGGTGTCGCACGGCGACGGCGACCACGAGCGCTACGCCCACTACGTCCAGAAGGACAAGATCATGGCGAGTGCCCTCGACGGCACTCCCGTCGTCGCCCTGTGCGGCAAGGTCTGGGTCCCTGGCCGCGACCCCAAGAAGTACCCGGTCTGCCCGATGTGCAAGGAGATCTACGACTCCATGGGTGCGGGCGGCGACAAGGACAAGGGCGGCAAGGACAAGAAGTAGGGCCCCGGGGCTCGGGGACCCACCGCCGGAAGGCCCCCGGCGCGGCTGCCGAGCGCGCCGCGCGCCTGTCGTGCCGTGCGCACGCGGGCCGCGCGGACGCGCCCGCCGCGCCGGGGGCCTTCGCCGTGCCCCCGCCCCACACCCGTGGCCGCGCCCCGTTCCCGGGGTCCGCTTCCGTACCGGCGCGCTTCGCTTCCGTTGCCGGGAGTGGTCCGTGGTCGGGACCCGCTTCCGCACCCGCATGCCCCGCTTCCACGGCCGGGACGCGCTTCCGTACCCGCGCGCGCTCTGCTCCCGTGGCCGGGAGGTGGCCCGTGGCCGGGACGCGGCCCTTGTCCGGGGTGCCGGAGAGCCCCTAGTCTCCTATCGGTTGCCATATGCGAAACGCCCGTTGCACAGGGCGCAACGACCGGGGGTGCTGACGTGAGGGACCTCGTTCCGGCGCCCGCGTCCCACGCCCCGGTCCCCGGCCGCCCCGGTGCCGTCCTCGACACCCGTACGGTCCTCTCCGCCGCGCCCGGCACGGAGACCACCGAGCGTTGGCTGCGCACCGCGCTCGGGTCCGCCTTCGCCCTGCCCCTCCGCCCGGCGCCGCCCGCCGACGCGCCGCCCGCCGACGCGCCGCCCGCGCGCGGTACCGCCGTACGCCTCCGCCTCGACGGCGCGCTCGGCCCGGAGGCGTACCGGCTCACCGTCGCCGACGGGGCCGTCGACATCGCGGGCGGCGACCCGGCCGGGGCCTTCTGGGGCGCCCAGACCCTCCGTCAGCTCCTCGGCCCCGACGCGTACCGCCGCGCCCCCGTCCGCCCCGGCGCCCCCCTCGCCCTCGCCGCCCAGCGGATCGAGGACCGCCCCCGGTTCGCCTGGCGCGGGCTGCTCCTGGACGTGGCGCGGCACTTCCTGCCCAAGGACGACGTGCTGCGCCAGCTCGACCTGCTCGCCGCGCACAAGCTGAACGTCCTCCACCTGCACCTCACCGACGACCAGGGCTGGCGCCTGGAGATCCGCCGCTACCCGCGCCTCACCGAGGTCGGCGCCTGGCGGCCCCGCACCAAACGCGGCCACCGCGCCTCCCCGCTGTGGGACGACACCCCGCACGGCGGCCACTACACGCGGGACGACGTCCGCGAGATCGTCGCGTACGCCGCCGAGCGGCACATCCGGATCGTCCCCGAGATCGACATCCCCGGTCACTCGCAGGCCGCCATCGCCGCGTACCCGGAGCTCGGCAACACCGACGTCGTCGACACGGCGGCCCTCGGCGTCTGGGACACCTGGGGCGTCAACCCGAACGTCCTCGCCCCCACCGAGGCCGTCCTCCGCTTCTACGAAGGCGTCCTCGACGAGGTCCTCGACCTGTTCCCGGCCGCCACCTCGCCGTTCGTCCACATCGGCGGCGACGAGTGCCCCAAGGACCAGTGGCGCGCGTCCGCCACCGCCCAGGCCCGCATCCGGGAGCTGGGAGTCGGCGACGAGGACGGCCTCCAGGCGTGGTTCGTACGGCACTTCGACCGCTGGCTCGCCGACCGCGGCCGCCGCCTCATCGGCTGGGACGAGATCCTGGAGGGCGGCCTCGCCCCCGGCGCGGCCGTCTCCTCCTGGCGCGGGTACGCCGGCGGGGTCACCGCCGCGGAGGCCGGCCACGACGTCGTCATGTGCCCCGAGCAGCACGTGTACCTGGACCACCGCCAGGACGGCGGCCCCGACGAGCCCGTGCCCCTCGGATACGTCCGCACCCTGGAGGACGTGTACCGCTTCGAGCCCGTGCCGCCCGGCCTCTCCGCGGAGGCGGCCGCGCACGTCATCGGTGCCCAGGCCAACGTCTGGACCGAGGTCCTCGACAATCGCTCCCGCGTCGACTACCAGACCTTCCCGCGCCTCGCCGCCTTCGCCGAAGTCGCCTGGTCCGCCACCCTCCCCGCGCCCGCGGCGCGCGACTTCGACGACTTCACACGGCGAATGGGCGCGCACTACCGGCGCCTTGACGCACTCGGGGTCGACTACCGGCCGCCCACGGGCCCCTTGCCGTGGCAGCGGCGCCCCGGGATCGTCGGGCGCCCGCTGGAGGGCCCGCCCCCGAACGTGTGACGCCACCGCGCCGGGCGGCCCGGCGCGCGTCGACGCGTCCGTACCGGCAAAGGTTCGCAAAGCGGACCATCCGCCCACTCCTGGGAGGTCACGGGAGGTCGCGGGCGGATCCGTCCTTCGCGGACCCTCGCGCCGGCCGTCCCCGAAGATGTGCCACAGTTTCCACGTCCGGGCTGTGAGCACGTACGGTACGGCAACACAGGCGGGACAGCCGGGACAGCCGGGACACCGGGAAGGGGCAGCTGGGTTGACCACGCACGCACCGAGGACGGCGCACTCCGTCACGTTGCCGGCCTCGCTCGACGAGGCCGTGGCGGCACTCACCGCCATGCCCGCCGCCGTGCCCGTCGCCGGCGGTACGGACCTGATGGCCGCCGTCAACAAGGGCCAGTTGCGCCCCGCCGGCCTCGTCAGCCTCGGCCGCATCAACGAACTGCGCGGCTGGCAGTACCAGGACGGCCACGCCCTCCTCGGCGCCGGGCTCACCCACGCCCGCATGGGCCGCCCCGACTTCGCCGCCCTCATCCCCGCCCTGGCCGCGGCCGCCCGCGCCGCGGGACCGCCGCAGATCCGCAACGCGGGCACCCTCGGCGGCAACATCGTCACCGCCGCGCCGACCGGCGACTCCCTGCCCGTCCTGGCCGCCCTGGAGGCCGACCTCGTCGTCGCCGGCCCGGCCGGCAGCCGCGAGGTCCCCGTCTCGCACCTGCTCGCCGGCCGCGCGATGCTCGAACCGGGCGAGCTGGTCGCCTTCGTCCGGGTGCCGCTGTTGCACGCCCCGCAGGTGTTCCTCAAGGCCACCGGCCGGACCGGACCGGGCCGCGCCCTCGTCTCCGTCGCCGTCGTACTGGACCCGGCGCGGCGCGCGGTGCGCTGCGCGGTCGGGGCGATCGCGCCGATGCCGCTGCGCCCGCTGGAGGCCGAGCACTGGATCGCCTCGCTCGTCGACTGGGACGGCGAGCGGGGGCTGGCGCCGGAGGCCCTCGCGGCGTTCGGCGAGTACGTCGCGGCGGCCTGCGTCCCGGACCAGCCGCCGGCCGCCGAGGGCGAGGCGCCGCCCCCGCTGCCGCCCGCCGTACTGCAACTGCGCCGCACGGTGTCCGTGCTGGCCCGACGAGCACTGGGGAGGGCGCTGTCGTGACCACCGACGAGAACGGCAACGAGGAGCGGGCGCGCAGCGGCGGTTGGCAGCCGACGCCGCAGGGGGAGTACGACGGCGACGCCACGGCGTTCGTCCACCTCCCGCCCGACATGGGTCTGGACGGCATCCCGCTGGAGGCGCCGGGCCACGGCTACGTGCCGCCGCACATCGCGGACCCGCACGCCACCGCCCAGTGGAACTTCCCGCCCGCGCCGGACGCCGAACACCCGCCCGCCCCGGGCCCCGCCGACCTGACGGGCCAGTGGACGATCCCGGTCGCGCAGGGGGACCTGCCCGAGGAGTCGGGTGAATACCAGGTGGGTGCCCGGCAGTTCGGCACCGCGCCGGGGTACGCGCCGGAGTACGGCGGCGGACCGGAGCAGGGGTACGCACCGGAGCGGACGCCCACGCACGGGTCGCCGGTCCACGGGTCGCCGGTTCACGAGATGCCCGCGCACGGGACGCCTGCGCATGGGACGCCTGTGCACGGGTCGCCGGTTCACGAGATGCCCGCGCACGGCACTCCGGTTCACGAATCACCGGTCCAGGGGACGCCTGCACACGGCACCCCGGTTCACGGCACGCCGGTCCACGAGGTACCCGCGCACGGGACGCCTGCACACGGGACCCCGGTCCACGAGACGCCCGCGCACGGTACCCCGGTTCACGGCACGCCGGTCCACGAGACGCCCGCGCCCGGCGTGCCCGCCCATGGGCCGGGGCACGCGCCCGCGTCAGGCCACGCGCCCGCGCCCGTACACGAGGCGGCCGTGTCGGCCCCGGCCCACGCACCGACCCCCGGGACCACCGCACCCGCGCCGGGGCACACCGCCGGCGTGCCCGCCTGGGCGGACGGCAGCGCCCCCGCGACGCTGCCGGGCGGCGCCCCGGCGCCCTGGGCGGTCGCCCCGCAACCGCAGCCGCAGGCCGGCCCCGAGGCCCAGGCGCCGTACGAGCCCTCCGCCGTGCCGGAAGCCCGGAACGACGGCCGGCGGGCCGACGTCCCCGCCGAGGCGGCCCCCGCCCCGGCCGGTGAAGCCGGCGACGACACCGAGGACGGCCTCGCGAACGGCACCGCGGCGGACGACGTACCCGCCGACACCACCGGCACCCCCGCCACCGGCACTCCCGCCACCTCCGCCACCGGCACCTCCGCCACCGCGTCGGCCTCCGCGCCGGACGCCTCCCCGGCCCCGGACGGCCACACCCCGCCCGCCGTCCCGGTGGTGCCCGCCGACACCGCCGGAACGGAACCCGGCCGGACGGCGGCGGACCAGGCGGTCCCCGGCCAGACAGCGGCCGAGCAGGCAGCCGACCACCAGGCCACCGCCCCCACGGCTGCCGGCCAGGCCACTCACCAGGCCGCCGACCATCCGACCCCCCACCAAGCAGTCGGCCACACGGCCGCCCACCAGGCCGCCGACGACACGGACCCCCACCGGGCAGCCGCCGACCAGGCCGCTGACCACACGGCCACCCACCAGGCCACCGACCACCAAGCAGCCGACCACGCAGCCACCCACCAGGCCGCCGACGACACGGCCGCGGCGGCCCCGCCCGCCGCCGAGGGGACGGGGAGCGACGAGCACCCGCACATCTCGTACGTCCTGCGCGTCAACGGCGCCGACCGCCCCGTCACCGACGCGTGGATCGGCGAGTCCCTGCTGTACGTGCTGCGCGAGCGCCTCGGCCTGGCCGGCGCGAAGGACGGCTGCTCGCAGGGCGAGTGCGGCGCGTGCAACGTCCAGGTCGACGGGCGCCTCGTCGCCTCCTGCCTGGTGCCCGCCGCGACCGCCGCGGGCAGCGAGGTCCGCACCGTCGAGGGCCTGGCCGTCAACGGCGAGCCGTCCGACGTACAGCGCGCCCTCACCCGCTGCGGAGCCGTCCAGTGCGGCTTCTGCATCCCCGGCATGGCGATGACCGTGCACGACCTGCTGGAGGGCAACCACGCGCCCAGCGACGTGGAGGCCCGCCAGGCCCTGTCCGGCAACCTGTGCCGCTGCACCGGCTACCAAGGCGCCCTCAGAGCCGTACGGGAGGTCGTCGCGGAACGCACCGCAGGAAAGCGGGGAGCGGCCGGCGGCGGCGCGGCCGA
Source organism: Streptomyces tamarix (assembly GCF_032423885.1). NCBI lineage: Bacteria > Bacillati > Actinomycetota > Actinomycetes > Kitasatosporales > Streptomycetaceae > Streptomyces > Streptomyces tamarix. The sequence goes on along the minus strand of NZ_JAWCTQ010000003.1, from coordinate 206,850 downwards.
CGGGCAGAACTCCGAGGTCCGCATCCCGCACCAGGTCCCCCACCCGCACGACGGAGGCACGGCGTGAGCAACGACGCGGCCACCGCCATCCCGGCGGTCGACGCCCCCCCGCAGGAGCAGGAGCAGGAGCAGGAGCAGCCCGTCCGCGGGCTCGGCGCGTCGCTGCCGTCGGCCGACGCCCGCGCCAAGGCGGAGGGGACGTTCCCGTACGCCGCCGACCTGTGGGCCGAGGGCCTCCTGTGGGCGGCGATCCTCCGCTCCCCGCACGCGCACGCCCGCATCCGTTCCGTCGACACGTCCGCGGCGGCCGCGATGCCGGGCGTACGGGCCGTGGTGACCCACGCGGACGTGCCGGGGGACACCTCGTACGGCCGGACCGTCGCCGACCGTCCCGTCTTCGCCGCCGATGTGGTCCGCCACCATGGCGAGGCCATCGCGGCCGTGGCCGCGGACCACCCCGACACGGCCCGGCTCGCGGCGGCGGCCATCATCGTCGACTACGAGCTGCTGGAGCCGGTCACCGACCCGGAGCAGGCGTTCTCCGCCCCGCCGCTGCACCCGGACGGCAACCTGATCCGCCACATCCCGCTCCGCTTCGGCGATCCGGGCGTCACCGGCGAGGTGATCGTCGAGGGCCTGTACCGCATCGGCCGCCAGGACCCGGCGCCCATCGGCGCGGAGGCCGGCCTCGCGGTGCCCCGCCCGGACGGCGGCGTCGAGATCTACACGGCGTCCACCGACCCGCACACCGACCGCGACCTGGCCGCCGCCTGCTTCGGCCTGCCGCCGGAACAGGTGAAGATCGTCGTGACGGGCGTGCCCGGCGCGACGGGCGACCGGGAGGACCCCGGCTTCCAGATCCCGCTCGGCCTGCTGGCCCTGCGCACGGGCGCGCCGGTGAAGCTCGCCGCGACCCGCGAGGAGTCGTTCCTCGGGCACGCCCACCGCCACCCGACGCTCCTGCGCTACCGCCACCACGCGGACGCGGAGGGCCGCCTGGTGAAGGTGGAGGCGCAGATCCTCCTCGACGGCGGCGCGTACGCGGACGCCTCCTCCGACTCCCTCGCGGCGGCCGTCTCCTTCGCCTGCGGCCCGTACGTCGTCCCGCACGCCTTCGTCGAGGGCTGGGTCGTCCGTACGAACAATCCGCCCTCCGGGCACGTGCGCGGCGAGGGCGCGATGCAGGTGTGCGCGGCGTACGAGGGCCAGATGGACAAGCTGGCGGCGAAGCTGGGCCTGGACCCGGCCGAGCTGCGCATGCGCAACGTCCTCGCCACCGGCGACCTGCTGCCGACGGGCCAGACGGTGACGTGCCCGGCACCGGTCGCCGAACTGCTGGAGGCCGTACGGGAGTACCCGCTGCCGCCGCTGCCGGTGGACGCCGCGGAGGAGGACTGGCTGCTGCCGGGCGGACCGGAGGGCGCGGGGGAGCCGAGCGCGGTGCGGCGGGGCGTCGGCTACGCGCTGGGCATGGTGCACATGCTGGGCGCCGAGGGCACGGACGAGGTGTCGACGGCGACGGTGAGGGTCCAGGGCGGCGTGGCGACGGTGCTGTGCGCCGCAGTGGAGACCGGCCAGGGCTTCTCGACGCTGGCCCGCCAGATCGTCCAGGAGGTCCTGGGCGTGGAGGACGTGCAGGTGGCGCCCGTGGACACGGACCAGCCGTCGGCGGGCCCGGCGGCGCACGGCCGCCACACCTGGGTGTCGGGCGGGGCGGTGGAACGCGCGGCGAAGATGGTGCGCACGCAACTGCTCCAGCCGCTGGCGCACAAGTTCGGCATGTCGACGGAACTGCTCCAGATCACGGACGGCAAGATCACGTCGTACGACGGGGTCCTGTCCACCACGGTGGCGGAGGCGCTGGACGGCAAGGAACTGTGGGCGACGGCGCAGTGCCGTCCCCACCCGACGGAGCCGCTGGACGAGGCGGGGCAGGGCGACGCGTTCGTGGGCCTGGCGTTCTGCGCGATCCGCGCGGTCGTGGACGTGGACGTGGAACTGGGCTCCGTGCGGGTCGTCGAACTGGCCGTCGCGCAGGACGTGGGCCGCGTCCTGAACCCGGCCCAGTTGGCCACCCGCATCGAGGCCGGCGTCACCCAGGGCCTGGGCGCGGCGCTCACGGAGAACCTCCGCACCCCGCGCGGCCTGGTCCGCCACCCGGACCTGACGGGCTACGCCCTGCCGACGGCGCTGGACACGCCGGACATCCGCATCGTCAAACTGGTCGAGGAGCGGGACGTGGTGGCCCCGTTCGGCGCGAAGGCGGCGAGCGCGGTCCCGGTGGTCACGTCCCCGGCGGCGATCGCCTCGGCGGTCCGCGCCGCGACGGGCCGCCCGGTCAACCGCCTCCCCATCCGCCCCCAGTCCGCGGTCGCCCCCACCACGGCGTGACCGCCCGGTGTGCGCCCGGCCCCGCCCGGGCGACCACGCGCCGGCCCCGGTCCGCGCACGGACGCAGCGGGTAGCCACACGGATCCGGCCGGTGACCGAGCGGTTCCGGTCATCCCCGCCGCGACACCACGCCGACGGGCGGGAAACCCCGAGGGCCGCGCCTCCGGGGCCACCTAGGGTGGAGGACTCCGGCTGATCAAGGGGGGCGGATGTCGTTCGAGGAAGAGTGGGCCGCTGCACACGCGGATGCGCGGGCGCGGATCGGTATGCGTGTGAACGGGGCTCCGGCGGGTCCCGGGGGAAGCGGCGCCGACCTGAGGGTCAGGCAGGACAAGCTGGGTGAGATCGGCGGCGCCGCGTACGACCTGCACCGCCGCCTCCAGACGGACGGCAACCACGCGAAGGCCAGTACGTCCGAAGCGGCGACCATGATGACTACCAACAACTTCCAAACCGGAGCCGCCCTGCGGACGGTGCACGACACGTGGGACTCCCAGCTGCGAACACTGATCGACGCCTGCGCCCACATCTCGAACCACCTCGACTACAGCGCCGCGACCCACGCCAAGGACGACGAAGAGGTCAAGGCATCACTTTCCGTGTCCAAGATCAGCGAGTACTTCCAGTAGCGGGAGTCTGTTTTGCTCACGTTCAACGACGTGTACCACGCCCCGCTGGGCACACTGAAAGCGTCCGTCGACGACTGGACGGAGATGGCGAAACGGTTGGAAAGGCTCGCCGATTCGGCCCACTCCACCATGGTCGTCAAGGCGAAGGACGAGTACTGGCGCGGGATCAATGCCCAGGTCACCAAGGCGTTCATCACCAAGACCGGCAAGGAGTTCGACGACGCCGCCCAAGCCGCGAAGGGCATCGAGACGGTCCTTCGTGACGGCTACAACGCGTTCAAAAACGCGCAGGCGGAACTCCGGAGGATCGTCGAAGTGGACGCTCCGGCTCAGGGGCTGGTGGTGACCTCGCACGGCAAGGTCGTCGCCTCGCATCCGCTGGAGGAGGACCAGGGCGCACGACACGACCCTGACTACGAACTGCTGCTCGGCGAGCAGCGAGCCAAGGTCGCGGCGCTGCAGAAGCGCCTCGACAGAGTGGTGGAGACCTGCGACGACGCCGACACTGCGACATCGAACGCGCTGAAGGCCAACGTCACGGCGGACAAGCACAACTTCAGCACCCCCAAGTACCGGAGTCTCGACGCCGAGGAAGCGCACCGTGCGCTCACTCTCGCGGCGAAGGGACGTGAACTGAGCCACGAGCAACTGGTACAGCTGAACGAACTGCTCAGGGACAACCATGCGTCCAAGGAGTTCGCCCGTGCCTTCTACGGAGAGCTCGGCCCCAAGCGGGCCCTGGAGTTCTTCGGACAGCTCTCCACCGACACGTACGACTACGCGAAGCAGGACCCGCAGCGCCTCAAGGACGTGCAGCAGCTCCAGCAGAACCTCGGCCTGAACCTGGCGACCGCGACGAGACCGGCCACCGCCGACGACCCCTGGACGCAGAAGTGGTCCGAGGAGATGCGCAGGCTCGGAACGGAGCGCATTCTCCTGAGCAAGTACGACTACAACGGCCCGTACGGCTACCAACTGCTCGGCGGCATCATGCGGTACGGCAACTACGACCCGAAGTTCCTCAATCCGATCGCACAGCACGTGGTCCAGTTGCACGCCAAGGACCCGTACATGTTCTCGGACAGCAAGGGAATCGCGGGACCCGACAAGCATCCGTTCAATCCATCGGGCCGGAACGGCGCCGGCTACGACCCGGTCATCAGCATGCTGGAGGCGCTCGGCCACAGCCCGGAGGCGGCGAAGGAGTTCTTCACAGAGCCCCCCGAGGCGTATGCCAAGGACGGCACACTCGTCGGTGGCACGCCCTTGGACGGGAAGGGCAACCAGATCACCAGCTATCTCGACTACTTCGCCACGAAGGACTACACGTCGTTCCCGGACATCGTCGGCCACCATCCGGATGAGGCGAAGGCCTCTCGTTCGTACGTGGCCGACGCATTCGGGCACGCTCTGGAGTCCGCGACCCTGGGACACGCGTATGACGACGCCACACCCGAACTGGTCAGGGACGCGAGAGCGGCTCAGATCATGGAGGAGGTCGTCATGCGTTACGGCACGGACCCGGGCCTCCTCAAGCACCAGGAAGGCCTGGCGGACAGCCTGGGGCGCATGGGCGCGGGCTACGTGGACGACATCAACTGGGCGTTGAACGACAACAGGCCGTCCAGCGTCTTCTCGCCTGACCAGGTCGGTAGTTCCGTCCCTGCGGAGGGGCGCGCCGAGTTCGGTGCTCAAGGAGTGACCGACTTCCTCAGCGCGGTGGGGAAGTATCCGGACGCCTACGCGGACATCTCCAACGCGGAGAAGGTTTACACCGTCAGCATGCTCGAAGCTCAGGTCGGTTCGGGCGGCAGGCTCAACCAGGCCTATGCGGAGGACATCGTACGGACGGGGAGCGAGGTTCACGGCCGCATCGACAATGCCCGCGCCAGTCAAGTGGAGGCTGAGGGGCGCCACGCCGACGCGGAGTACAACAAGGCGCTGCAGAAACGAGCGGCATGGGTCCAGTTCGGTACTGGCGTCGTCGTGGCGGCAGGTGCGGCCTTCCTGCCGCCTGTGGCCGCTGTAGGAATGGCCGCGACGCTCATCCCCGTTTCTCAGGAAGCCGGTACGGGCCTTGTGGGGCAGATGATCAACCAGGCGATCGGTGAGCACTATGAGACCAAGCAGAAAGATAGCAGCGAAGACATACAGACGCAGAAAGCTTCTATCTACGCTGCGGGAAAGGATAATGCAAAAGTCGCTTACGAGGTGTTTTTGGAGCGACATGGTATGGAGTTTGAAGGCGCCTTTGGGTCCGGCCTTGAGGGAGCCATGAAGACTGGTTATCTCTGGGGCATCAACGGTGAGGCGAGTCAAGGTAGTACACCGCAGGTCAGTGAATAGCGAGGTGAAGAGGGTGGCGAATCTGCGGAAGTGCTCCAGGTGGGGGGGTGTAGTGGTTTCTCTCGGTTTGGTGCTGGGCGCCTGTGTCGATTCTGGCTCCGATGAGTCGGAGAAGCGACTGGTCACCTCCAGTGAGATCTGTGAGGGAATTTTTTCGGGAGATGTGGCGCGGGTGTTGGAAAAGACCACTGCGACGCACGAGTTCTTTCCCTTCGAGTGGCGTTCCGGCATTGCGGAGACCGCTGAATCTATCAAGCTGGCGTACGCGCCGGGGGGTGCGCCCGGTAGATCTGAAAAAGTGAACTTGTGCCTCGTGTATCGCCCGAATAGTACGACTCCCGACATTGAGATCGGTTTTTCTCTGAGCGAAGAGAAGGAATTTTCGAGTGATGGATTGGATCTCGTCAGGTACGAGTTGGGGCGCCATGCGCTAGCCGGAACTGAGAAGGCTCTCCTCTACAGCGAGTGTGTAAGCCCGAAACTCGGAGGAAGCAGCGAACACCCGGCTCTGCTGCGCGGTCAACTGTCCCGTGATTTCAGGTCACCGACACCTGCAGAAGAGACCCGTGAAGCCAATTTGCGACTGCTGGCCGCCGCGACGCGAGCGCTTGCGAGGTTCCTGCAGTGTGAGAACGATGCCGATATGCCGGAGGCGCCCGTTCTCAGGCGCATTTCTTGAATCGCGCCAAGTTCTTCGGCGCAGCCTGGTTTCGGCTGGCGCATGAGCAAGTACGTGATGCGACTGGTGTCGCCTCCGTCAGGAACCATGGTGCGGATTGTGGTGCTTGACGCACTCGTGATGCTCACGGCGTCTTGTGAGACCGAGCCCGCGTCGGCTCCCTCCGCAGCCCACCCCTGTCTCATTGCGAAGGGGGCCAGTGAAGAGAAGCTGTTGCAGCGAACGCTCCGGTCGGAGCAGTTCCAGGAGCAATGGTTCTCGACGACAGAGAAGCTCGTCCAGCGGCTTGAGAAGGATATCCGGCAGATGAAACCGGGAACCTCCACGGTCGGGAGGCACCTGCGTCACTACATTCCCGAGCCCCCTCCCGGGTCGGACCGCTTGACGATCGAGCTCTCCTGGACGTCACCTGACGCATCGGGTCGTGGCATCCCATCGGAGCACTACGCGCATTACAACATCAACGGTGTTCCGGTCGAGGCGACGGACATCATTGTCAAGTCCCGCGTGGCATGTAGGCTGCCCGGCGATCTCGAAGGCCCCACGGAGTATGCGCTGCTACGGGCCGTGCTGGCGAGCACCCTGAACATTGGCCGCAGGGGCGCCGAAGCGCAGAAGCAGCAGGGCGCCTTCCTCTACGTCATGGCCCGCCGGGCTACTGATGCCCTTGGGTGCCAGAACAAACCCCTCCACGGCGTACCCGAGGTGAAGCCTGGCAAGGGGTGAGCAGGGCAGTGACGCCTGGGGGAACGATGAGATCTACGGTTTGGGAGCGTACCGGTGTCCGCGGAGCGGGACAGCGCGATCGGGCAGGCGCTTGAGCAATCCATGAAGCTAGGGCATCTGTGGGGACGTGGCGGCGAGTCGACGACGGGCAGCACGCCGCAGCTCGGGAATTAGCGGGGTGAGTGTGGTGCGGGACAGAAGTTCATCGTGGGGCACGGTTGTCGTACTCGCGCTCATGCTGGGGCTGGTGGCGTGCGGCGGCACTGACCCCGATGAGGAGGAGACGGTGGTGAGTGCCGACGAGGTGTGTGAGGGGATTTTCTCCGGCTCGGTGGCACGCGTGTTGGAACGATCAACAGGCGGCAAGGAGTTCCGGCAGCACCGCGCGGCGGAGGGGGTGCGGGGGACAGCCGAGGCGATCGCGTCCTTGCATGACGCCCACCTCGTCGACGAGTGGCTGAAGGCGGACCTGTGTCGTGTCTACAGGCCGCGGAGTGACACGTCGGCCATCGAGATCAACTTCGACCTGGTCCAGGAGAAGGCTCTCAAGACGTCGAATCCATCTCTCGTCCCGTACGGGTTGGGACGCAAGGCACATGCCGACTCCAAGGTCGCGTTCCTTTATGTCCAGTGCACGAGTCCCCGGCTTGTCGACAGTGCCAGCCGGCCCGCTGTGATCCGCGGCGAGCTGAGCCGGTACCTCGCTCCCCCGCTCCCCGAGCAGGAAGCACGTCAGGCCAACCTGAGACTTTTGGCCGCCGCGACGCGGGCGTTGGCGAAGTCCCTGCAGTGCGAGAACGATGCCGGTCTGCCGGCTGACTCCCTTCCCGAGCCGCTCTCATGACAAGCAGGATGCATGTGCCTTCGAAGGGGACGGAGAACAGTGCGAACGACGGATGCATGCCGGGACGCGATGCTTCTTCGGACTATCTGTGAACGTCTGTGCCCCTTCCGGACGGGGCCTTCCTCGTGTGGCGGGTGAGGGAAGCCCCGCCCGTGTCGCCGGCGTGGCAGGCGAACGTGAGCACGTCGAGGCGTCGGCAGCCTTTCGAGCAGCGCAGAACGATGCCAAAAGCGGTTTCACCGCTGGCCGCGACGCGGCTGCGGCTCACCTCCGCCCGCCGAGGGGCTGATCGCCGTATGCGTCGCGTCCATTTCGTAGGACTCCTCGCGCTTGCCGTGCTGACGGCATCGTGTGAGGCCGACTCCGCGTCGGCCCCCTCCGTAGACCATCCTTGCCTCATCGCGGAGGGATCCCGTGACGAGGAACTGTTGCAGGCGACGCTCCGAGCGGAGCGGTTCAAGGACGAATGGTTCAAGACGACGGAGAAGCTCGTTCAACGGCTCGAAGAGGATCTGCGAAAAATGAAGCCGCGCAGCTCCACCGTTTCGATGGGTGTGTGCGACTACATTCCCGAGCCCAAGCACGGATCGGACCGCGTGGCGATCGAGATCTCCTGGACTTCACCTGGCGCGTCGGACCACGGTGGCGTTCCGCCGGAGGACTACAGGCACTACACGGTCAGTGGTGTTCCGGCCGAAGCGACGGACATCATTGCCAGGTTCCGTGTGGCGTGCAGGCTGCCCGGTGATCTCGGAGCCGTTTCGAAGAACGCCCTGCTGCGGGCCACGCTGGCGAACACTCTGAACGTCGGTCGCAAGGACGCCGAAGCGCAGAAGCAGCAGATCGCCTTCCTCTACGTCATGGCCCGCCGGGTCACCGACGCCCTCGGGTGTGAGAACAAGCCCCTCCGGGGCGAGCCCGTGGTGCGGTCCGTCGAGGGCTGATCCGGGAGGCGGGACGCGTTCTCCCGGGTGAACGATGAGTTGCGGGGCCCTTCCCGGTCTACCCATGGACAGGGAAGGGAGCCCACCATGCAGCAGAAGATCACGCCGTTCCTCTGGTTCGACACCGAGGCGGAGGAGGCGGCCAACCACTACACCGCGATCTTCGATGACTCGCGGATCGTGAAGGTCGACCGCTATCCCGAGGGGACGCCGATGCCGGCGGGCACGGTCATGACCGTCGAGTTCGAGCTCGCGGGGCAGCGCTACGTGGCGATGAACGGCGGGCCCGAGTTCAAGTTCAACGAGGCCGTCTCGCTCTCCGTGGCGTGTGAGGACCAGGAGGAGGTCGACTACTTCTGGTCCCGGCTCGGCGCGGGCGGCGAGGAGGGGCCCTGCGGGTGGCTCAAGGACAAGTACGGGCTGTCGTGGCAGGTCACCCCGCGCGTCCTGGACGAGATGATCACCGATCCGGACCCCGAGAAGGCCAAGCGCGTCACCAAGGCCATGATGGGCATGAAGAAGATCGACATTCAGGGTCTGCGGGACGCCTACCAGGGGTGAGGGCCGGGGCGAGGCCGTCGCGGCGGGCCGGAGGTCGTAGGGCCCGAGCCCGAGCGGTTCCCCGACTCGCGACAGGTGTCACCTGCACCGAAGCCCCTTACTCTTGAGGGCATGAGTGCCCCTGACCCGACCGTCGCCGACACCGTCACCGACAAAACCACCACCGACACCGCCGCCCCCTCCCCGCCGGAGCGGGGCGGCGGCAGTGTGCTCGACCGGGAGCACCGGGCGCTCAGCGTGGGCATCGTCTCCGTCGTCCTGCTGATCGCCTTCGAGGCGACCGCCGTCGGGACGGCGATGCCCGTCGCGGCGCGGGAGCTGGACGGCGTGCCGCTGTACGCGTTCGCGTTCTCGGCGTACTTCACGACCAGCCTCTTCGGCATGGTGCTGGCCGGCCAGTGGGCCGACCGGAGCGGGCCGCTGGGCGCGCTCGCGACCGGGATCGGCGCCTTCGGGGCGGGCCTGGTCGTGTCCGGGACGGCCGGGGCGATGTGGCTGTTCATCCTCGGACGGGCCGTGCAGGGCCTCGGCGGCGGACTGGTGATCGTCGCGTTGTACGTGGTGGTCGGCAGGGCGTACGAGGAGAGGTTGCGGCCCGCGATCATGGCGGCGTTCGCGGCGAGCTGGGTGATCCCGTCGGTCGTGGGCCCCCTGGCGGCCGGCACCCTGACGGAGCGGCTCGGGTGGCGGTGGGTCTTCCTCGGGATCCCGGCGCTCGTGGTGCTCCCGCTGGTGCTCGCCCTGCCGGCGATACGGCACCGGGCCGCCGGGCCCGCCGACCCGGAGGCGCCGGTCCCGGCGTTCGACGCGCGGCGGTTGCGGCTGGCGCTGGCGATCTCCGTGGGTGCCGGCCTCCTCCAGTACGCGGGGCAGGAGCTGCGCTGGCTGTCCGTGGTGCCCGCCGCGGTCGGTGCCGCGCTGCTCGTACCGGCCGTACTCGGGCTGCTGCCGCGCGGCACGTACCGGGCGGCGCGCGGGCTGCCGTCCGTGGTGCTGCTGCGCGGGATCTCGGCGGGCGCGTTCATCTCCGCGGAGTCGTTCGTCCCCTTGATGCTGGTCACCGAGCGGGGGCTGAGCCCGACGCTCGCGGGGCTGTCGCTGGCCGTGGGCGGGGCGACGTGGGCGCTGGGGTCGTTCGTCCAGTCGCGGCCGCGGATGGAGCCGTACCGGGAGCGGCTGATGGTGCTGGGGATGCTGCTCGTCACGGCGGCGATCGCGGCCGTGCCGTCGGTGCTGGTCCCCGCCGTGCCGGTGTGGATCGTCGGGGTCGCCTGGGGCTTCGGCTGCTTCGGCATGGGCATGGTCATCGCCTCGACGAGCGTGATGCTGCTGAAGCTGTCCGCGCCGGAGGAGGCCGGGGCGAACTCGGCGGCGCTCCAGATCTCGGACGGCCTGGCGAACGTCCTGCTGCTCGCGGCGGGCGGCGCGGCGTTCGCCGCGCTCGGCGGCGGGTCGACGGCCGGCCACGCCGTCGCCGGTGCCGGGGCGGTCGGGTCGCACCCGGCGGCCTTCGCGGCGGTGTTCCTGCCGATGGCGGCGGTGGCGCTGGTGGGCGCGTGGGTGGCGACCCGGTTGCGGGACGGCGAGCGGACGCGGTGACGTGGGCGGGCCCGGAGTGCGGGCGGGCGCGGGGCGCGGAGGTGTGGTGACGCGGACGGGTTCGAAGTACGGGGGCGGAGCGGAGTGCGCGTGGGCGCGGTGACGCGGGCGGGCCCGGAGCGCGGGCGGGCGCGGGGCGCGCGGGTGCGGTGACGTGGGCGGGTCGCCCGGGTGGGGTGTCCGCCCGGGTGGTGCCGGGGGCGTCGGGCGGTCCGGCGCGCCCGGCGTGTGACGCCGCTCGCACTCCGCGAGGTCACGGCCCCGTCCCGGCCGGGGGCGGGGCGGGGCACCGGTAGGGTGGCCCGGTTGTCGTACGTAAGCCGTGCGCACCCCCCATGCGTCCGAGAGCACCGAATCGGAGACCGTGACTACTACCGCCTCCCATCACCTCTCTCCCGCCTTCCCCGGCCGCGCCCCCTGGGGCACGGCCAACAAGCTGCGTGCCTGGCAGCAGGCCGCGATGGACAAGTACATCCAGGAGCAGCCCCGGGACTTCCTCGCCGTCGCCACGCCCGGCGCCGGCAAGACGACCTTCGCGCTGACCCTCGCGTCCTGGCTGCTGCACCACCACGTCGTGCAGCAGGTGACCGTGGTCGCCCCGACCGAGCACCTGAAGAAGCAGTGGGCGGCCGCCGCGGCGCGGATAGGGATCAGGCTGGACCCGGAGTACAGCGCGGGCCCGCTCAGCAAGGAGTACCACGGCGTCGCCGTCACGTACGCCGGTGTCGGCGTGCGGCCGATGCTGCACCGCAACCGCTCCGAGCAGCGCAAGACCCTCGTGATCCTCGACGAGATCCACCACGCCGGCGACTCCAAGTCCTGGGGCGAGGCGTGCCTGGAGGCGTTCGAGCCGGCGACGCGGCGACTGGCGCTGACCGGTACGCCGTTCCGGTCCGACACGAACCCCATCCCCTTCGTCACGTACGAGGAGGGGAACGACGGGATCAGGCGGTCCTCCGCCGACTACACGTACGGCTACGGCAACGCCCTCGCCGACGGCGTCGTCCGCCCCGTGATCTTCCTCAGCTACAGCGGCAACATGCGCTGGCGCACCAAGGCCGGTGACGAGGTCGCCGCCCGGCTGGGCGAGCCGATGACCAAGGACGCGGTCTCGCAGGCGTGGCGCACCGCCCTCGACCCGCGCGGCGACTGGATGCCGAACGTGCTGCGCGCCGCCGACCAGCGGCTCACCGAGGTCCGCAAGGCCGTCCCCGACGCCGGCGCCCTCGTCATCGCCTCCGACCAGGAGTCGGCGCGCGCGTACGCCAAGCTCATCCGGGAGATCACGGGGCACGGGGCGACCCTCGTCCTCTCCGACGACGCGGGCGCCTCGAAGCGGATCGACGAGTTCAGCGAGAGCGACGACCGGTGGATGGTCGCCGTCCGGATGGTGTCCGAAGGCGTCGACGTGCCGCGCCTCGCGGTCGGCGTGTACGCCACGACGATCTCCACGCCGCTGTTCTTCGCGCAGGCCGTGGGGCGTTTCGTCCGGTCCCGGCGGCGCGGCGAGACCGCGTCCGTGTTCCTGCCGACCGTCCCGATGCTCCTCGGCTTCGCCAACGAGATGGAGGTCGAGCGCGACCACGTCCTCGACCGGCCGAAGAAGGCGGGCGAGGAGGACCCGTACGCCGAGTCCGAGAAGGAGCTGGACGAGGCGAACAAGCAGCAGGACGAGGACACCGGCGAACAGGACATGCTGCCCTTCGAGGCGCTGGAGTCCGACGCCGTCTTCGACCGGGTGATGTACAACGGCGCCGAGTTCGGCATGCAGGCCCACCCCGGCAGCCAGGAGGAGCAGGACTACCTCGGCATCCCCGGCCTGCTGGAGCCCGACCAGGTGCGGCTGCTGCTGCAGAAGCGGCAGGCCCGGCAGATCGCGCACAGCCGGCAGAAGCCCGCCGAGGAGGCCGACCTCCTCGAACTGCCCGCCGAGCGGCGGCCCGTGGTCTCCCACAAGGAGCTGATGGAGCTGCGCAAGCAGCTGAACACGCTGGTCAGCGCGTACGTCCACCAGAGCGGCAAGCCGCACGGCGTCATCCACACCGAGCTGCGCCGGGTGTGCGGCGGCCCGCCGAGCGCCGAGGCGACGGCCGGGCAGATCCGGGAGCGGATCAAGAAGGTCCAGGAGTGGGCCACGCGGATGCGCTGACCCCGCCCTCCGACGCGCGCCCCGGGCGGCCCGGTTTCGGGTACGGCTTCGGGGCGCCGTCGCGAGGAAAGGAGCATCCCGGGATCAAATCCCCATCGGCGCCCGGATTCTGGACGAGGTCTTCCGCTCAGCGGATCCGCTCGTTACTGTCCGGACACATGCAAACGCCCCGTGGCAGCGCCGCCGCGGAGCGCAGCCGGTGTGCCATGGCCTGCCGGCGGCCTCTCGGTGCGATGCTCAAGGGACGGGTATCGCTTCCGCGTTGAGAGTGTCCGCCGTCACTCACTCCGAAGGAGGGGGCGTCGTGACCGCGGAAACCTCCCAGACGCTCGACCGGGGACTGCGTGTCCTCAAGCTGCTCGCCGACACCGACCACGGGTTGACCGTCACCGAGCTGTCCCACCGGCTCGGTGTCAACCGGACCGTCGTCTACCGTCTGCTCGCCACGCTCGAACAGCACGCGCTCGTACGCCGCGACCTCGGTGGCCGGGCCCGTGTCGGGCTCGGCGTGCTGCGGCTGAGCCGCCAGGTCCACCCGCTCGTACGCGAGGCCGCGCTGCCCGCGCTGCGCTCGCTCGCCGAGGACATCGGGGCGACCGCGCACCTCACCCTCGTCGACGGTGCCGAGGCACTGGCCGTCGCCGTCGTCGAGCCGACCTGGACGGACTACCACGTGGCGTACCGGGCCGGGTTCCGCCACCCGCTCGATCGGGGTGCCGCCGGGCGCGCGATCCTCCACGCCCGCCAGGCCGGCGGCCCGTCCGAGCCCGGCTACACCCTCACGCACGGCGAGTTGGAGGCGGGCGCGAGCGGCGCGGCGGCCCCGCTGCTGGGCGTGACGGGCATCGAGGGCAGCGTGGGAGTGGTCATGTTGACGGACGCCGTGCCGGAGCGGGTCGGGCCCCGTGTGGTCGACGCGGCCCGCGAGGTGGCGGACGCCCTGCGCTGACGGGCCTGCGGGGTGGGGGACGCCCTGCGTCGGCGGGTTGGTGAGAGGCGGCCGCCCTGCGCTGGCGGGCCTGCGGGGTAGGGGGCCGCTCTACGTTGGCGGGCCTGCGCCGGCGGTTCCCCGAGCCGGTGGTCGCCCTGCGCTGACGGATCCCCGAGCCGGCGGACGCTCTGTGCTGACGTCCCCGCCCCGCGGGGTGATCGGCCGGGCCGGGGCCCGTCGTGCCGTCCCGCGGGCCCGTCGTGCCGTCCGGGCGGGCTCCGTCGTGCCGCCCGGAAGGGGTGGGCGGGGGCGGGCCGATAGATTGGGTTCGTGCTCTCCCGTCTCTCGCGCCCCCGTGCCCTGCTCCTGTGCGCCCTGCCCGTGCTCGCACTGCTCGCGGTGGCCGCGTTCGCGCCGCTGCCGTTCACGATCGCCCTGCCCGGGTCGACGGCGGACGTGCTCGGGGCGGACAAGGGGCGGCCCGTGATCACCGTCTCCGGGGCGCCCGTGCGGAAGACCAGCGGGCAACTGCGGATGACCACGATCGTGGCCACCGCGCCGCGCTCCGACATCGGCCTCGGGGACGTCGTCAGCGCCTGGTTCCGCCGCGACCGGGCGGTCCTGCCGCACGACTCGGTCTACCCGGCGGGCAAGACGGACCGGGAGATCGAGAAGCGCAACCTCGGCCAGATGCGGTCGTCCCAGGACAGCGCGGTCGCCGCCGCGCTGAACCACCTCGGCAGGAGCGAGAAGGACGTCGAGGTGAAGCTGCACCTCGCCGACGTCGGCGGGCCCAGCGCCGGGCTGCTGTTCTCCCTCGGCATCGTCGACAAACTGGCCGGCGACGGCGAGGGCGGTGACCTCACCGGCGGTCGGGTCGTCGCGGGTACGGGGACGATCGCCCCCGACGGGACGGTCGGCGCGGTCGGCGGCGTGTCGCTCAAGACGCAGGCCGCCGCGCGGGACGGGGCGACGGTGTTCCTCGTACCGAAGGCCGAGTGCGACGACGCCCTGGCGACCCGGCCGGGCGGGCTGCGGCTGATCCCGGTGGGGACGCTGAAGGACGCCGTCGCGTCCCTGAAGGCCCTCGGCGACGGCGCCCGCGTCCCCTCCTGCTGACCCGGAGCCCCGGGAGCCTCCCCCCGCCAGGGCGCGGCGCGTGCCGGTCCCGGCCCGCCCGCCACGCCCTGCTCCGCCGCGGCCCGTCGCGCCCCACTCCGTCCGACCCGGCCTGCCCCACTCCGGCCTGCCCCACTCCGGCCTGCCCGACTCCGGCCTGTCGCGCCCGCCCCACTCGGCCCCGCCCCACTCCGCCCCACTCGGCCCCGGTCCGTCGCGCCCGACCGTCACCCCCCGTCCCGCCGTCCCCTTTGCCCTGCCGTCCCCCCATCCCGCCGCGCCCCGACCGTCACCCCCACCCCCCAACCCCCTACGCCCCGACCGTCACGCCGTCCCCCGCCCGGTCAGGCGCGCCGGGCCGGTGGCAGGTCCGTGTCCGTTGCCGCCTGCTCGACCAGCGGGATGATCCGCAGCGGTACCGGGTTCTCCATCACGATCGCCGTCGACGCGCGGACGATCCCGTCGAAGCCCACCACCCGGTCGATCACCCGCTGGAGGTCCGCGTTCGAGCGGGCCACCAGGCGGCACAGCATGTCGCCGTGGCCCGTCGTCGTGTGCAGCTCCAGCACTTCCGGCACGCCCGCCAGGTGCTCCCGGACGTCCGTGCCCTGCCCCTGCTTGATCTCCAGCGTCGCGAACGCCGTCACCGGGTACCCCAGCGCCGCC
Organism: Streptomyces tamarix; assembly: GCF_032423885.1. Taxonomy (NCBI): domain Bacteria; kingdom Bacillati; phylum Actinomycetota; class Actinomycetes; order Kitasatosporales; family Streptomycetaceae; genus Streptomyces; species Streptomyces tamarix. The sequence continues at coordinate 191,266 of NZ_JAWCTQ010000003.1, read as the reverse complement.
GGGTCCACTTCCGGTCCGAAGCCCCGGATCACGCCGTGCGCCTGCAGCCGGTCCAGGCGCGCCTGGACCGTGCCGCGCGCCACCCCCAGCCGCCGCGACGCCTCCAGCACTCCGATCCTCGGCTCCCGCGCGAGCAGGGCGATGAGCCTGCCGTCCAGATGATCGATCGCCACGGCTGCCTCCCGGTGGTCATCCTGTACAGAACGCCCCCTCATCCTGGAGCCCCGCTGTACACATTGACCAGAGGAAACGCAAAGTATTGCGCAGCTTGTGGAACGGAGGGAACCTGCCGCCATGACTGAGACCCTGCATGACACCCCCGACACCGCCCGGCAGGCCGACCCCTTCCCGGTGAAGGGCATGGACGCGGTCGTCTTCGCCGTCGGCAACGCCAAGCAGGCCGCGCACTACTACTCCACGGCCTTCGGCATGAAGCTCGTCGCGTACTCCGGACCGGAGAACGGCAGCCGCGAGACCGCCAGTTACGTGCTGACGAACGGCGCCGCCCGCTTCGTGCTGACCTCCGTCATCAAGCCGTCCACCGACCGGGGCCGCTTCCTCGCCGACCACGTCGCGGAGCACGGCGACGGCGTCATCGACCTCGCCATCGAGGTCCCCGACGCCCGCAAGGCGTACGCGTACGCGGTCGAGCACGGCGCCACCGGCGTCGAGGAGCCGTACGAGGTCAAGGACGAGCACGGCACCGTCGTCCTCGCCGCCATCGCCACGTACGGCAAGACCCGCCACACCCTGGTCGACCGCTCCGGCTACACCGGCCCGTACCTGCCCGGCTTCGTCGCCGCCTCCCCGATCGTCGAGCCGCCGGCCAAGCGCACCTTCCAGGCCATCGACCACTGCGTCGGCAACGTCGAACTCGGCAAGATGAACGAGTGGGTGGCCTTCTACAACAAGGTCATGGGCTTCACCAACATGAAGGAGTTCGTCGGCGACGACATCGCCACCGAGTACTCCGCCCTCATGTCGAAGGTCGTCGCGGACGGCACCCTCAAGGTGAAGTTCCCGATCAACGAGCCGGCGATCGCGAAGAAGAAGTCGCAGATCGACGAGTACCTGGAGTTCTACGGCGGCGCCGGCGTCCAGCACATCGCGCTCGCCACGAACGACATCGTCAGCACCGTGCGCACCATGCGCGCGGCCGGTGTGCAGTTCCTCGACACCCCCGACTCGTACTACGACACGCTCGGCGAGTGGGTCGGCGACACGCGCGTCCCGATCGAGACGCTGCGCGAGCTGAAGATCCTCGCCGACCGCGACGAGGACGGCTACCTGCTCCAGATCTTCACCAAGCCCGTCCAGGACCGCCCGACGGTCTTCTTCGAACTCATCGAGCGGCACGGCTCAATGGGCTTCGGCAAGGGCAACTTCAAGGCCCTGTTCGAGGCCATCGAGCGCGAGCAGGCCAAGCGCGGCAACCTGTAACGCCGCCCCGGTACGCGGCCCCGCGGACCCTGACCCGCGGGGCCGCCCGGCCGCGCCCCGGCCGCCCGCCGCCCCGTCATGTCCGGCGTCCCGGCCGCCCGCCGCCCCGGCTGCTCTCCGGCCGTCCGCCACCTCGGCCGCTCCCCGGCCGTCCACCGCCCCGGCCGCCCGCCGCCCCGGCCGCGCCCCGACCGCCCGCCTACCGCTCCGGCGGGGGGCCCGACGGCTCGCCCAGCTCCGCCAGCGCCCGCCGCGCCTCGGGCGCGTACAGCGGCGAGAAGCCCGGGTGGATCCGCAGCGCCTCCTCCAGGTGCCGCCGCGCCGCCCCGGTCCTGCCCAGCGCCCGCTCCACCTCGCCCCGGTGGTACGCGAACAGCGCGCTGCGCACCCCCCTTTCGGTCGCCGCCCGCGCGTACGGCAGCGCCTCCCCGGCCCTGTCCGCCTTCAGCAGCGCCCAGCCCAGGGCGTCCGCCACGTCGGCGGACCGGTGCCCGAGCCGCCACTTCGCGCGCAGCCGCGCCACCGCCCGTTCCGGATCGCCGTGGTCCGCCTCGTACCGGGCGCGGACGAGGGCCTGGTCCACGCCGTGCCCGGCCGCCTCCGCCGCCCGCGCCAGCGCCTCCCCGTACCGCTCGTGCGCCTCCGCGTCCCGGCCCAGCGCGGCGTACAGGTCACCGGCCTCCAGCGCGTACTCCGGCAGCGGGCGCGCCGCCAGCGCCGCCCCGTACGCCCGTACCGCCTCGTCCGTGCGCCCCAGCGCCGCCAGTGCCCGCGCCCGGCCCGCCAGCGACGGCGCGTCGCCGGGCGCCAGGCGCAGCGCGGCCCCGTACGGGGCGAGCGCCTCGCGCGGACGGCCCCGCTCCCACGCCAGGTCGCCCAGCAGCCGCAGGCACGCCGCCCGCTCGGCGGGCGTCCCGGCCCGCGCCACCGCGTCGTGCGCCAGGGCCGCCGCGTCCTCCCGCCAGCCCCGGTCCCGGTACAGCTCCGCAGCCCGGGTCAGTGCCGCCGGGCCCGCCGGGCGCAGCTTCCGCAGCCGCTCCAGTGCCTTCCCGGCCGCCGCGTCGTCGCCGAGGCCCCGGTACGCGTCGACCAGCAGGGCCTCCGCCCGCCACGTCCGCGGCTGCCGCCGGAGGGTCTCCTCCGCCCAGCGCCGCGCCGCCGCGAAGTCGCCCCGCGCCCGCGCCAGGGCGCCCATGCCGATCGCCGCGTCCGTGTTGCCCCGCGCGGCCGGGCGGACGTCCAGGGAGCGCCGCAGCGCCCGCTCCGCCTTCCGGTACGCCGCCGGGTCACCGGTCCGCGCACCGCGCTCCGCGTACGCCGCGCCCAGCACCGCCCACGACGCGTCGTCGCCCGGGTGCCGGCGCAGCCACGCCTCCCGGTCGCCGATCAGCGCCGCCAGCTCCGGCACCGTCGCCGAGGCCCCCGCCTCCACCGCCGCCGCGGCCCGCGCCACCGGACCCGGCGCGGGCCGCGCCCCGCCGCCCCGTGCGCCGCCGGGACCCGTCAGACCTTCGGCCGCGAACAGCGCGAGCGCCCCCGCCGCCACCACACCCGCCCAGGCGAGCAGCACCACCCGGGGGACCCGTTCCGTCCTCATGCCGCTCACTGTGCGCGCGGCCACCGGGCCGTCCCGGGTCGTCCACGGTCGGCACACGCCCGGTTCACACCGATGGCCCCGGGTGCCACGCTGGGATCATGGACGATCTGCTGCGCCGGCTGCGCGCCGGCCTCCCCGCCGAGGCCCTGATCACCGACCCGGACGTGACCCCCTCCTACGCCCGCGACATGGCGGGCTTCTGCCCCGCCGGCACCCCGGCCGTCGTCGTGCTGCCCCGGACCGTGGAGCAGGTCCAGCACGTGATGCGCACGGCCACCGAGCTGCGCGTGCCCGTCGTCCCGCAGGGCGCCCGCACCGGCCTGTCGGGGGCGGCCAACGCCACCGACGGCTGCATCGTGCTCTCCCTGGTCAAGATGGACCGGATCCTGGACATCAGCCCGGTCGACCGGACCGCCGTCGTCGAGCCGGGCGTCGTCAACGCCGTGCTGTCCCGGGCCGTCGCCGAGTACGGCCTGTACTACCCGCCCGACCCGTCCAGCTGGGAGACGTGCACCATCGGCGGCAACATCGGGACCGCGTCCGGCGGCCTGTGCTGCGTCAAGTACGGCGTCACGGCCGAGTACGTCCTCGGCCTGGACGTCGTCCTCGCCGACGGGCGGCTGCTGTCCACCGGCCGCCGCACCGCCAAGGGCGTCGCCGGGTACGACCTGACCCGGCTGTTCGTCGGCTCCGAGGGGAGCCTCGGCGTCGTCGTGCGCGCCGTGCTCGCCCTCAGGCCGAAGCCGCCCGTCCAGCTCGCCCTGGCCGCCGAGTTCGCGTCCACCGCGGACGCGTGCGCCGCCGTCTGCTCGATCATGGAACGCGGCCACACGCCCTCGTTGCTCGAACTGATGGACCGCACCACCGTCCAGGCGGTCAACCGCCTCGGCCACATGGGGCTGCCCGACACGACCGCCGCGCTGCTGCTGGCCGCGTTCGACACCCCGGACCCCACAGCCGACCTGGCCGCCGTGGGGGAGCTGTGCACCGCCGCCGGGGCCACCCAGGTCGTCCCCGCCGACGACCCCGCCGAGTCCGAGCTGCTCCTCCAGGCGCGCAGGATGTCCCTGCCCGCCCTGGAGACCGTCTCCACCGCCACGATGATCGACGACGTGTGCGTGCCCCGCTCCCGCCTCGCCGAGATGCTCGACGGCACGGCCGCCATCGCCGACGCGTACGGCCTGACCATCGGCGTCTGCGCCCACGCGGGCGACGGCAACACCCACCCCGTCGTGTGCTTCGACCACACCGACCCGGACGAGTCGCGGCGCGCCCGCGCGTCGTTCGACGCCATCATGGCCCTCGGCCTGGAGTTGGGCGGCACCATCACCGGCGAGCACGGCGTCGGCGTGCTCAAGAAAGAGTGGCTCGCCCGTGAACTCGGCCCCGTGGGGCTCGAACTCCAGCGCGGCATCAAACGGACCTTCGACCCCCTGAACATCCTCAACCCCGGCAAGCTCTTCTGACCGCCCACCGGGTCGGACCGCCCCGCCGGTACGCCCCGTCCCTCACGCCCGCGTCCCTCACGCCTCCGCCGAGAGCAGCGCGGCCAGCCCGTCGTCGATGCCGAGCCGCTCCGGCTCGGTCCCCGGCGCCACGGCCCGCAGCGTCCGCTCCAGCCACGCCGACACCTGCGGCGACGGTGCCTCCAGCAGCGCGTCGCCGTCCGGGGACGACAGCGCCATCAGCACGACCTCGCGCCCGTCCGCCTGCGACGGCCAGATCCGCACGTCCCCGCGGCCGCACGGCCGGAACACGCCCTCCACCAGCAGCTCGCGGGCGAACGTCCAGTACACCGGGTTCTCGGAGCCGATGTGGAAGACGACGTGGACGGCGTACGGGTCGTCCGTCCGGTACGTCAGCCGGGCCGGTACGGGCACGCTGTGGTCCGCGGACAGCACCAGTCTCATCTCCAGCTCCCGCTCCACCGTGGTCCGCTCCATGGTTCCTTCCTCCCTCTCGCCGGTTCGCGCGGGTCCGCCGCGGACCCGCCCGGAAGGAGGGAGCGGGTTCCCGCGTCGTCATTACGCGACTTCCACCAACGAATTTCTGTTACTTTGCGTGACGCATTAGTGACCGTATGGGGGTCCTCTGTCGCGGAGCGGCCCGGGGGCGTCCGGCGGTCTGATAGATGTGGTGCCCTGAATTGAGGCCCTCGAGGAGATACGGGACCACGGTGATGAGCGCCCCAACCCCGGCAACCGGCGACGGCAGCCCCGAAGCCGGGTACTACCCAGACCCCTCCATTCCTGGCTACATCCGGTACTGGAACGGTGCCGCCTGGGTGCCCGGTACGAGCCGCCCCGCGCCCGGGGAGGGCGAGGCCGCGCCGGTGCCGCCGGCCTCCGCCGCGCCCTCCCGGGTCCCGGCCCAGGCCCCCGCGCCGGTCCCGGCCGTCGAGGAGACCGGACCCGTCTTCCTGGACGAAGACCCCGGCATGGCGTCCGAGTCCGGCCCCGGCGCCGAACCGGAACGGGAAGCGGAAGGCGGCGCGGGGCCCGAGCCGGCGTCCGCGTGGCAGGCCGACATCTCCCGCCAGCGCGGTCTCGACGGCGGGCGGGACGTCGCGTGGGGCACGGTCGGCCGGTCGGACCCCCGGGTGCCGGCCGCCGCCGACCCGCCGGACGGCGCGCTGCCCGGCGTACGGCGGGGGGAGCCCGAGCCGCAGGCGCGGACCGGTCCCGAGGGCACGATGACCATGCGGGCACCCCGACCGGCGGCGCCCCGCACGCCGGACGTCCCGGCCCCGCACGGCCCGCAGGCCCAGCCCCAGGGGCCACAGGTCCAGCCCCGGGGCCCGCAGGCCCACGGCCCGCAGTCCCACAGCCCTCAGTCCCAGCACCAGGGCCCGCAGTCCCAGCCTCACGGTCCGCAGTCCCAGCCCCAAGGTCCGCAGGTCCAGTCCCAGGGCCCGCAGTCCCAGCACCAGGCGCACGTCCCGGCCCCGGCCGCCCGGTCGCAGCCCCACGAGCCCGGCCGGCCGCAGCCGTCCCCCGCGCACCAGGTCCCGCCACAGGCGCACGTCCCCGCCCCGGCGCCCGCGGCCCCCGCCCCGCCCGCCGCCCCGGTCACCGCCGGTCCCGGCGCCGCCGCCTCCTGGGCGCAGCAGGTCCACCAACTGGCCCAGCCGCAGCCCGGCCCCGTACCGCCGCAGGCGCAGCCCGGTCCCACCCTTCTGGGTGCGGACGCCGACCAGCCCGTGGTCCCGTGGAAGCCGCCGGTCAGCGACCCGTTCCTGCGCGCCGCCCAGGAGCGGGCCGCCGCGCGCCCGGCCGGGCTCGGCAGGAGGTTCGCCGCCCGGCTCGTCGACACGATCGTGCTCGGCGCGCTCGCCGGGGCGGCGGGCGCGCCGTTCGTGCTGAACGCCGTCGACCACATCCTCGGCAAGATCGAGCAGGCGGAACGGTCCGGCGAGACGGTCACGGTGTGGCTGGTGGACGGCACCACCTCCGTCCAGTTCGGGATCGCGCTCGGCATCCTGCTGGTGCTCGGCGTGGTGTACGAGGCGCTGCCGACCGCCAAGTGGGGGCGGACGCTCGGCAAGAAGCTGTGCGGGACCGAGGTGCGGGGCATCGAGTCGCACGAACCGCCGTCGTTCGGGGCGGCGCTGCGCCGCTGGCTGGTGTACGGGGTGCTCGGACTGGTCGGGATCGGCGTGCTCAACGTGGTGTGGTGCCTGTTCGACCGGCCGTGGCGGCAGTGCTGGCACGACAAGGCGGCCGGCACGTTCGTGGCGGGGCGCTGACCCCGTCCCCCGAACGGCACATGACCGGATGCGGGCGTCGGCGGCGCGGGATGCACTGCCCCCATGAGCAACGAACCGCCGGCGCCCGGCCCGCCCCCCGAGGACGATCCGTTCCGCAAACGCCCGCAGGAGCCCCCGGGGGCGCCGGGGTCCCCCGGGTCCCCGGGTTCCTCGGAGGGCGGCGGCGCCCCGCCGCCTCCGCCGCCCGGTGGCGCGGGCCCGTACCCGGGCGGCCCGTACGGCGGTGAACCCCCCGGCGGGGGCGGCCCCTACGGCGGAGGCCCGTACGGCGGAGACCCTTACGGGGGTGGCCCCTACGGCGGTGGCCCCTACGGCTACGGCGGCACCGACCCGCTCGGCGGGATGCCGCCGCTCGCCGACACCGCCAAGCGGGTCCTCGCGCGCATCGTCGACTGGCTCGTCATCGCCGTGCCGCTGGCGCTCATCGGCATCCCCTTCGGCGTCTACTCCCGGGTGAGCGACGAGTCCGCGAACCTCGGCGACGTGTGGGCGTCGGGCAGCGGCGGCGGTCAGTGGACGTTCCAGCTCCTGTCGATGCTGGCGTACGTCGCCTACGACACCCTCATGACGGCGAAGTGGAACGGTCAGACCCTCGGCAAGCGGATGACCGGAATCCGGGTCGCGATGCTCAACGACGGCAGCGTCCCGCCGACGAGCGCCGCGCTGATGCGGGCGCTCGTGCTGTGGCTGCCCGCGCTGATCTGCTGCGCCTGCCTGTGGCCGCTGCTGCTGCTCGTGTTGATCCTGGTGGACAAGCCGTACAAGCAAGGTCTCCACGACAAGGCGGCGAGAACCGTCGTGGTGTCAGCGGCGCGGTGACGGCCGCTGGTCCGGGGCGGCGGCGGGCGCCGGGGCCCCCGCGGCCCGGGCGCCCCCGCCCCGGTGGGCGCGCGGCGGCGCGGCGGGTGCCGCACCCGTGCCCGGCGCCGGGAGGACCGGACGGGCCGGGTGGGCCGGGGCGGCTTTGGCGTCGGCGCCCGTGCCCGACGGTGGGGGCGGGGTGACAACCGGGCGGACGGTGGCCGGGCGGACGGTGGCCGGGTGGGCGGCGGCCGGGCCGGGGGCGGGCTGTGCGGCGGTCGGACGCGGCATGACGGGTTCCGTCCTCGTGGTGGGGTGGGGGTCTCTCGCGGCGCGGTCGCACTGACCGACGACCCTACGACGCCGAACACTTGCTGAGAACCGGGCGTGAACGATCTCTCACGCACCGTGCCGATGCGTCAAGGGCGCACGGGATCACGCGCGCCGCGAGGGGATCGTTTCCCCTGTCCGGTATACGGATCGGAGTGTCCACATAGGGCACTTGGCCTGTGCAAGTCAAGACTGTCTTTTCTCGCGTAAGTCCGGTCGAATGTCGTCACTTGTGGCGCGACACCGCACGCGGATAATCACGTGACCTCCCATCCGCGTTGGCGGTTCGCAGGGGAGGAAACAAACAAGTGACCAGCAGACGACGGGCGTTCCGCACGTCCGCGGTGTTCGTGGCCCTGGCCGCGACCGCCGCCACCGCCGGAGCCCTCACCACGGCCCACGCCGACAACCGCCCGGAGACGGGCATCGAGCGCCACGACCCGGCGCCGGGCGGGGACCACGGCCACGCCCACGCCCACGACAAGGCCGCAGGGGTCGACCACGACCTCGAAGGCCCCTTCACCGAGCAGCAGCAGAAGCAGCGCGAGGCGGCGCTGGAGCAGGTCCTCGCCGGCGAGTCCAAGGTGGAGCGCCGCGGCGCCTCCCAGGTCGTCAAGCTCGACGACAAGAAGTACGTCGAGCTCGGCCGGGAGAAGACCGACAAGATCTTCACCATCCTCGTCGAGTTCGGCGACAAGGTCGACAACGAGACGCTCGTCGACCGCAAGGACGACGACACCGACGAGCTGAAGCCCAAGTACGGCGGCACGCCCGGCCCGCTGCACAACCAGATAGCGAAGCCGGACCGGTCGAAGGACAACTCCACCGCCTGGCAGGCCGACTACGACCGGGAGCACTTCCAGGACCTGTACTTCGGCACCGGCAAGGACGAGCGGGGCAACCAGAAGCACTCGCTGAAGACCTACTACGAGCGCACCTCGTCCGGCCGCTACTCGGTCGACGGCACCGTCTCGGACTGGGTCAAGGTCGAGTACAACGAGGCCCGTTACGGCTCCAACTACTGCGGCCAGACCAACTGCTCCAACGTCTGGGACGCCGTCCGCGACGGCGTGACCGCGTGGTCCGCCGACCAGAAGGCCAAGGGCAAGTCCGACGCCGAGATCAAGGCGATGCTGGCCGAGTACGACCAGTGGGACCGCTACGACTTCGACGGCGACGGCAACTTCAACGAGGCCGACGGCTACATCGACCACTTCCAGATCGTCCACGCGGGCGAGGACGAGTCGGCCGGCGGCGGCGCGGAGGGCACCAACGCCCTGTGGGCGCACCGCTGGTACGCGTACGGCACCGACGCCGGCAAGACCGGCCCGGCGAACAACAAGGCCGGCGGCGCGCAGATCGGCAACACCGGCATCTGGGTCGGCGACTACACGATGCAGCCGGAGAACGGCGGCCTCGGCGTCTTCGCCCACGAGTACGGCCACGACCTCGGCCTGCCGGACCTGTACGACACCTCCGGCCGCGCGGGCGCCGAGAACTCCACGGGCTTCTGGTCGCTGATGTCCTCCGGCTCCTGGCTGGGCACCGGCAAGGACTCGATCGGCGACATGCCGGGCGACATGACCGCCTGGGACAAGCTGCAGTTGGGCTGGCTGAACTACGAGAAGGCCAAGGCCGCCACCAAGTCCAGGCACACGCTGGGCGTCGCGGAGTACAACACGAAGAACCCGCAGGCGCTCATCGTCGAACTGCCGAAGAAGAAGGTCACCACCCCGGTCGTCAAGCCGGTCCAGGGCGCCACCCAGTGGTGGAGCAACATGGGTGACGACCTCAAGAACACCCTCACCCGCTCCGTCGACCTGACGGGCAAGGCCAAGGCCCAGCTGTCGCTCGACGGCTGGTGGGACATCGAGGCCGAGTACGACTACCTGTACGCCGAGGTCTCCACGGACGGCGGCGCGCAGTGGACCGCCCTCGACGGCACCGCGGACGGCGCCCCGATCACCAAGGACGCCAGCGGCGCCACGGCCCTGACCGGTGTCTCCGAGTCGTTCAAGAAGCTCGTGTACCCGCTCGACGCGTACGCCGGCAAGAAGATCGACATCCGCTTCCGCTACCAGACGGACGGCGGCGTGGCCCAGAAGGGCTTCGCGGCGGACAACATCGTCGTGACGGCCGACGGCGCCCCGCTCTTCGCGGACGACGCCGAGACCGCGGTCGCCGGCTGGACGTCGAAGGGCTTCTCCCGCATCGGCGAGGCGATCACCGACGAGTACCCGCAGTACTACATCGCGGAGAACCGCCAGTACGTCTCCTACGACGCGACCCTGGAGGTCGGCCCGTACAACTTCGGTTTCGGGGGCGACAAGGCGAGCTGGGTGGAGCACTACCCGTACCAGACCGGCCTGCTGATCTGGAAGTGGGACACCTCCCAGGCGGACAACAACACGGCCGTCCACCCCGGTGAGGGCCTCGTCCTCCCCATCGACGCCCACGCCAAGCCGCTGACCTGGGCCGACGGCACGCTGATGCGCAACCGCATCCAGTCCCACGACGCGCCGTTCAGCCGCTTCCGCACCGACCGCGTCACGCTGCACAACGCGGACGTCCCGCAGCGGATCGGCGGCCTGCCCGGCAACCCGGTCTTCGACGACCGCAAGGGCGTCTACTGGTTCGAGAGCAACCCGCGGGCCGGCGTCAAGGTAACTGACACCAACACCCGGATCGCGATCACCCAGCAGCCGCGCAACGGCCGGACGATCACCGTCCAGGTGGGTCCGTCGACCAGGTGATCTAGGAACCCGCAGGTCACAGCATGATCGGCCGTCGCCCTCTAGCGGGTGGCGGCCGATCGTGTTTAGGTGCAGCTGACCGCGTTCCTATTGACATACCTTTCGACGGGGGAACTTTCGACATGCCCGGTGGTGGTTTCTGCAAGTTGCCAGGCGGCAGCATGGTCGTCGCACTGGGCCTGCCCAACCCGGGCGGCGAGGGCGAGGTCCGCATCCTGGTCCACGCGGTGAACCGGCCCCGCGCGCTGACCCGGCTGCGCAACCTCGGCCTGCGCGTCTACCTGCGGGGCAACACCCACCCGCCGTCGCCCGACGAGATCACGGCCGTGCTGCACCACCCGGACGGGCTGCTGTGGCGGACGACGCCGAGCCGCGAGCAGGAGCTGTGGCGCCCGATACGGGCACTGCTGAGCCACGCGGGCCTCTGAGGCCACACGAGCCCCACCAGAAGCCCCACGGGCCCCTGTGGCCCCACACGAGCCCCGCCGGAAGCCCTACGGCCCCTGTAGGCCACGGCGCCCGCCAGAAGTCCCACAGGCCCCGGAAGCCCACGGCTCCCGCCGGAAGTCCCACGGGCCCCTGTGACCCCACAGCCCGCGCGGGCCGGTCAGGCGACCGGCTCACCGCTCAGACGACCGGCTTGCCGGTCAGCTCCACCCCGGCCGCGCGGAGCTCCTCCAGGGCCTTGTCGGTGGTCTCCTCGGAGACGCCCGCCGTGAGGTCGAGCAGCACGTGCGTGCGAAAGCCCTCCGCGACCGCGTCGAGGGCGGTGGCCCGCACGCAGTGGTCGGTCGCGATGCCCACGACGTCGACCTCCGTCACGTCGCGGGCCCGCAGCCAGTCCGCGAGGAGGACGCCGTTCTCGTCGGACCCCTCGAAGCCGCTGTACGCGGCCGTGTAGGCGCCCTTGTCGAACACGGCCTCGACGGCGCCGGAGGCGACGGCGGGCGCGAAGTTCGGGTGGAACCCGACGCCCTCGGTGCCCGCCACGCAGTGCGGCGGCCAGGAGCGGACGAAGTCGGGGCGCTCGGCGAAGTGGTCACCCGGGTCGACGTGGTGGTCGCGCGTCGCGACGACGTGCCGGTAGCCGACCCCCGCGGTCTCGCCGACCAGGTCCGTGATGGCGGCGGCGACGTCCGCGCCCCCCGCCACCGCGAGGCTGCCGCCCTCGCAGAAGTCGTTCTGAACGTCGACGACGATCAATGCGCGGTGCATGGCGGTTGTCCTCACGGTGGGGGGTGGTCGGTGGTCGGTGGTGGTGGGAGGGGATGTTTTCGAGCGTAGAGACTTCCTCCTCCCGGCGGGAGGGGGCGGGGCCGCTCACCGCCGGGCACGGAACACGCCCGCGCCCGGCGGAGCGGACCCCGGCGGCGCGGACCCCGGCACCCCGGAGCCGGACCGCGTCCCCGGAGCCGGACCCCGGCGCCCCGGAGCCGGGCCGCGCCTCCGGAGCCGGGCTGCGTCCCCGGAGGAGGGGCTACGGCGTCACGTACTCGGTGGGGAGCACGGGCTCGCCGCGCGAGAGCTGGACGGCCGACAGGGGCAGCCCCGCACGGGCGGCGATGTGCCGTTCCCGCGCCGCCTCCAGCGGCTCCCGGGCGACGACCTCCCCGGCCTTGACCAGCTGCCGCTGCAGCAGCCGCCCGGCCAGCTCCTCCGGTACGGCGCCGGTGCCGACCACCTCCGCCTCGGCGACGCCCTCGGCGTCCAGCCGCCGGGCCGCCCACTTGCGGCCGCCCACCGACATCTTGCCGCCCAGGGACCGCTTCGCGACGGGCCGCAGCGGGGCGGTGGGGTCCGCCGAGTCGGCGCGGGCGACCAGCTTGTAGACCATCGAGCCCGTCGGGTGCCCGCTGCCCGTCACGAGCTGCGTGCCGACGCCGTACGCGTCCACGGGCGCGGCGGCCAGCGAGGCGATGGCGTACTCGTCGAGGTCCGACGTGACGACGATCCGCGTGTCGCGGGCGCCCAGCTCGTCCAACTGCTGCCGCACCCGGTGCGCCACCAGCAGCAGGTCCCCGGAGTCGATGCGCACGGCGCCGAGCCCCGGCCCGGCCACCTCCACGGCGGTCCGCACGGCCTCGCCGACGTCGTACGTGTCGACCAGCAGCGTCGTGCCCCGCCCCAGCGCCTCCACCTGCACCCGGAACGCGTCGCGCTCGGTGTCGTGCAGCAGCGTGAAGGCGTGCGCGGACGTGCCGACGGTCGGGATGCCGTACCGGAACCCGGCGGCCAGGTCGGAGGTGGAGTCGAAGCCGCCCACGTACGCGGCGCGCGACGCGGCGACCGCGGCCAGCTCGTGGGTGCGCCGGGCGCCCATCTCGATCAGTCCGCGCCCGCCGGCCGCCGCCGACATCCGGGACGCGGCGGCGGCGATGGCGGAGTCGTGGTTGAGGATGGAGAGGATCACGGTCTCCAGCAGCACGCACTCGGCGAAGGAGCCCTCGACGCGGAGGATCGGCGAGCCGGGGAAGTACACCTCGCCCTCGGGGTAGCCCCAGATGTCCCCGCCGAAGCGGTACGCCGCCAGCCAGGCGAGCGTCGGCTCGTCGACGATGCCCCGCTCGCGCAGGAAGGCCAGCATGGCGTCGTCGAAGCGGAAGTTCTCCACGGCGTCCAGGACGCGGCCGGTGCCGGCCACGACGCCGTACCGGCGGCCCTCGGGGAGGCGCCGGGTGAAGACCTCGAAGACCGAGCGCCGGTCGGCGGTGCCGCCCCGCAGGGCTGCCTGGAGCATGGTCAGCTCGTACTGGTCGGTGAAGAGCGCGGTGGACGGCACAGCCACCGGAAGTCCTAGGTCCGCAGCGTTCATGCCAGGATCGTACCCCGAATACTCGTCAGAGTGACGATTTCTCGTCCGGGGCATTTCGGGGCCCCGGTGGGGGCGGTCGGACGGGCGCCGGCACGGAGTCCGCGGGTCCGTTTGTGCGGTGGCACACGGGCAGTGGCAGCATTGGGTGAGTGAGTGTTGCTCCCGTAGAGATCGAACGCACGGCCCCGGCGGAAGAGGGGCAGGCCGTCGTCGAACCCGACGTGCCGTGGGTGACGATCGTCCACAACGACCCGGTCAACCTCATGAGCTATGTGACGTACGTCTTCCAGACGTACTTCGGTTACTCCAAGGACAAGGCGCACAAGCTGATGCTCGACGTGCACCACAAGGGCCGGGCCGTGGTCTCCAGCGGCACCCGCGAGGAGATGGAGCGCGACGTGCAGGCGATGCACGGGTACGGGCTGTGGGCCACCCTCTCCCAGGACCGCGGCTGATGAGCGGTCACTTCGAGGCGCTGCCCGGCGGCGGCGCGACCGTGCCGCTGGACGCGGTCGAGGTCTCCATCCTGCGCTCGCTCGCCGTCCAGATGCTGGAGCTGATCGGCCCCGGCGACGAGCCCGCCCAGGGCGAGGACCCGCTCGCCGCGCTCTTCCAGGAGGGCCCCAGCGAGAAGCCGTCCGACCCGGCACTGGCCCGCCTCTTCCCCGACGCGTACGGGGACGGCGACGAGCAGCTGCGCGCCGCGTCCTCCGAGTTCCGCCGGTTCACCGAGAACGACCTGCGCACCCGCAAGCGCGAGGACGCCCTCGCCGTCGTCCGCAGCCTCGACGCGCTGGTCTCCGCCGGCGACGGGTCCGGCGGCGGCCGTCTGGAGCTCTCGCCCGAGGAGTGCCGCCGCTGGCTCGGCGCGCTCAACGACCTCCGCCTCACCATCGGGACGCGGCTGGAGGTCGCCGATGAGGACGAGAACGAGGACCTGTACCGGCTCCCGGACTCCGATCCGCGCAAGCCGATGGTGATGGCCTACCTGTGGCTGGGCGCCCTCCAGGAGACGCTCGTCGAGACGCTGATGTCGTAGGCACCGGCACGGTGGTGATCCGGCCCCGGGCCGCGCTGACGCGCGGTGACGACCGCAGGCCGGAGCCGTCTCCCCCTGCTGTTTTTCGGCCGAGGCGGCCGTCCGGTGTTCGAACATCGGATTCCACGTAACGATCGCGTCAACGGTCCTGCGCTTCTCTTCCCCTGGCCGGTTCGGACCGCCAGTGTGTGAGCCAGCTCACGCAACAGACGGTTAAGCACGTGGTAGAACTTCGCCACCCCTGCGGTGATCCACACCGTCGCCCGCGGGGGTTGTGGACCGATCCAGCCACTCACGTACGACATGTGTGACCCACGTCGTCCGAGTCCGCGGCCGACGGGGTGCACGCCGCCGGACCGGTACAACGGCGTTCGCTCGAACCCGTGCACCTCTGCTGCTGTGCCATGCCGCCCAGCAGACCCTCCTGCGCCTTGAGGTAGTCAGATGTCCCTGGACTCCATCACCACATCGATCGACGAAGCCGTCAGCGGCTTCTTCGAGCCCATAGCCACCCGGCTGGGCGAAATCGTCTTCTACACCCTCCCCGTCGCGGGGACTGAGCTTCCGCTCATCGTCGCCTGGCTCGTCGTGGCCGGCCTGGTCTTCACCGTCTGGTTCGGGCTCGTCCAGTTACGCAAGTTCAAGCTGGCCATCGACGTGGTGCGCGGCAAGTACGACGAGGAGGGGTCGGCCGGTGAGGTCAACCACTTCCAGGCGCTGACCGCCGCCGTCTCCGGCACGGTGGGACTGGGCAACATCGCCGGTGTGGCCGTCGCCGTCTCCATCGGCGGGCCCGGCGCCACCTTCTGGATGATCCTGTGCGGCCTGCTGGGCATGGCCACCAAGTTCGTCGAGGTCACCCTCGGCGTGAAGTACCGCGAGGTGCACGCCGACGGCACCGTCTCCGGCGGCCCGATGCACTACCTGCCCAAGGGCCTGGCCGACCGCTTCGGCGCCGGCGGCAAGAGGCTCGGCAAGGTCCTCGCGGTCCTGGCCTCCGCCATGGTCCTCTTCTTCAGCTTCTTCGGCGGCAACCTCTTCCAGGTCAACCAGTCCTACGCCCAGCTCGTCTCCGTCACCGGCGGCGAGGACGGCCTGATGGGCTCCTCCGCCGGCGCGCTGTTCTTCGGCGCCCTCGTCGCCGCGCTCGTCGGCATCGTGCTGATCGGTGGCATCCGCTCCATCGCCAACGTCACCAGCAGGCTCGTCCCGGCCATGGCCGGCATCTACATCGCCGCCTGCCTCGTCGTCATCCTGACCAACATCACGCACGTGCCGGCCGCCGTCTCGCAGATCATCGACGGCGCCTTCGACCCCGAGGGGGTCGCCGGTGGCGTCCTCGGCGCGCTGATCATCGGTTTCAAGCGGGCCGCGTTCTCCAACGAGGCCGGCATGGGCTCCGCCCCGATCGCCCACTCCGCGGTGAAGACCAACTACCCCGCCAGCGAGGGCCTGGTCGCCCTGCTGGAGCCGTTCATCGACACGGTCGTCATCTGCACCATGACCGCGCTGACCATCGTCATCGCCAACCCGGCCAGTTGGAACGAGGCCCGCCAGGGCGAGTCCATCGGCGGCGTCACGATCACCTCCGACGCCTTCGCGACCGCCATGCCCTGGTTCCCGTACATCCTCACCGTCGCGGTGATGCTGTTCGCCCTCTCCACCGTGCTCACCTGGGGCTACTACAGCCTCAAGGCGTGGACGTACCTCTTCGGCCGCAGCCGGACCAGCGAGATCCTCTGCAAGATCGTCTACACGCTGTTCACCGTCTCCGGTGCGCTGCTGACGCTGCAGACCCTGATCGACCTGGCCGACGTGGTGCTGTTCACGGTCGCCGTCATCAACATCATCGGCCTGTACCTCCTCGCCCCCGTCGTCAAGCGCGAGCTGAACTCCTTCCTGGAGTTCGTCCGCCGCCGCGACGCCGGCGCCGAGCCGGAGCAGCGAGAGAAGGAGCCGGTCGAATCCCCCTGACCGCTCCCCTCGGCGGGTGACCGCCCGCCCGCACGACCGACGCGCCCCCCGCACCGGACCCCGGTGCGGGGGGCGCGTTCGCTCAGCGGACGCTCAATTCCGTATAACGATCCGCTAAGAATAAGGTGCGCTTTTTGCCAAGCGATGGCTGATTTGTTGTGCTTTCCGGGTGATGCAGGTCACAGGACGCTTCGTCCCCTATGTGTACGACTGTGATACATCTGCACGACCGCCGGGAGCGCCACCCATGCTCCCGGGGGCGCCACGGCCGGCCGACCGCCGGCGGCACTCCAGCCATGTCCGGGGGGATCAGCGTGGAGAAAGGCGCACCGAAAACCATGACCTCTCTGAAGGTCGAGAACGACCACAGCGGCGACAGGGCCGTCGGCGAGGGCTACCAGCGGGGCCTCGGCGCCCGGCAGATCCAGATGATCGCCATCGGCGGTGCCATCGGCACCGGCCTGTTCCTCGGCGCGGGCAAGGCCATCTCCAAGGCCGGCCCGAGCCTGGTCCTGGCGTACGCGATCGCCGGCCTCGTCATCTTCTTCATCATGCGGGCCCTGGGCGAGCTGCTCATGTACCGCCCGG
The DNA here is from genome assembly GCF_032423885.1 of Streptomyces tamarix. Lineage (NCBI taxonomy): Bacteria > Bacillati > Actinomycetota > Actinomycetes > Kitasatosporales > Streptomycetaceae > Streptomyces > Streptomyces tamarix. Next base: position 174,166 of record NZ_JAWCTQ010000003.1, on the reverse strand, counting down.
TGTCCGGCTCCTTCTCGGAGTACGCCCGCGAGTTCGTCGGCCCGTTCGCCGGTTTCGTCACCGGCTGGACGTACTGGCTGTTCTGGGTGGTCACCGGCATCACCGAGGTCACCGCGGCCGCCACGTACATGACGTACTGGTGGGACATCCCGCAGTGGATCTCGGCGCTCGTCTTCACCGTCGTGCTGTACGGCGCGAACCTGATCTCCGTGAAGCTCTTCGGCGAGCTGGAGTTCTGGTTCTCGATGGTCAAGGTCACCGCCATCGTCGGCATGATCCTGATCTGCGCCGGCATCCTCACGATCGGCTTCTCCGACGCCGGGGACACCGCGTCCGTCAGTCACCTGTGGGCCGACGGCGGCTTCTTCCCCCAGGGCATCGGCGGCACGGTGGCGACCCTGCAGATCGTGATGTTCGCCTTCCTGGCGGTCGAGCTCGTCGGCGTCACCGCCGGCGAGTCCAAGGACCCCGAGAAGACCCTGCCGAAGGCCATCAACACCGTCCCGTGGCGCATCGCCGTCTTCTACGTCGGCGCGCTGGTCATGATCCTGTCGGTCGTGCCGTGGACGCACTTCAAGCCGGGCGTCTCGCCGTTCGTCGCCGCCTTCGAGCAGATGGGCCTGGGCGTCGGCGCCGCGATCGTGAACTTCGTGGTGCTGACCGCCGCCCTGTCGTCCTGCAACTCCGGCATGTACTCCACCGGCCGCATGCTGCGCGACCTCGCCCTCAACGGGCAGGGCCCGCGCCTGTTCACCCGGCTGACGAAGACCGGCACGCCGCTGGTCGGCACCACCTTCTCGGCCTGCCTGATGCTCGTCGGCGTCTGGATCAACTACCAGTGGCCCGGCGAGGCGTTCGACAAGGTCGTCTCCTTCGCGACCATCTCCGGCATGTGGGCCTGGATTATGATCCTGGTCTCCCAGATCCGCTACCGTGCCAAGGCGGACCGCGGCGAGCTGCCGCAGTCGTCGTTCAAGGCCCCCGGAGCCCCCTTCACCAGTTGGTTCGCCCTGCTGTTCATCTTCGGCGTGATCGTGATGATGGGCGTCGACCCCGAGGCGCGGGTCTCCCTGTACTGCGCCCCGCTGTGGGCGCTGATCCTGGGCGTCTCGTACCTGGTGCTGAAGGCGCGCGACCCGGAGAACGCCGCGTTCAAGCGGTGACTTCCGGCCGGTTGTCCGGCATGTGGGCCCGTCCGTACCATCCCTCGGTACGGGCGGGCCCGTCTGCTTATCCTGATGCCCATGCTGACCATCACACGGGCCCTGTACGACCAGATCGTCGCGCACGCCCGCGCCGACCACCCGGACGAGGCCTGCGGCGTGGTCGCGGGACCGGCCGGCTCCGGACGCCCCGAGCGCTTCGTCCCGATGCTCAACGCCGCCCGCTCGCCCACGTTCTACGAGTTCGACTCCGGCGACCTGCTGAAGCTGTACCGCGAGATGGACGACCGCGACGAGGAGCCGGTCGTCATCTACCACTCGCACACGGCCACCGAGGCGTACCCGTCCCGCACCGACGTCTCGTACGCCAACGAGCCCCAGGCGCACTACGTCCTGGTCTCCACGGCCGACACCGACGGCGCCGGGCCCTTCCAGTTCCGGTCCTTCCGCATCCTGGACGGCGAGATCACCGAGGAAGAGGTCCAGGTCGTCGAGGCCTACTGAAGCGCACAGAACCGCGCCGACCTGCGGCTCACCGGGACGGGATCCGCATGCTGAGCGGATCCCGTCCGTCATGCGAGATCACACTCTGGTCGGGCGACCGGGAATCGATACGATGACCGCATGGTTTCCATCGACGTGAGCGAACAGACGCCGGGCCCCGTCCTGCTCGTCGCGCGGCTGCACGTCGACCTGTGCCGCCTCGCCAGCGCCATGTGTCCCCGCGGCGCCGCCGCCTGAAGCGGCGGCTCCCGCACACGACCCGCCTCCGCGCGCGCCGCGTCCCGCGACCGTCCCGCCCCGTCCCGGGCGCCCGGTACGTCCTGCCCCGTCTCCGCAGCCTCAGCGTCAGTCTCCAGCAGCCTTCAAGCCCTCAGCCTTCAGCCTTCACAGGAGTCCACATCATGGCCATCGAGGTCCGCATCCCGACCATCCTCCGCACCTACACCGACGGCGCCAAGGCCGTCGAGGGCAGCGGGGCGACCCTCGCCGAGCTGTTCGCCGACCTCGAGACCCGCCACGCGGGCATCCAGGACCGCATCGTGGACGGCGGCGAGCTCAGGCGCTTCGTCAACGTGTACCTGAACGACGAGGACGTGCGCTTCCTCGACGGCATCTCCACCAAGCTGTCGGACGGCGACAACGTCACGATCCTCCCCGCGGTCGCCGGCGGAATGCGCTGATGCGCTACGACAACCCCCTCGCCGCGGTCGGGAACACCCCGCTCGTCCGGCTGCCGCGGCTGTCCCCCTCGGAGGACGTGCGCATCTGGGCCAAGCTGGAGGACCGCAACCCCACCGGGTCCGTCAAGGACCGCCCCGCCCTGCACATGATCGAGCAGGCGGAGAAGAGCGGCCGTCTCGCGCCGGGCTGCACCATCCTGGAGCCCACCAGCGGCAACACGGGCATCTCGCTCGCGATGGCGGCCCGCCTCAAGGGCTACCGCATCGTCTGCGTGATGCCCGAGAACACCTCCCAGGAGCGGCGCGACCTGCTCGCCATGTGGGGCGCCGAGATCGTCTCGTCGCCCGCGGCGGGCGGCTCCAACACCGCGGTGCGCGTCGCCAAGGAACTGTCCGAGCAGAACCCGGACTGGGTGATGCTCTACCAGTACGGCAACCCGGACAACGCCGCCGCGCACTACGAGACGACCGGCCCGGAGATCCTCGCCGACCTCCCGTCGATCACCCACTTCGTCGCCGGACTCGGCACGACCGGCACCCTCATGGGCGTCGGCCGCTACCTGCGCGAGCACAAGCCCGACGTGAGGATCGTCGCCGCGGAGCCGCGCTACGACGACCTGGTGTACGGGTTGCGCAACCTCGACGAGGGCTTCGTCCCCGAGCTGTACGACGCGTCCGTCCTCACGACCCGCTTCTCGGTCGGCTCGGCCGACGCGGTGACCCGTACGCGAGAACTCCTCCAGCAGGAGGGCATCTTCGCGGGCGTGTCGACGGGAGCGGCCCTGCACGCCGCGATCGGCGTCGGCCGGAAGGCCGTGAAGGCGGGCGAGTCCGCGGACATCGTCTTCGTCGTCGCCGACGGCGGCTGGAAGTACCTGTCGACGGGCGTCTACACGGCGCCCACCACCGAAGCGGCGATCGAGACCCTCCAGGGCCAGCTCTGGGCCTGACCGCCGACCCGGCCGGGCGCCCTTCCGGGCACCCGGCCCCCGGGCGGTCGCCCGGAGGGGGCACCCGTCCTCCAGGCGCTTGACCACCGGGCGGTCACTCGACCATCGGGCGGTCGCTCGCCCTCTGGGTGGTCGCTCGGTCATCGGCTGCTCGTCCGCCGGGCGGGGCGCTTGGTCTTCGGGTGGTCGACCACCCGGCGATCGCTCGCCCTTTGGGCGGTCGCTCGGTCACCGGCTACTCGTCCACTGGGCGGGCATCCGCCCCTCGGGTGGCCACTCGCCCACCGGACGGGCGCCCGGCCTCCGGGTAGTAACTCGCCCCTTGGGTGGTCGCTCGCCCCCCTCCGGGGTGGTCGCTCGGCCACTGGCTACTCGGCCTCCGGAGAATCGCTGGGTCACTGGCCACTCGCCCCCGGGCGGTCATTCGGTCGCCAGGTGCCGCACCCGGTCCCAGACCAGCGGGTCGACCGCGCCCACCCGCCGCCTGAACTCCCACAGCGCCACCTCCCGCAGCTCCCCGGTCTCCAGGAAGCTCGCCCGCCCCCGCGCGTCGCCCACGGACCCCGGTGGCAGCGCGATCACCCCGGCCCGCTCCTCCCGGTACTTGCTGGTGATCTTCGCGACGAGCGCCGAGTCGCCCCGTACCGCCAGCACCAGGCACGGCCGGTCCTTCGACCCCGGCCCGTCCTCGAACGGCACGCCGGCCCACCAGATGTCGCCCGGTTCCGGCCGCCGCGCGGGCGCGGCCCGCGGCCCGGCGGGCCGCCGCACCGGCGGCCGGCCGGGAGGCCGCGTCCGCCCGCCGGGCCCCCGCCCGGCAGGCCCCCGGCCACCGGGACGGCGCCCGCCGCGCCCCCGCCCGTCGGCCACCGCAGCGACGAGCGCGACCACCACGACGGCGACGAGCGCCGGCCACCAGGACGTGTCCATACCCCCGGACGTTACCGGCCCGCGCCGCCCCCCGCCCGGCCGCCCGCCCACCCGCGCCGCGGCGCCGCGCCGCCACCCCCACCGGGTCCATCCGAACCGGTGACAGCACGGGTGAGTTCCCCCACAACGGGCCGCTGCGAAGGCGCGCCCCGCCGCCCCGGGCCGTACGCTCGTCGCACCGCACGACCTCCCCCCGCCAGCGCTTCCCCGCTCCCGTCCACGGAGGTTCACGCTCCATGAAGCTCACCGTCGTCGGCTGTTCCGGGTCGTTCCCGTCCGCGGATTCGGCCTGTTCGAGCTACCTCGTAGAGGCCGACGGCTTCCGGCTGCTCCTCGACATGGGCAACGGCGCCCTGGGCGAGCTGCAGCGCCACTGCGGTCTCTACGACCTCGACGCGATCTTCCTCTCCCACCTCCACGCCGACCACTGCATCGACATGTGCGCGTACTTCGTGGCGCGGTTCTACCGGCACGACGGCACGTGCGACGCCCTCCCGGTGTACGCGCCCGACGGCGCCGAGCAGCGGCTCGCCACGGCGTACGCGGACCTGCCGTCCGCCACGGCCATGAGCGAGGTCTTCGACTTCCGCACGCTGAAGCCCGGCTCGTTCGAACTGGGCCCGTTCCGGGTGCGGGTGGAGCGGGTGTGCCACCCGGTGGAGGCGTTCGGCATCCGGATCGAGCACGCCGGCAGGGCCGTCACGTACTCCGGCGACACGGGCGTGTGCGACGCGCTCGACGAGCTGGCGGCCGACACGGACCTGTTCCTGTGCGAGGCGTCCTTCACCCACGGCAAGGAGGACGTCCCCGAGCTGCACCTGAACGGCCGTGAGGCGGGTGTCCACGCGGCCAGGGCCCGCGCGAAGCGGCTCGTCCTGACGCACATCCCGCCGTGGACGGACGGCGAGCGCAACCTGGCCGACGCGCGGGAGGTCTACGACGGCCCGGCGGAGCTGGCCCGGTCGGGAGCGGTGTACGAGCTGTAGCCCGGCGGCGCGGGACGCGCGCGGCGGGAAGGCCGCGCACGGGGAAGGCCCCGGAACCCACGGGGAAGGCCCCGGGACCTGAGCGGTCCCGGGGCCTTCCCCGTGTCGTACGGCGTCCGGCCGGTGCCGGACGGAGGGGCTCACGCCTTGGTGAGGTCCTCGACCTCCTCCTCGGGCTCGCGGCCCGGGGTCGGCAGGTCGAACTTGGTGATCGCGAAGCGGAAGACCACGTAGTAGACCGCGGCGAACACCAGGCCGATCGGGATGATCATCCACGGCTTGGTGGCCAGGCCCCAGTTCAGGAAGTAGTCGATGGCGCCCGCGGAGAAGCTGAAGCCGTGGTGCACGCCCAGCGCCCAGGTCAGGGCCATCGAGATGGCGGTCAGCACCGCGTGGATCGCGTACAGCACCGGGGCGATGAACATGAACGCGAACTCGATCGGCTCGGTGATGCCGGTGACGAACGAGGTCAGCGCGAGCGACATCATCATGCCGCCGACGACCTTGCGGCGCTCGGGGCGGGCGCAGTGGGTGATCGCCAGGGCGGCGGCCGGCAGGGCGAACATCATGATCGGGAAGAAGCCGGTCATGAACTGGCCGGCGGTCGGGTCGCCGTGGAAGAAGCGCGGCAGGTCACCGTGCCAGACGGCGCCCGAGGGGTCCGTGAAGGAACCGATCTCCTGCCAGGCGACGGTGTTCACGAACTGGTGCATGCCGACCGGCAGCAGACCGCGGTTGATCGCGCCGAAGACACCGGCGCCGGCGGCACCCAGGCCGGTCATCCACTCGCCGAAGGCGGTGATGACCTCACCGATGGGCTCCCACACGAGGCCGAAGAAGACGCCGACGGCGGTGCCGATGAAGGCCATCAGGATCGGGACGAGACGGCGGCCGTTGAAGAAGCCGAGCCAGTCGGGCAGCTTGGTGCGGTGGAAGCGCTGCCAGGTGACGGCGGCTATCAGGCCCATCACGATGCCGCCGAGGACCTTGGGGTCGTTGTACGTGGCGGCGATGTCGGCGCCGTCCTGGACCTTCGCCTCGGTGATGGGGAACGCGGTGAGGACGTTCTTGTAGACCAGGAAGCCGACGAGGGCGGCGAGGGCGGTCGAGCCGTCGGCCTTCTTGGCGAAACCGATGGCGATGCCGACGCAGAACAGCAGCGGCAGGTTGGCGAAGACGGCGTCGCCGGCAGTGGCGAACACCGACGCGACCTTGTTCCAGCCCAGGCCGTCCTTGCCGAAGGCGTCGTCCTGTCCCAGGCGCAGCAGGATGCCCGCCGCGGGCAGCACGGCGATCGGCAGCTGCAGGCTGCGACCGACCTTCTGCAGGCCCTGGAACAGGCCGGAGCCCCGCTTCTTTGCGGGCGCCGCCGTGGCGGTGGCCGTACTCATCAACTTCCTCCAGTGGGCAAGGCGCCGCTCAGGAAGAAGGGGACGGCGGCGTCTCGGGGGGACGCGGCACGGGGAAAGGCCGCGTGGTCTACACCATTACTGGTGTAGACCTGTTGTAGCACGGTCGGGGATAGATAAGGAACCTGCGAATACGTCACAACAGGGCTTCACGTGCCGACCAGCGGAAACCCGGACGGTCGGGCCCCTGCGGGAGGAAACCGGCCACCGCCGCGCCGAACACGGACCCGGCTGGAGAGGCCGCCCCGAGCCGCCCCCCGAGCCGCACTCCGAGAGGCCGCCCCTCCCGACCCGCCCCTCCCGACCCGGTGCGACCCGGAACTGCCCGCGCGGCCGGGGTCGCCCGTGGGGCGGGGAACGCCTGGCGCGACCGGGGGTGCCCGTGCCGCCGAGGCCGCCCGTGCCACCGGGGCCGCTCGGTGCGACCGGGGCGCTTGGCGCGACCGGGCCCGTCCATGGGTCCGGGCTCACCCGGACCACATCGCCCTGCTGCACACCCGTGGGCCCGGGGCCGCCCGTGGGGCCGGGGCTGCTTGGTGACCGGGGTCGTCTACCGGCCGGCGTCGCCCTCCGTCGTGTCCGCCCCGTGCATGGCGGCCGGCCTGCCCGCGCGCGGGCGGCGGGACATGAGTACGAATGCTCAGCGCCCGCCGGACGACCAGGTGGACGACCCGACCGCCCGGCACCGGGAAGCGGACGCGACCCCGGACGGCCGTACCGGCCACCCGGGCCGCACCCGCCGTACCGACCACTCCGCCGTACCGTCCACTCCGGTCGTACCGATCACCCGGGCCACTCCGGTCGTACCGGCCGCCCCGGCCGGTCGTATCGGCCACTCCGCCGTACCGGCCGCCCCGGCCGGTCGTGCCGGCCCGCACGCGGGGGCGCGTGGCCGGCCGAAAGGCGCCGTCCTCCTCGACGCCGTCCGGCGCCGACCCGCACCGGCCCACGCAGGGGCGCGTCCCCTACGGCTACGGCTACGGCTACGGCTTGGTGGTCTGCCGCGCCATCTCCTCCTCCACCTCCTCGGGCTCCCGCCCCGGGGTCGGGAGCTTGAAGACCGTGATCGCGAAGCGGAAGACGACGTAGTACACCACCGCGAAGCCGAGCCCGATCGGGATGATCAGCCACGGTTTGGTGCCCAGGTGCCAGTTGACGACGTAGTCGATCAGGCCCGCCGAGAAGCTGAAGCCCGTGTGCACCCCCAGCCCCCAGGTGATCGCCATGGAGGCGCCGGTGAGCAGTGCGTGCAGCCCGTACAGCAGCGGCGCGGCGAACATGAACGAGAACTCCAGCGGCTCGGTCACCCCCGTCACGAACGAGGTCAGCGCCACGGACACCATCAGGCCCGCCACCTCGGGCCGCCGCTCCGGCCGCGCCGTGTGCGCGATGGCCAGCGCGGCGGCGGGCAGACCGAACATCATGATCGGGAAGAAGCCCGACATGAACTGCCCCGCCGTCGGGTCCTCCGCGAAGAACCGCGTCAGGTCGCCCCGCACCACGGTCCCGTCCGGCTTGGTGTACTCACCCGCCTGGAACCAGAAGAACGTGTTGAGGAACTGGTGCATGCCCACCGGGATCAGCAGCCGGTTCGCCAGGCCGAAGATGCCCGCGCCCCACGCGCCCAGCCCGATCAGGTGCCGCGCGAACCACTCCAGCGCGTCCCCGACCGGCTCCCACAGCAGCCCGAACACCACGCCCAGCAGCACGCACAGGAACGCCATCTGGATCGGAACCAGCCGCCGCCCGTTGAAGAACCCGAGCCAGTCGACGAGCTTCGTCCGGTGGAACCGCTGCCACACCACGGCCGTCAGCAGCCCGATCAGGATGCCGCCGAGGACGCCCGGGTTCTGCGGCACGCCCTCCGGCACGTCCGCGGTGACCGTCCCCTCGCGCGGGAACGCCTTCAGGACGTTGAAGTACACGAGGAAGCCCACCACGGCCGCGAGCGCCGTCGAGCCGTCCGCCTTCTTCGCGAACCCGATCGCCACGCCGATGCAGAACAGCAGCGGCAGTCCGAACGCCCCGTCGAGGATCGCCGTACCGCCCTTCAGCAGGACGTTCGACACCTTCTCCCAGAAGCTCCCGTGCAGGTACGCGGAGAAGAGGTTGCCCAGACTCACCAGCAGACCGGCGGCCGGCAGCACCGCCACCGGAAGCTGGAGGCTCCGGCCGACCTTCTGCAGGCCCTGGAACAGGCCGTTCCACCGGGACCTGCGCGGAGCGGCCGCGCTCGCCGTACGGTCGTTGCTCATCCGCGTCCTCCCGGGAACAGGACTGGTGTAGACCAGTTGCGATAGGCTCGGCTGGAGCCCGCTCACGGGCAGAGTGCCGGTGATCATCATGATCGGGGACGGGGCGGTGGCTCGCCTGCGTAGATGGGCCAACCGTGAGTTACCGTGACGAACGCGGACGTACGGGGCGTCGAGACCGCACCCCGTGAACACCAGGGAGAAACACATGGCCAGCAAGGCTGAGAAGATCGTCGCCGGGCTCGGTGGGATCGACAACATCGAAGAGATCGAGGGCTGCATCACCCGGCTGCGCACCGAGGTGAGCGACCCGGGCCTGGTCGACGAGGCCGCCCTGAAGGCCGCGGGCGCCCACGGCGTCGTCAAGATGGGCACCGCCATCCAGGTCGTCATCGGCACCGACGCGGACCCCATCGCCGCCGAGATCGAAGACATGATGTGACCGGCTGCTAGCCGCACGACGAGGCCCGCCCCCGCCCCCGACCGGCACCGGGGGCGGGCCTCGTCACACCCTCCACCGAACGAGGGAACGAGCGCGAAGGAGACCACGATCCCCCCGCACCTGCCCAGCACCCAGGCCGCCGTCACCGCCCTGGTCGAGATCGCCGGCGCGTACGGGCTGGAGACCACCGTCACCGACGACATCGGCGCCGACCGCACCTCCCGCCGCACCGCCGCGCCCGCGTTCACCGCCACCGACCCCGACGGATCCCTCCCGCACGAGGCGTACGTCGAGATCGCCGGACCTCCCCGGACGACCCTGCGGCTCTTCCCCGAGGGCGACACGCTCATCACCGTGGAGGGCGTGGACTTCCCCGACGTGCCCCGCGACTCCGCCCCCGACTTCCTGCGGGCGGTCCTCGACGGCCGCGCCCGCGTCACCGGACGGTTCTTCCCACCCGGCCAGTGGCTCGTCGTCCCCCTGCCCGGCGGCGAGACCCACCGCGAACTCATACCGCTGCCCACCCTCACCCCCTGGCTCGCCCGAGCCGCGCGCTCCCGCCCCTGACGGCCACCCCGCCCCCGCCCCTGACGGGCACCACGCCCCGCCCCTGAACGGCCGTGCGCCCCGCCCCTTACGGGCGGTGTACCTCCCGCCCCTGGCCGGCACTGCGCCTCCATTTCTGGCCGGCCACGCGCCCCTGCCCCTGACGGGCACCACGCCCCCCGCCCCTTACGGGGGGCGCGCCTCCTCCCCTGACCGGCCGTACGCCCCCCTTACGGGTGGTGTGCCCCGCCCCCGGCCGGCCGCCCCCTCCCGCCCCTGACGGGCGGCACGAGACGGGCACGGGACGGCCTAGGCTCTCCCCATGACCCGTATCGACGGCCGCACGCCCGAACAGCTCCGCCCGGTCACCATCCAGCGCGGCTGGAGCAAGCACGCCGAGGGCTCCGTCCTCATCTCCTGCGGCGACACCAGAGTCTTCTGCACCGCCTCCGTCACCGAGGGCGTCCCCCGCTGGCGCAAGGGCAGCGGCGAAGGCTGGGTCACCGCCGAGTACTCCATGCTGCCCCGCTCCACCAACACCCGCGGCGACCGCGAGTCCGTCCGGGGCAAGATCGGCGGACGTACACACGAGATCTCCCGCCTCATCGGCCGCTCCCTGCGCGCCGTCATCGACTACAAGGCGCTCGGCGAGAACACCATCGTCCTCGACTGCGACGTCCTCCAGGCCGACGGCGGCACCCGCACCACCGCGATCACCGGCGCGTACGTCGCCCTCGCCGACGCCGTCGCCTGGGCCCAGCGGCAGAAACTCGTCAAGGCCGGCCGCAAGCCGCTCACCGGCACCGTCGCCGCCGTCTCCGTCGGCATCGTCGACGGCACCCCCCTCCTCGACCTCTGCTACGAGGAGGACGTACGCGCCGAAACCGACATGAACGTCGTCTGCACCGGCGACGGCCGCTTCGTCGAGGTCCAGGGCACCGCCGAAGCCGAACCCTTCGACCGCAAGGAACTCAACGCGCTCCTCGACCTCGCCACCGGCGGCTGCGCCGACCTGGCCGCACTCCAGCGCGAAGCCCTCGAAACGACGCTCTGAGCAACCGCGCCGCCACCCGGCGGCGTCTCACCGGACACGGGCGTGCGGAAGGTACCGTACGCCCGTAACCAGCCAGGGGAGGACACCCGCTCATGCGCCGTCACCGCACCGCCGCCCTCGTCTCCGGCGCCGCCCTCGCCGCCGCCCTCACCCTCACCGGCTGCGGCGCCCTGGACAAGGCACTCGACTGCGTCCAGACCGCCGACGCCATCGCCACCAGCGTCGACCGCCTCGGCCGGGCCGTCTCCAACGCCGGCGACCCGACCCAGATCGAGGAATCCCTCAACGCCATCGACAAGGAACTGGCCACCCTCAAGGACAAGACCGACAACGCCGACCTGACCAAGGCGGTCGACGACCTGTCGAACGGCGTCGAACAGGTCCGCACCTCCGTCAAGAACGGCGACACCACCCCCGACCTCAAGCCCGTCACCGACGCGGCCGCCGAGATCGGCAAGGTCTGCACCCCGTAACCCGCCGCGAACCGCCCCCGATACTGGACGCCATGACCCGCCTGATCCTCGCCACCCGCAACGCCGGGAAGATCACCGAACTCCGCGCCATCCTCGCCGGCGCCGGACTCGCCCACGAACTCGTCGGCGCGGACGCCTACCCCGACGTCCCCGACGTCAAGGAGACCGGCGTCACCTTCGCGGAGAACGCGCTCCTCAAGGCCCGCGCCCTCGCACGGGCCACCGGCCACCCGGCCGTCGCCGACGACTCCGGACTCTGCGTCGACGTCCTCGGCGGCGCACCCGGCATCTTCTCGGCCCGCTGGTCCGGCCGCCACGGCGACGACAAGGCCAACCTCGACCTGCTCCTCGCCCAACTGTCCGACATCGACGACCCGCACCGCGCTGCCCACTTCACGTGCGCCGCCGCGCTCGCCCTGCCCGACGGCACCGAACGCGTCGTCGAGGGCCGCCTCGACGGCACGCTGCGCCGCACGCCCGCGGGCAGCGGCGGCTTCGGCTACGACCCGATCCTCCAGCCCGACGGGGAGACCCGCACGTGCGCGGAGCTGAGCCCCGACGAGAAGAACGCCATCAGCCACCGCGGCAAGGCGTTCCGCGCCCTCGTCCCGGCCGTCCGGGAACTGCTCGGCTGACCCCACCCGAAAGGCCCCGCACCTACGAATGGAAGGTGCGGGGCCTTTCGCCCTGTGCGCCCGGTCGGATTCGAACCGACAAACACGACCACCTAAAGATCGCCGCTCAGCCCTTGGCGTACGGGCGCCCGGCCGCGCTCTACTCTACTGGCCCCGCTCCCCGGCCGGGAGGGAGACACCGGACACCCCTCGCGGTCGGCCCCCGCGGCACCAGGTGCCGGTGACGGCATGGCAGTTGGGGCACAGCAGCCGCAGGTTCTCCCGCCGGTCGTCGCTCCAGTCGCCGTTGATGTGGTCGATCTCCAGCGTCATGGGTTTCCCCAGCCACTCGGGCCCCACCCCGCACTCGGCGCATGCCTCGGGTACGCCGACCTCGCGGAGCGCGCGGCGCAGGAGGGGGGTTCTGGTGCGGCGCTCTCCGCCGTGCTTGACCAGGATCTCCTCGGCGCGCCTGACCGGCGTCGCGCCCGGCTTGCCGCGTTGGTGCGCCTGACCCAGGAAGTGCGCGGTCGAGAGGCCGTCCCGGGCCACCCACTCACGGAACTTCCTCCGCTGGGTGCCGTTGTCCGGCCGGCCCAGCCGGCGCAGCGCCTCGGCGAGGGAGATCGACTCCGCGACCGCCTCACGCAGTTCGCCGGGCTCGGGCCGGGCCGAGCCGTCGCGGGGACCGAAGTGCGAGATGTCGATGCCGAACCGTGCGAACCGTCCGACGAGGTACCTGCGGAGCTTGCCGTACGGCCGCGTGCCGAAGAAGGCGATCACCTCGTCCAGGTCCGAGCACTGCTCGGCCGCCTGCACCAGCCGCTCGCGGGTGTACCTCACGCCGCCGCTCACGCGGTCCCCTCCGCGGCACGCCGCTTGGCACGGCCCCGGTAGCCGTCCGTCGTCGCGTGGCAGTTCGGGCAGAGGTAGCGCAGGTTCTCGATCCGGTTGTCACGCCAGTCGCCGTCGACGTGGTCGACTTCCAGGGGCAGGGGGCTGCCTCGCCAGACCGGTCCCGTGCCGCACAGGGCGCACCGCTCCGGAACTCCCAGCGCCGCCATGGCGGACTTGAGCCGGTCGCTCGGGACGCGTCTGGCCCGGTCGGCGGGCTGCCGGACGAGCACGTGCTCGGGCGTCCCGGGGCGCCGGGGCACTCCGCGGCGCTCCGGCGCCCGGAAGTGCGAGGTGTCGATGCCGTACGCCCTGATGCGGCGGCTGATGTGGGTGTGGTGTCCGCCGACGACCCCGAGGCCGAGGTGGCGCAGGACGTCGCACATGTTCGTGGACGCCGCGACCGCGGACCGGAGGACGTCCCTGGTCCACTTCGTCTCCCGTTCGAAGTGCGAGGTGTCCACCTCCAGCCTCCTCATCCGCTCACGTACGTAGCGCCGGGTCGGACCCGCCGGGTCCACCCCGAGCCGCTCCAGCGCCTCCGACAGCGAGCGCGCTCCTCCGGCGGCCTCCTCCAGGCGCTCCTTCGTGTACGGGCTGACCGGCATCGACCCCTCCTCGCACGGCCGTCTGTTCGTGGCCTCGTACGGAGTAACGAACCGGCTGTCGGACGGTTGCGCCCGACAAGCGGAACGGCCCGTACCGCCGGTGGGGCGGTGCGGGCCGTTCGGGTGCCGGGGATCAGATGCCCAGGTCCTTGATGATCTTCGCTACGTGGCCGGTCGCCTTCACGTTGTACAGCGCGCGCTCGACCTTGCCGTCCTCGTCGACGACGACCGTCGAGCGGATGACGCCCGTCACCGTCTTGCCGTAGAGCTTCTTCTCGCCGTACGCGCCGTACGCCTCCAGCACCTTCTTCTCCGGGTCGCCGACCAGCGTGACCTTCAGATCCTCCTTCTCCCGGAACTTCGCCAGCTTCTCCGGCTTGTCCGGGGACACGCCGATCACGTCGTAGCCGGCGTCCGCGAGCAGCTCCAGGTTGTCCGTGAAGTCGCACGCCTGCTTGGTGCAGCCGGGCGTGAGCGCCGCGGGGTAGAAGTAGACGATGACCTTGCGGCCCTTGTGGTCCGCGAGCGAGACCTCGTTGCCGTCCGCGTCGGGCAGGGTGAAGGCGGGGGCGGTGTCGCCGGGCTGCAGTCGCTCGCTCATGGCTGTGGCTCTCCTCAACGGGTGCGGGCGGGTACGCGACCGAGCCTAATGGGGGTCTGGGACAGCTCCGGGCCGGTCGAGCTGACAGACTGTGCATGACGAAGCGACCGGAGATCACGACCACCAACGGAGGCAGCTCGGTGTCGGACGCCAGGACCCCCGCGCAGATCGAGGCGGACATCGTCCGCCGGCGCGAGCAGCTCGCCGTCACGCTCGACGAGATCGGCGTACGGATGCACCCGAAGACGATCATCGGTGACGCGAAGGCGAAGGTGGCGTCGACGGTCGACGAGACGGCCGGGCGGGCCTTCGTCGCCGTCAACCGGATGGTGACCGACGTCAAGGCCCGTTTCGTGGACGAGAGCGGCGCGCCGCGTCTGGAGCGGGTGGTTCCGGTGGCGCTCCTCGCCGTCGGCGTGATCGGGCTGGTCGTCGCGTCGTCGTCCCGCAGGCGCGGGCACTGAGGGGGTCCTTGGGCCGGGGCGGGGGCCGGCCGGGTAAGTTCGTGGGGTGAGCGAGAACACCCACGACAAGTTGCCCATCCGGATGCTGCACGACCGGGTGCTGGTCCGGTCCGACGTTCCCGAGGGCGAGCGGCGCTCGGGAGGCGGCATCCTCATCCCGGCGACCGCCGCGGTAGGCCGCAGGCTGGCCTGGGCCGAGGTGGTCGCGGTCGGCCAGAACGTCCGTACCGTGGAGCCCGGCGACCGGGTCCTGTACGACCCCGAGGACCGTGCCGAGGTGGAGGTGCGCGGCGTGGCGTACGTCCTGATGCGCGAACGCGACCTCCACGCGGTCGCCGCCGACCGTTTCGAGGGTTCCGAGGACTCCACGGGGCTCTACCTCTGAGGTCCCCGGATCCCTGACCGCTTGTTACCGTGGTCGGTACACCCGACGAGACGCGCCGTACCGGGTCACAAGGCAAAGACGACGCACACCGGAAACGTCTCTTCCCGAAGGGTGTGTGTCGTCATGGCCTGGGTTCTGCTCGTCGTCGCCGGTCTGCTGGAGGTGGGCTGGTCGGTCGGCATGAAGTACACCGACGGGTTCACCCGTCTCTGGCCGAGCGTCCTGACCTGCTGCGGCATCGTCGCCAGCATGGTCCTGCTGGCCCAGGCCACCAGGACGCTGCCGATCGGTACGGCGTACGGCGTGTGGGTCGGCATCGGTGCGGCCGGGGCGGCGGTGGTGGGGATGCTCGTCCTCGGTGAGCCCGTCACCGCCGCCCGGATCTTCTTCGTCTGCCTGCTGCTGGTCGCCGTGGTGGGACTGAAGGCCACGTCGGGCCACTAGGGAGCCCCCGGCCCCGGCCCTGGTCCGGCCCCCGGTCCCGGTCCCGGCCCGCCGTCCCGGCTCGGTCCCGCCTCCGGCCCGGAGCGGGTCCGGCCCCGGCTCGGTTCCGCCCCGGCTCCGGCCGTGGTCTGCCTCCGCCCCGGTTCCGGCCGCAGCCCAGGTCCGACTCCGGTTCCGTCCCGGTCCCGGTTCGCCGCCGTCCCGCCCCCGGCCCGCCGCCGTCCCGGCGTGGCCCCGCCCCCGTCCTGGCCGGCACCGGTCCGGACGGGGGTGGGGGCGGCGGCGTCATCTCGTCGCGGGGGTCCTGTCCCGGGCCGTGGTGACGGTGCCGGGCGGGGCGTCCTCCGGTTCGTCGGCGGGTGCCGTCGCCGTTCTGGTGGGGGCCGCCTCCGGGCCGGGGGGCGGCGCGGTGTCCGGGGAGGGCTGCCGGGGCCGGTCGTCCGCCGCCCGGTCGGTGACGTCCTCGGTGTCCGCCTCCTCGGTGAGGTCCTCCGGTTCCCGTTCCTCCTCGATCTCCGCGCCCTCGGGGAGCTTCAGGTCGAAGTCCCGGGAGGGGGTGCCCTCCAGGGCCGTGCCCGTGTAGTGGGCCCAGATCTCCGCGGGGGCGCCGCCGCCGTTGACCCGGTCCAGGCCCATCGCGCCGTACAGCGGTTTCTGCGCGCCGGTCTTCGGGTCCTGGCCCATCAGCGCGACCACGGTCGCCAGGTCCGGGGTGTACCCCGCGAACCAGGCGGCCTTGTCGTCCTCCGCCGTGCCGGTCTTCCCGGCGGCCGGGCGGCCCACGGCCCGTGCCGCGGTGCCCGTGCCGCCCTCGACGACGCCGCGCAGGACGGCCGTCGTCGTGTCGGCGGCCTCGCGGCTCACGGCCTGGTGGGCGTCGGACCCGGCGGCGGGCAGCGGCAGGGGGCGGTCGCCGGCCGGGTCGATCCGTTCGATCTTCTCGACGAGGCTGTACAGGCCGCGCCTGCCGTGGTTGGCGAGCGTCGCGTACGCCTCCGCCATGTCGAGGACGCTCGCGGTGGCCGGGCCGAGGGCGATCGACGGGGACGCGGTCAGGTCCGGGGTGTCGGCCGGCAGGCCGAGCGCGATCGCCGTCCGCCTGACCTTCTTCGGGCCGACGTCCACCGCGAGCTGTGCGTACACCGCGTTCACCGACCGGTCGGTGGCGGTGTGGAGGGGGATGCCGCCGTAGGACACGTCGTCCTCGTTGGCGGGGGCGTACGCCTTGCCGGTCCAGCCCTCCACGGGGCGCTTGTTGGTGCCGTCGTAGACGGTGTTCGGGGTGATCGGCTCGCCGTGCTGGGTGGTGGCGCCGTGGGCGACGGCGGAGGCCAGCACGAACGGTTTGAAGGTGGAGCCGACCTGGTAGTCGCGGCGGGTCGCGTTGTTCACGTACTGCCGTGTGTAGTCGACGCCGCCGTACAGGGCGACGACCTTGCCGGTGGCGGGCTCGATGGACGCGCCGCCCACCCGGACGTACCGGTCGGCGGGGTTCGTCTCCGGGTCGAGCCGGTCGAGGACCTGCTCCCGCACCGCCGCGCTGAAGGCGTCCATCCGGTCCTGCCGCAACGTGGTCGTGATGCGGTAGCCGCCCGCCGCGAGCGCCCTCTCGGAGAGGATGCCGTGGCGGGCGAGGAAGGCGTTCACGGCCTGCACGGCGTAGCCGCGCTGGCCGGCCAGCCCGGCGGTGGGTCGGGCCGGGAGCACCTCGGGGAACCGGAGGGCGGACCGCTGGGCCGCCGTCAGCCACCGCTCCTGGACCATGGCGTCCAGCACGTAGTTCCACCGGGCCAGGGCGCGGGCGCGGTTGGAGGGGCGGGTGCCCACGTCGTAGGCGCTGGGGGCGTTGAGGAGCGACGCCAGGTACGCGCTCTCGGCGGTGTCGAGGTCCTGGACGTCCTTGCCGTAGTACGCCTGGGCGGCGGCCTGCGCGCCGTAGGCGTTGCGGCCGTAGTAGCTGGTGTTCAGGTACCCCTCCAGGATCGCGTCCTTGGACCGGGCGCGGTCCAGTTTGATCGCGATGAAGAACTCCTTGACCTTGCGGGTCACGGTGCGTTCCTGGCCGAGGTAGTAGTTCTTCACGTACTGCTGGGTGATGGTCGAACCGCCCTGGGTGCCCTTGCCGGTGACGGTGTTCCAGGAGGCGCGGAGCATCGCCCCGGGGTCGATTCCCGGCTCGGTGTAGAAGTCGCGGTCCTCGGCGGCGAGCACGGCCTGCCGCAGGGGGCGGGGGACGCGGGCGAGGGGGACGCTCTCCCGGTTGACCCGGCCGCCCTGGGCGAGCGGGCTGCCGTCCGCGTAGAGGTAGACGTTGGCCTGCGCGGTCGCGGCGGCGTTGGCGGGCGGGATCTCGATCAGGAGGTACCCGGCGAGGAAGCCGCCGCCGAGGACGAGGACGAGGAGGAGCAGGCCGCCGAGGACCGTCCGCCAGGTGGGGACGGCCCGGCGCCACCCGGTGCGCCGGGGCCGGTTCCGGGCGGGGGGCCGGCCGGGGGCCGGGGTGCGGGGGGAGGGTGGGGCGTCGGTGTCGCCCCGGGTCTGGACGGTGGGGTCACGGGGCTCCCAGCCCCCTGCTGGGGGCTGCGGCGGGGCGTCGCTCACTGGGTCTCCGGCACGGTCGCGGTGATGTACGTGATCACTGTCCGAATTGTGACGCTTTATCACTCTTCATATAGTGCACCGCGCCGAGCGTCGACCCGCGTGTCCCGTCCCGGGCCACCCGCCCCCCGGCGCGAAAACCAGTCGCGTGCCCGGCGCGCGGGTGGCTAGGCTCACCCGCTTTGACGGAGTGTCGGACGACACCGGAGCCGGCCGGAGGGAAGGCGGTGCCGTGGGGCTGTACTGGACCGTCCTGACCGGCAGCTTCCGCCGCTACGCCACCTACCGGGTGGCCACCGCCGCCGGGGTGTTCACCAACACCGTCTTCGGCTTCGTCCTGGCGTTCACCTACGTGGCCCTGTGGGACGAACGTCCCCGCCTCGGCGGCTACGACATGTCCGAGGCCCTGGCGTACGTCTGGCTCGGGCAGGCCCTGCTCGCCGCCTCCTCCCTGATGGGCGGCGGCTTCGAGGACGAGCTGATCCAGCGCATCAGGACCGGCGACATCGTCGTCGACCTCTACCGGCCCGCCGACCTCCAGCTGTGGTGGTTCTCGGCCAACCTGGGGCGCGCCGCCTTCCAACTGGTCGGCCGGGGGGCCGTCCCGATGGCGGTCGGCGCGCTCGCCTTCGACCTGGCCCTGCCCGAACACCCGCTGACCTGGCTCGCCTTCCTCGTGTCGGTGCTGCTGGGCGTCGTGGTGAGCTTCGCGGTCTGGTACCTGGTCGCGCTCTCCGTGTTCTGGCTGCTCGACGGGGCGGGGGTGGTGCAGGTGGCGTGGCTGACCGGGGTGTTCTTCTCCGGGATGCTGCTGCCGCTGACCCTCTTCCCCGGCGCGCTCGGGGAGGTCGCCCGGGCGCTGCCCTGGGCGTCGATGCTCCAGGTCCCGGCCGACGTGTTCCTGGAGAAGCGGACCGGCCGGGCGCTGCTGGAGGCGTACGGCTTCCAGGCGGGCTGGGCCCTGGCGCTGCTGGCCGCGGGCCGCGCGCTCCAGGCGGTCGCGACCCGCCGGGTGGTGGTGCAGGGTGGCTGAGACCCGTCGCCCGGACCGTCCCGGCGCCGCGGGACGGCCGCCGCGCCCCGGAGCCGGGACGGCCTGGAGGGCGGATTCCGGCGGGCGGGCGGCGGTGGCCGCGGAGGGGCTGCGCGCGTACGGGCTGATCGCCGTCATGTGGATCCGCTCCACGATGGCGTACCGCTTCTCCTTCGCGATGACGCTGCTGACCAACCTGCTGGTGAACTTCTTCGACTTCGTGGTGATCCTGCTGATGTTCGGCCACGTGCGGGGGCTCGGCGGGTTCGCCTTCGGCGAGGTGGCGTTCCTGTACGGGACGACGAGCACCGCCTTCGGGCTGGCCGACCTGGCGATGGGTCAGGTGGGGAAGGTGGGGCGGCGGGTGCGGGACGGCACGCTCGACACGTTCCTGGTGCGCCCGGCGCCCGTCCTGGCGCAGGTGGCCGCCGACCGGTTCGCGCTGCGGCGACTCGGCCGGCTGACGCAGGGGCTGCTGGTGCTGGTGTGGTCGCTGGCGGTGCTGGAGGGGGTCGAGTGGACGGTGCCGAAGGCGGCGATGGTGCCGCTGATGGTCGTGACGGGCGCCCTGATCTTCGGGTCGCTGATGACGGCCGGGGCGGCGTTCCAGTTCTGGGCGCAGGACGGCGCGGAGGTCACCAACTCCTTCACGTACGGCGGGAACACCCTCCTCCAGTACCCGCCGACCGTCTTCGCGGGGGAGCTGGTGCGCGGCGTCGTGTACGTCGTGCCGCTGGCGTTCGTCAACTGGGTGCCCGCGCTGTACGTGCTGGGCCGCGGGGCGCCGGCCGGGCTGCCGCCGTGGGCGGCCTTCGCCTCCCCGCTGGTCGCCGCGGGGTGCGTGGCGCTGGCGGGGCTGGCGTGGCGCGCGGGGATCCGTTCGTACCGGAGCACGGGGAGCTGACGCATGACCGCAGAGCCGGACTTCATCGACCTCGACGGCGTCGAGAAGGTCTTCGACGTGCGCCGCAGGGTGGGGCTGCTGCGCCGGGAGAGGCGCCAGGTGCGGGCCGTGGACGGGCTGAGCTTCCGCGTGGCGCGCGGCGAGATGGTCGGCTACATCGGCCCGAACGGCGCCGGCAAGTCCACCACCGTCAAGATGCTCACCGGCATCCTCACCCCGAGCGGCGGCCGGCTGCGCGTCGCTGGCATCGACCCCGCGCGGGAGCGGACCCGCCTGGCCCGCCGCATCGGCGTCGTCTTCGGCCAGCGGACGACGCTCTGGTGGGACCTGCCGCTGCGCGACTCGTACCGGCTGGTGCACCGCATGTACCGCGTCCCCGACGCGCGCTTCCGGGAGAACCTCGACCGGTGCGTCGAACTCCTCGACCTGGCCGCCCTGCTGGAGGTGCCCGTCCGCCAGCTCTCCCTCGGCCAGCGGATGCGCGGCGACATCGCGGCGGCGCTGCTCCACGACCCGGACGTGCTGTACCTCGACGAGCCCACGATCGGCCTCGACGTCGTGTCGAAGACGAAGGTCCGCGCGTTCCTGCGGGACCTCAACGCCGAGCGGGGCACGACGGTCCTGCTCACCACGCACGACCTCACCGACATCGAGCAGCTCTGCAAGCGCGTGATGGTCATCGACCACGGGCGGCTCGTGTACGACGGCACGCTGGGCGGGCTGCGCGAGGCGGGCGCGGGGACGCGGACGCTCGTCGTCGACCTGGAGCGGGAGGTGCCGCCGATCGAGGTGGCCGGCGCCCGCGTGGTACGGGTCGAGGGGGCCCGGCAGTGGCTGGCGTTCCCCGCGTCCGCGTCGGCGGCGCCGCTGGTCGCGCAGGTCGCCGGGGCGTACCCGCTGGTCGACCTGTCCGTGCGGGAACCGGACATCGAGGCGGTCATCGCGAGGATGTACGCCGAACGGCGGCCGGACCGGGCCGGGCACACGACGCGTCCGGAAGCTCCGAAAGGGTGAGAAACCCCCCGGGCACCGGGAAAAACAACCGTTCCAGGAACTAGCGGCCCCCTTCGGGAGTACCTGGAATAGGACAAGCGGCGGTGCCGGCCCACAGCGCCCCGGAAGGGGAGCGGGCCCGGCCACAGAGGGCGGAGCGCATGACCGGAAAGGGCACGGAGGCGACGCGGACGGCGGGCGCCGGCGGCTTCTCGTACACGGCGGAGGACGAGGAGAAGCGCCGCGGGGTGCGCCGGATGAAGGCCGCGGCGACGGCGCTGCTGCTCCTGGTGGCGGTGGTCTACGCGCTCGCGACCTGGGCGGAGTCCTCCGGCGTGACCGGCTGGCCCGGCTACGTGGCGGCGGCGGCCGAGGCGGGCATGGTGGGCGCGCTGGCCGACTGGTTCGCGGTCACGGCGCTGTTCCGCCGCCCCATGGGCCTGCCCATTCCGCACACGGCGATCATCCCGACGAAGAAGGACCAGTTGGGCGAGTCGCTGGGCACGTTCGTCGGGGAGAACTTCCTCTCGGCGGACGTCGTGCGGACCCGGCTGCACGCCCTGGACGTCGCGGGCCGCCTCGGCGCCTGGCTGGCCGAGCCCGCGCACGCCGACCGGGTCACGGCGGAACTGTCCACGGCGCTGCGCGGTGCCCTGACCGTCCTGCGGGACGCCGACGTCCAGGCCGTCGTCGGCGAGGCGATCACCCGGCGGGCGGAGGCGGCGGAGATCGCGCCCGGCATCGGCAAGACCCTCGACCGGATCGTCGCCGACGGGGCGCACCACCGGGCGGTCGACCTGGTCTGCGTCCGCGCCCACGACTGGCTGGTCACGCACGGCGACTCGGTGATGGACGCCGTGCAGGGCGGCGCCCCGGGGTGGACGCCGCGGTTCGTGGACCGGAAGGTGGGGGAGCGGGTCTACAAGGAGCTGCTGCGGTTCGTCACCGAGATGCGCGACATGCCGGGGCACCCGGCGCGCGGCGCGATCGACCGGTTCCTCGGGGACTTCGCGACGGACCTCCAGGCGGACACGGAGACGCGGACGCGCGTGGAGCGCCTGAAGTCGGACCTGGTGGCGCGGCCGGAGGTGCAGGACATCATCGCGTCGGCGTGGGGGTCCGTACGCGCGATGATCATGTCGGCGGCGGAGGACGAGCAGAGCGAGCTGCGGCTGCGGGCGCGGGCGTCCCTGCTCTCCCTGGGCGCCCGGCTGTCGTCGGACGCGCAGCTCCAGCGGAAGGTCGAGGGCTGGCTGGAGGACGCGGCGGCGTACGTGGTGACGACGTACCGGACGGAGATCACCTCGCTGATCACCGACACGGTGGCGAGCTGGGACGCGGACCAGACGTCCCGCAAGATCGAGGCCCACATCGGCCGCGACCTGCAGTTCATCCGCATCAACGGCACGGTGGTGGGCGCACTGGCGGGCCTGCTGATCTACACGGTCTCCCACTCCCTGGGCGGATGACCGACCCCGCCCGGCAGCCGGGGGCGCCCGCCCCGCGCGTACGCACACGGGCGCGCGGCCCCCGGAGGGCCCGGCCCAGCCGCCCCGGGCGGATCCGGGGCCGGAAGCCCCGGGGCGGGGCCCGGGCGGGCCCTGGAACCGGGACCGGCAGCCCCGGGGAAGGAGGCCCCCCGGACGGGTCCTGGGGGACAAGCCCAGTGGCCCCGGGAACGGGCCGGGACCAGTGGCCCCTGGGGCCGGGGCCCAGGCGGTTTCGAGACCGGGCCCGGGCGGTGCCGGGACCGGGCTCGGTGATCCCGGGGCGGGGCTCAGCGGCTCCGGCGGGTGACCGCCCAGGAGACCAGGGCCATGCCGCCCGCGACGGAGAACACCGCCGGCCAGGGGCCGACCTTCTTCGCCAGCGGGTGCGACCCGGCGAACGCGGCGACGTACGCGGCGCTCAGCCCTGCCGCCGCGGCACCGCCGCTGCTCCGCTGCCACTCCCGCGCGGCCACCGCCCCGGCGGCGGCCAGCGCCACCCCTCCGAGCGGTCGCTTCTTCGTCCACCGGGCGACGCCGTATCCCCCGACGAGCCCACTCGCGGCGACGACCGCAGCCGGAACCCTGGCCATACGAAAACCCTCCTGCCACATCAACGACACCCCCGAGGCTAACCCGCCCCGCCCCCACCACCCGGACGCCCTCCCGGCCGGTGGACGGCGGCGCCCCGCCGGCACCCGGGCGCGGGGGTCAGCCCTCGCAGCCGACGCCGTCGCCGTCGCGGTCGAGGTGGCGGCCATAGCCCGGGTCGCCGCGGTGGACCGGGGCGGCGCCGGCCGCGCGGGCCGCGGAGCAGTTGTCGTAGAAGATGCTCCCGCCGCCGGACGCGCCCCCGCCGGACGCGCCGCCACCGGACGTACCGCCGCTCGACCCGTCGCCCTCGTCGTCCGCCGTGTCGCCGCCGGCGGCCTGCCGGGTGACCGTGGCCGTGGCCGTCACGGTCGCCGTCGCGGTGGTGGTGACGGTGACCGCCGGGGCGGGGTCGGCGGGGGGAGAGGAGGAGGGGGAGGCGGTGACGGTGGCCGTGGTGGTCACCGTGGCGGCCGGTGCCGCCTTCGCCGCCGGCTCGCCGCCGCCCGAGTCACCCATCGCCCCGCAGCCGGTGCCGATCAGCAGCAGGAGCAGTCCACCGCCCCACACGCGCTTCATGCGGTACAGCGGACGCTGCGCCGCGGGCGCCGGAAAGGGCATGGGGGGCTGCTGGTACGGGTTGCTCATGGGCACACGTCTTCCTCGCGCACACGGACTGGGATGCGTGGGGGGACGGTTGAGCCAGCCGACGGTGGTTCAGGGTGAAACTACTGCACGGGAAGGGTGGGGGAAAGGTGAACGACCGACCTCTTGTCCGTGAAATGCCCGCGCACCGCGCACCGCGCCCGCCTACAACCGCGCCCCGCCGTGGCAGTCCGCGTACGGGGTGCCCGAGCCGCACCAGCAGGGGGCGGTGCGGGGCGGGGGCCAGGGGAGGGCACGGCCCCGGGCGGCGAGGGTCGTGGCGTACTGGGGGAGGAGCGCCGCCTGGGACGGGGACGCGCCCTCGGAGGCGGCGAACGCCTCGTACGACGGGACCGTGCCCTGCACGACGCCCAGGTTCGGGGTGCCCGCCGCGGCCAACTCGCGCAGGGACGCCTCCAGGTCGGTGAGGTGCGCCTCGTGCGTCGGGTACTCGGCCTCCAGCTCCGGATAGGCCGCCAGCAGCTCGGCCAGCTCCTCGCGCGGCCACAGCAGGACGGCGACCGGGAACGGGCGGGACAGGGCCGTGCGGTACGAGCCGAGCTCGCTGCGCAGGCGGGTGATCTCCGCCTGGAGCTCCGCCGGGTCCGACGAACCCAGCGCCCACGTCCGCTTCGGGTCGTGCAGCTCGTCCAGCGGGACCGTGCCCGTGTGCAGCCGGTCCGCCAGGACGTCCCAGTCGTCGTGCTCCCGCGCCAACAGGCGCCGCACCCGGTGGCGCGAGGTGAGCAGCGACTGCGCCGCGTACGGCACCTCCTGCTCGTGCGGCAGCGGCACCAGCGCCCGCGCCGCCGCCGTCAGGGTCTCCTCCGCCGCCTCCAGCTCGTCGTGGGCCTCCAGCGCCTCCCCGGCGATCTCCCACGCCGCCGCGTCCGTCGGCGTCGTCGCCCGCAGGCCGTCGATGATGGCGCGGGCCTCCGCCTCGTGACCGTACTCCCACAGGTTCGCCGCCTTCAGCGCCCGCACCAGGTGCGGGTTCTCCGGCTCGGGGGGCGTGGACAACAGCGTGTCGTACAGCGTCGTCGCCCGGGCGCGGTCGCCGGCCAGCTCCAGGTGCGCGGCGGCCCGCAGGAACAGCGGCTCCCGGTCCCCCGGGTACTGCTCCGCGGTGCGCAGCAGGCGCTCGGCTTCGTTGGTGTGGTCAGCAGGCGTGTCGAGGCGCATGGTCACCACCGTACTGCTGTGCGCCCCGCCTCCGGCGGGGTTGGGGGCGACCTGTCGGATGCGCGGGGGCGCCGGACGCCCATTGGGTGAACTCCTGTACGGTGGCGGGCAGAACAGCCGTGTGTACGGGGAGGGAGGCGGCGTGTACGGGACGTTCCTGCGCCTGCTGCTGCCGCTCCTCCTCGCCGTCGTCCTCCTGGCGGACGGCCCCTCCCTCTCCGCCGTGGCCCTCGCCGCCGCCGCGCTCGTCGCCTGCGCCGTCGTCAGCGCCCTCAGCGTCCCGTCCGTGCCGCCCACGCGGGTGCGCACCGCCCTGCGCGACCGGGACCGGCGCACCGCGTTCCTGCCGCAGCGCGACCCCGACGCCTCGGGGCGCCGGCGCCCGAGGGCGCCCGGCCGCCGCCTCCCGGCGGCGGTCGCGGTCGCGGTCTCCTGATCCACGGGATCTCCCGGTCCACGAGGTCTCCTGGTCTACAGGGTCTCCCGGTCCACGGGGTTTCCTGATCCAGGGGATCTCCTGGTCCACAGGGCCTCCTGGCCCACGGGCGAGGTCCCCCCGTGCGTCCCGTCCCGCCCGCTCCGCCGCCACGCCGTGCGTTCCTCACTCCGGCCTGGCCGTCGGTACGACGGCACGACGACTCAGGGGTTCCCCTTGTCTGCCCTGTCTGCATTCGTGGCTTTCTTCACGTGGCTCTCCGGGATCGTCCCGGCCCCCGCCGCGATCGTCCTGCTCACCCTCCTCGTCCGCACCGCGCTCCTCCCGCTCGCCGTCGCCGCCGCGCGCGGCCAACGGGCCCGCACCCGGCTCGCGCCGCAGGTCGCGGCGTTGCGGAAGAAGTACGCCAAGGACCCGGACCGCCTCCAACGGGCCGTGCTCGACCTCCACGCGCGCGAGCGGGTGTCGCCGCTCGCCGGGTGCCTGCCGGGCCTCCTCCAGGTGCCGGTCTTCTTCCTGCTGTACCACCTCTTCTCCCGCGACGAGCTGTCCGGCCACTCCCTGCTGGGCGCGCCCCTGGGCGGCCGGTGGGCGGACGCCCTGGCGCAGGGCGGCGTCCTGGGACGGCCCGGGCTGGTGTACCTGGCGCTGTTCGCGCTGGTGGCCGCCGTCGCCACGTACACGTACCGCGCCACCCGGGCACAGATGGGCGCGGTGCCGGCGGACCCGGCCATGCCAGGGATGGGGCAGGTGCTCCGGTTCGTGCCGCTGCTGTCGTTCGCGACGCTCGTGACCGTCGCCGTCGTCCCGCTGGCGGCAGCGCTGTACGTGGTGACCAGCACCACCTGGAGCGCGGGCGAGCGGGCCGTACTGCACAGGCCGGACCGCGGGGACGCCGGTGGCGGGGCCCCGGGCGGGGCCGGTCGCGGGGCCGGGCGGCGGTCCAGTACGTGAACACGGGCTTGCGGGGTGATCCGATGTCTTGGAGGATCGACCAATCCTGACGATGGCCGCACCCCATCGGCCGGGGCCACCTCGACCACCAGGGAGAGAGAGACCATGAAGCTGTTGCGCGTCGGACCGGCGGGCGCCGAGCGCCCCGCCCTGCTCGACCAGGACGGCATCCTGCGCGACCTGTCGGCCCTCGTCGAGGACGTCGACGCGGCCCTGCTCTCCGACGGGGCCGCGCTGGACCGCCTCCGGGCGGCGGCCGGGGCCGGCGTCCTGCCCCCGCTGGACGCGACGGGGCTGCGGATCGGCCCGCCGGTCGCCCGGGTCGGCAAGGTCGTGTGCATCGGGCTGAACTACCACGACCACGCGCGCGAGACGGGCGCCGAACCGCCCGCCGAGCCGGTCGTCTTCCTGAAGGCGGCCGACACGGTCGTCGGGCCGTACGACACGGTGCTCGTCCCGCGCGGCAGCCGCAAGACGGACTGGGAGGTCGAGCTGGCCGTGGTCATCGGACGTACGGCCCGCTACCTGGACTCCGCGGAGGAGGCCCTGGCCCACGTCGCCGGGTACGCGGTCGCGCACGACGTGTCGGAGCGGGAGTTCCAGATCGAGCGCGGCGGCACCTGGGACAAGGGCAAGAACTGCGAGACGTTCAACCCCCTCGGCCCCTGGCTCGTCACCGCCGACGAGGTGCCCGACCCGCAGGACCTGCGGCTGCGCCTGTGGGTCAACGGCGAGCTGAAGCAGGACGGCAGCACGGCCGACCAGATCTTCCCGGTCGGGGAGGTCGTCCGGTACGTCAGCCAGTTCATGACGCTCCACCCGGGCGACGTCATCAACACCGGTACGCCCGCCGGCGTCGCCATGGGCCGGCCGGAACCGAAGCCGTACCTGCGGGCGGGGGACGTGGTGGAGCTGGAGATCGACGGCCTGGGCCGTCAGCGGCAGGAGCTGAAGGACGCCTGACGGGCGGGACCGGGCGGCCCTTGCGGGGCGCCCGCCCGGTCCACCGATCGGTCCGGGCGGTCCGGCCGACCTGGCGGGTCCGTCCGGTCCGACCGGTCCGGGCGACCTGGTCGGTCCGTCGGGCACGCATGTCGGGTCCGCTCGGTTCGCCGGTCCGGTCCGCCCGGCCCGCCGGTCCTTCCCGGCTGGGCGTGGACGGCGGGCGCATCGGGCCCGCCGCCCAGGGCCGCCCGCCGTCACCTCGGCGCGACCGTCACGCCAGCTCGACCGTCACGCCCTCGCGCGCCGAGCGCCGCGCCGCCTCCAGCACGTCGAGCGCCGCCGCGGCCTGCTCGGCGGTGACCGGCGGGGCCGTGCCCTCGCGCAGGGCGGACGCGACCGCCGCGTAGTACGCCGGGTAGTCGCCCGGCAGCGACGGCACCGGCCGTCCGCCGCCCGTCACCGGCGACTCGCCCGCGCCGATCCGCCCCCACAGGGCCTCCGGCTCCACGCCCCACGGCTCCCCGGCGGCCGGCCGGGCGCCCTCGCGCAGCGCCGCCTCCTGCGGGTCGAGCCCGTACTTCACGAAACCGCCCCGCTCGCCCAGCACCCGGAAGCGCGGGCCGAGCTGGGCCGCCGTCGCGCTGACGTACAGGTGCGAACGCACCCCGCCCGCGTGGGTGACCGCGAGGAACGTGTCGTCGTCCGCCTCGGCGCCGGGCCGCCGCACGTCCACCTCGGCGTACACCCGCACCGCCGGGCCGAACAGCACCAGCGCCTGGTCCACGACGTGGCTGCCCAGGTCGTACAGCAGCCCTCCGATCTCCTCCGGGGCGCCCGACTCCCGCCAGCCGCCCTTCGGCAGCGGTCGCCACCTCTCGAACCGGGACTCGAAGCGCCGCACGCCGCCCAGCTCGCCGCTCTCCAGGACGGCGCGCAGGGTGAGGAAGTCGCTGTCCCAGCGGCGGTTCTGGAAGACGGAGAGCAGCAGGCCCTTCTCCGCCGCCAGCGCTCCCAGGGCCCGCGCCTCGGCCGCCGTACCGGCGACGGGCTTGTCGACGACGACCGGCAGGCCGGCCTCCAGCGCGGCCGTCGCGAACGGCACGTGGGTCTTGTTCGGGGACGCGACGACGACCAGGTCCAGCTCGTCCGCCCGCGCCCACAGCTCGTCCGGCGACGCGGCCAGGCGCACGTCCGGGAACTCGGCGCGGGCCTGTCGGCGGCGCTCCTCGTTCGCGGTGACGACCGTGTCGAGCACCATGCCCCCGGTCGCGGCGATCAGAGGGGCGTGGAAGACGGAACCGGCCAGGCCGTAACCGACGAGGCCGACGCGCAGGGGAGGAGGAGTGCTCATACCGCTACTTAAGCAACGCTGTTGCGTTACCGCAAGCCGGGCCCCCACAATGCGGGCGTGAACCTCTCCGGCCTGCGCAGCCACAACACCGCCCGCGTCCTCGGCCTGCTCCGCGCGGCCGGCGGGGAGGGGGTGAGCCGGCTGGAGGTCGCCGAGCGGACCGGACTCACCCCGCAGGCCGTCAGCAAGATCACCGCCCGGCTGCGGGAGGAGGGCCTCGCCGCCGAGGCCGGGCGCGGCCCGTCGACGGGCGGCAAGCCCCGCACGCTGCTGCGCCTCGTCCCGGACGCCGCCCACGCGGTGGGCCTACACCTGGACCGGGACCGGCTGACCGCCGTCCTGGTCGACCTGGCGGGCGTGACCGTCGCGGCGCGCACCGGCGCCCTCGACCTGGGCGCCGGGCCCGGGGACGTCCTGGCGGCGGCGGCCGGCGAGGTGGCCGCGCTGCGCGGCGAGGGCACGCTCATGGGTGTCGGCGTGGCCATGCCGGGGCCGCTCGACCACACCGCCGGGGTGCCGCACCGGGTGACGGGCTTCCCCGCGTGGGACGGCTTCCCGCTGCGCGACGCCCTGCGCGACGTCCTGGCCCGGCGGCTGGGAGCGGCGCTGCCCGTGGCGCTCGACAAGGACACCAACGCGGCGGCGCTGGCCTTGGCGCTGCGGGAGCCGGGTGCGGGGTCGTTCGCGTACGTCCACGTCGGTACGGGGCTGGGCGCCGGCCTCGTCCTGGGCGGCGCGCTGCACCGGGGTGCGCGGACGGGCGCGGGCGAGTTCGGGCACCAGACGGTGCGGCTGGACGGCGCCGTGTGCGGGTGCGGCGGCCGGGGCTGCCTGGAGGCCCTGTGCCTGGCCGCCGCCGCCCGCGGCGACCTGGACGAGGCGGCCCGCGTCCTGGGCGTCGGCGCCGCGAACCTGGCGGGGCTGCTGGACATCGACCGGGTCCTGCTGGGCGGCCGGGTCGTGGCGGCGGCGCCGGAGCCGTTCGTACGGGGCGTGGCCGCCGCGCTCGCGGAACGCGCCCGCCGCACGGGCGGGCCCGCGGTCCCCGCCGCCCTGGCCCCCGGCACCCCGCACCTGATCGCCGAGGGCGCGGCCCAACTGGTCCTGGCCCCGGTCTTCGGCGTCTGACCCGGCGGGGCGTCTGACCCGCCGGGGCGCCGGGGCGGTGGGGCGGTGGGGTCCTGGGCCGGTCGGACGCCGGGTCGGTGGGGACTCGGGGCGGTGGGGTGTTGAGCCGGCCTGGCGCCGGGCCGATCAGGTGCCGGCCGGCGGAGGGTGCGACCCGGCGGGGCGCTGACCCGGCCGGGTGCCGGGCCGGTGGGGTCTGGGCCGATCGGGCGCATTCCGCCGTACCGGCGGGGGAGGGCGCCCCGTCGGTGGAAGACCTCCGGGGACGACCGTCCGGTGAGCAGCGAAGGCAGTCCCCATGCGCGTGCGTACCGCCCTGGCCGCCTCGGCGGCGCTGGCCGTCCTCGCGATCCCGGCGCCCGCCCCGTTCCCGGCCCCGGCCGCCCACGCCGGTCCGCGGGCCGACGTGGCGGTCGCCGGCCGCGAGCCGAACTGCGGTGACCCCAAGGCCGCGGTCTTCCCGCTCCGCACCCGCATCACCGGCGGCCCCGCGGCGTACGAGCCGGGCGCGGCGCCCCGCACCTGGTACGTCGAGCTGACGAACACCACCCGGCGGCCGTGCCACAACATCCATCCGGTGATCGTCCTCACCGACGCGTCGGGCCGGCTCACCCCGGCGGGGGTCCGCATGGCGTTCTCCACCGCGGCCGGTGGCGGCCCGCGCCCGGTGCGCGTCGAGCACACCGACCACCGCGAGATCGTCGGCGTCCTCGACGACGACACCGACCGCGCCTTCGCCGGGTTCACGGTCCCGCCGTCCGGCACGGTCCGCGTCCCGGTGCACCTCGCCTTCGCGGCCGGCGCCCATCCGGACGAGGTGACGGCCACCGCGGCGGTGGTGCAGCGCCGGGGCGACGACGGCGACTGGGTCGGCACGTCCCCGCCGTACCGCTTCGCCCTCACCGGACCCGAACCGTCCCGGACCGCCCCTCCGGGGGAGCTGGCCGGTACGGGCCGCCGCGCCACCTCCCACCTCCTCCCGCTGGCCGCGACGGCCGCCGCGTGCCTCGTCCTCGGTGCGGCGGCCGTCCACCTGTCCCGCACCCGCATCCGCCCCCGGTCCCGCCGCCGCTGACGCACCCGGAACGGCCGTGGCACCGCCGCGGTCCGGCGCCCACCCGGGCGGGGGTGCCCGCCCCGGGCCAGGGAAGCCCGCCCGAGCCCGGGGCGCCGCCGTACGGACCGTCCGAGTCGTCCGGTGCCCCCCCAGCACCCGGTGCCCCCGTCCGCTCCGAGGGACCGAGCACGGGCGGGTGCCGAAGTGCTACGCGGCCGGGGCGCGGGTCGCGCTGCTCGCCGAGGGGCCGGGGACCGGGGGAGGCCGGGACGCCGCTCGTCGGCCCCCGCCCGCGCCGCCCCTGCCGCCCCGGTCGTCCCGTGGCGCCGCGGCCCGGTCCCCGAACGCGTCCGGAGCCTCTGCCGCGGGGACCGCTCCGGCCTCGCCCCCCCCCGCCTCGGGCGGCCCCACCCCGGCTGACGCCCGGTCATATCGGGAGGAGACAACTGGTCCAGACCAGTTTTGGTCGCTCGTTCACCGGCCCGTCGCCCCGCCGACCCGGTCGGGACATCCGTCGGCACGACCGTTTCCGGCGTGAGAGCCACGGGAACCGAGAGGGCCGCCATCGGGGCGGTGCGCGACTTCGGCGGCGGGCAGGGTCCGACCAGGGAGCGCCTGAACAAGCCCCGGGCGGACGAGGCCGAATTCCTCGCCGCCGCCTATGACGCCCACGACGCCCATGCCGTCGCGCTCGACCGGCCCACGAAGGGCACGGAGGTCTTCGAGCCGGAGCGGGCGGACACCGGGAAGAGCCCCGCGTCGCACATCGGGGCGCGGAAGACGGCCACCGGAAGCTGAGGCCCACCGGCGGTCCACCGTACGGACCCGGCCCCGCGCCACACCACCACCCCGCCCGTACGACGCCCCGCGCCCGCCCGTACGCCGCACGACCCGCGCACGCCCGTACGCCGCACAACGCCCAGGCCACGCCGTCCACCGCCACCACGACCCGCACCACCGCGCCACCCGCGCCGCCCCGCCCGCACCGTCCCACCAAGACCCGCGCCCACCCGCGCGCCGCACCGCCGCCGACCCGCGCACGCACCGCCGCCACCCGCGCCCGCTCGTCGCATCACCGCCCACCCGCGCCCCGCGCCGCCACCACCACCGACCCACGCCCGCGCACCGCCCCGCACCACCACCCCGCACTCGCCCGCACCACCGCCCGGACCCACGGAGGACCCGCACATGCCGACCGCCGGCATACCCCGCCGCACCGTGCTCGCCGCCACCGCGACCACCGCGGCCCTCGCCGCCACCGGAACCGCCGCCGCCCACGCCGCCACCGCCGCCGCACCCGTGCTCCCGCCCGGCGCCAGCCGGGACAAGGTGCTCGTCGTCGGCATGGACGGTCTGCGCCACGACCTCATCGACGCGGCGAACGCCCCCCACCTGAAGGCGATGCGCGCGGCCGGCACTTTCGGCACGTCCCTGCTGTACGCCGCCCCCATGGCCGCCACGTCCTCCGGCCCCGGCTGGTCGACGGTCTCCACGGGCGTCTGGCCCGACAAGCACGGAGTCAGGGACAACACGTTCACGGGCCGCGACTACGCCCGCTACCCCGGCTTCCTCGCCCGCCTCCACCAGGTGCGGCCCGAGCTGTCCCTGTTCGCCGCCGTCGACTGGAAGCCGCTCGACACGTACGGCACGGTCACCGCGGGCGCCGACGCCAAACTGGTCCTGGACGGCGACCGCGACGGCTACGTCGCCCACGACGAGACCATCACCGCCACCACCGTCTCCGTCCTGCGCGACCAGGACCCGGACGTGCTCTTCGTCTACCTGGGCAACACCGACGTCGTCGCCCACGCGTCCGGCACGGGCCGGCGCTACCTCGACGCCATCGCCGTGCAGGACGCCCAGTTGGGGCGGATGCTCGCCGCGATCGAGGCCCGCCCCACCCGCGCCGCCGAGCGGTGGACGGTCCTCGTCTGCACCGACCACGGCCACGTCGACGCCGGCGGCCACGGCGGCAGTTCGATCGCCGAGCGGTCCACGTTCGTCCTCGCCACCGGCCCGGGCATCGCCGCCGGGGCCCGCCCGCACGACACGCGCCTCGTCGACGTCGCCGCGACCGTCTTCCACCAGCTCGGCATCGTCCCCGACCCGGCGTGGGGCCTGGACGGCCGGCCGATCCAGGAGCGGTCCACCGACCCGTTCGACTCCCTGTACGGCACGCTCTCCGGCCGCGTCGACGAGACCGGCGTCCCCCAGGGCGTACTCGGCTTCACCCACACCCCGCCCACCGGCTGGTCCGTCGTCAACAACGCCATGGGAACGGGCGGGATCACCGAGTGGCGCGGCTGGTCGTTCTCCACGGACGACTTCTGGTCCCGCACCCAGCGCGACCAGTGGCGCGAGCTGAACGTCCGCGCCCGCGGCGTCTTCGCCGTCGCCGACTCCGACGAGTGGGCCGACGCGGCCGGCTCGGGCCGCTTCGAGTCGACGCTGGTCACCCCCGCGTACGGCGTCGCCGGGAAGACGAGGGTGACGCTGGACTTCACCACGCACTACCGGCAGGAGACCGGCCAGACCGCGCAGGTCCTCGCCTCGTTCAACGGCGGCACCCCGGCCGTCGTCCGCGCCTACGCCTCCGACGTGGTCGCCCAGCCGCAGTCGCTGACCGTGGACGTGCCCGCCGGGGCCTCCACGGTCCACTTCCGCTTCCACTACACCGGCTCGAACAACTGGTACTGGGTGGTCGACGGGGTCAAGATCCGCACATCGTGATTACCCTGGGGGCGCCGCCACAGCGCTGTCGCGGCGCCCCCAGCACGCACCACGCGGTATCTGTACGGCAGGAGTCCCGCCCCATGGCAGAGCGCAAGCCGATCGAATCCTGGCTGACCGACATGGACGGCGTCCTCATCCACGAGGGCGTACCGATCCCCGGCGCCGACGCTTTCATCAGGAAGCTGCGGGACAACGAGAGGCCCTTCCTCGTCCTCACCAACAACTCCATCTACACGGCCCGCGACCTGCACGCCCGGCTGTACCGCATGGGCCTGGACGTGCCGGTGGAGAACATCTGGACGTCGGCGCTCGCCACGGCCCGGTTCCTCGACGACCAGCGGCCCGGCGGCACCGCGTACGTCATCGGCGAGGCGGGGCTGACGACGGCGCTGCACGACATCGGGTACGTCCTCACCGACCACGACCCGGACTACGTGGTCCTCGGCGAGACCCGCACGTACAGCTTCGAGGCCCTCACCAAGGCGATCCGTCTGATCAACGCCGGTGCCCGCTTCATCTGCACCAACCCGGACGAGACCGGCCCGTCCACCGAGGGCCCGCTCCCGGCGACCGGCTCGGTCGCCGCGCTGATCACCAAGGCGACCGGCCGCGACCCGTACTTCGCGGGCAAGCCGAACCCGCTGATGATGCGGACCGGGCTCAACGCGATCGGCGCCCACTCCGAGACCAGCGCCATGATCGGTGACCGGATGGACACGGACGTGCTGGCCGGCCTGGAGGCCGGGATGGAGACGTTCCTCGTCCTCACCGGGCTCACCACGCCGGCGGACGTGGACCGCTACCCGTTCCGCCCGTCGTCGGTGGTCGACTCCATCGCTGATCTGGTCGATCGGATCTGACCGGCCGAGAGCCGAGGTCGCGGGCCGTCTACCGCCCGGTAGGGGCCGGTGGGGGCGGCCGCTGCGGATGCGGGGAGCGTCGGCCCGGGTGAATCTTCCTCTACGAGGAGGTTCACGATGCGTCCAGGTGTGGTTGCCGTACGTGCCGCGGCGGTGGCGGTCGTCCTCGTGCTCGTCCCGGCGGCCGGCCCCGCCCCGGTGGGCGACCCGCCGGGGGCGCGGGTCACCGCCGTGGTCGTCCCGACGGTCGCGGCGCCCGGCGGTGACGTGGAGGTCCGCGTCGAGGGCTGCGCGGGGCCGGACGGGACGGTCCGGTCCGAGGTGTTCGTCGCCGACGCGGAGCTGTCCGGGCGCACCGGCGGCGCGGGCGGCGCCCTGCGCGGCGGCACGACCGTCCGCTCGGGCACGGCGGCCGGCACGTACCCGCTGAGCGTCGTCTGCGACGGCCGCGACCACCGCGACGCCGGCCGTGTCCGCGTCGATCCGGCGCCGCAGCCCGGCCCGCACGCCCCCACCGGGGCCGGCGGGGGGAGCACCGCCGCGCCGATCGCGGACGCGCCGAGCGTCGCCGAGCAGGGGCCGGGCACCCGGCACACCGTGATCGGCCTGGTCCTCGCCACGGCCGCCGCCGTCGCCGTCGCGGTGCGCTCCGCGCGTCGCCGCCGCCGCGGACCGGACGCGGACTGACCGGACCCCGCCCCGCCCTACCTCGCCTTGTCCCGCCCTGCCTCGCCCTGTCCGGCGCCGGCCGGATGCCCAGGCCCGACCTGACGGCCGTCCGCCGAGCCGGGGCGCCCCTGCCGCCGGACCCCGGGAACGACCGAGGCCCCCTCACCTGAGTGAGGGGGCCTCGATTGCGCGTGCGCCGCCAGGGACTCGAACCCCGGACCCGCTGATTAAGAGTCAGCTGCTCTAACCAACTGAGCTAGCGGCGCCTGCTGACCTGGATAACTCTACCCGACGCCGGAGGGTGCTCCCGACCACCCGACCACCCGGTCGACCGCCCCGGCCGAGAATTTCCCGCCCCGCTGCGCCTGTCGGATGGTCATTTTTCCGCTTTTGACGGTCAAAATGCGGTATGCACGGAGAGATCTCGTCGAACGTCGAGGGGAACCGCATGCCCGTTCCGGTCTTCGAGGAGTACGAGCCGGCCGCCGACTGTCCCTGCCCCGGCTGTGCCCGGCGACGGCGGGAGCTCGCGCTCCGCCGGGCCGTGCGGGAGGGCGGGCACCCCGCCGCACACGGCGCCCGGCGCGCCCTCGTCCTGTTCACCGCGGCGGGCGTCGTGCTGGGCGGCGCACCCGCCGCGGGCGGTGCCGCCCACCCGGCGGGACCGCTCCACCCCCCCGGCCCGGCCGGGCGCGCCACGGGCGGGCCCGGCACGGACACCCCCCAGGGCGGGACGACCGGACTGCACGGCCGTCCCCTGGCCGGCCCGGCGGCCGGCTCCCTCGCGGTGCCGCTGCCCGCGATCACCCGCACCGAGATCATCAACCGGGCCAAGCGCTGGGTCACCGCGAAGGTCCCGTACTCGATGGAGAAGTACTGGACGGACGGCTACCGCCAGGACTGTTCCGGCTACGTCTCCATGGCGTGGAAGCTGCCCGCCAACGAATGGACCGGCAGCCTGCACCGCTACGGCGTGAAGATCGCCCGGGCGGACCTCCAGCCGGGCGACATCCTGCTGTTCCACAACCCCGCCGACCCCACCAAGGGCTCCCACGTCACGATCTTCGGCGGCTGGACGGACCCCCGGCGCACCCACTACGTCGCCTACGAGCAGACGAAGCCGCACACCCGCCGGCAGGCGACACCGCTGGCGTACTGGACGAACTCCGACAAGTACGTGGCGTACCGCTACCTCGGCGTCACCGCGAACGGCACGACCACGGACGGCGCCCCGCCGTCGACGGCCTTCCCGGGCGCCCGGTACTTCGGTCCGGGCGCGGTCAACGCGTACGTCACCCGCCTGGGCCGGATGCTCGCCGAGCGCGGCGGCGCCCGGTTCTACGAGCGGGGGCCGGGCCCCCGGTGGTCGGAGGCGGACCGCAGGGCGACGGCGGCGTTCCAGCGGGCGCAGGGCTGGCGCCACACCGAGGCGGACGGACTGCCGGGGCCGCACACGTGGCGCCTGCTCACCACCGGCAGGGGCCGGGACATCCCGCCGGCCGCGGGCCAGGAGCCGCCCCCGTACCCGGGGCGGGCCCACTTCCGGCCCGGCCAGTCGAACAAGCACGTCGAGACGCTGGGCCGGCAGCTGGTGAGGCGCGGCTACGGCAAGCACTACCGCACCGGGCCGGACCCCCTGTGGAGCGAGGCGGACCGGCGCAACGTCCAGGACTTCCAGCGCGCCCAGGGCTGGCGCGGCGGCGCGGCCAACGGTTACCCGGGCCCGGAGACATGGAGGCGGCTCTTCCGATGACCGAGCACCACACCCGCAGGACGTCCCCACCTCCGGTGGAGGTCCCCAACCTGCTCCAGCCGACCCCGTCCGTCGTCATCGAGGGCCCCCGCGCGGAATCTCCGCCCCGGCCGCCGGTGGAACGGCGCCGGCAGGGAACGGCCCCCGCACCGGGGCATCCGGCCCCCGCCCCGCACCCGGAGGCGCCGCGCTCCGGGCAGGCCGCCGGACCGGCCGCGGCGGCACCCCCGAGGACGGAACCGGAGTCCGGAACACCGGCCCCCGCCCGACCCGGCCCGGCCCCCGCCCCGCACGGCCCGGCTTCGGCATCCGCGCCGGGTGGGTCCGCGCCGCAGTCACCGATGAACGGCACTGCCGCGCCCCCCGACCGGCGACCGCCCACCACCGACCACCCCGCTCCCGTGGCCCGGCCCGGCTCGACGGCGGGCGAGGGGGCGGGCGGAGACGGCCGTGCCCCCGCCACCCCGGCGGACCCCGCGCGTACGGGCGGTTCCGGAGCGGCTCTGGTGACCGGTGCGGCTCCGGTGGGCTCTGCGCGTACGGGCGGTTCCGGCACGGCTCCGGCGACCGGCACGGTTCCGGCGACCGGTGCGGCTCCGGTGACCGGTACGGGTCCGGCGGGCGCCGAGCACCGCGCCACCGCCACCACCGCCCCGGCGGGCCCCGCGCGTACGGGCGGTTCCGGTGCGGCTCCGGCGACCGGTACGGTTCCGGCGAGTCCCGCGCATGCGGACGGCTCCGGTACGGCTTCGGTGACCGGTGCGGCTCCCGCGGGCGCCGAGCACCGCGCCACCGCCACCGCCGCTGTCGCGGAGGCCGGGTGCCCCGGAGGCCCCGGGGCCTCCGGGGCGGTGCGCACGGGCGAACCGGTGGGCGGCGGCGCGGCGGCTCCGGGCGGCCCCGCCGAGGCTGCGCGCCCCGCCGGGCCGGGCCCGGCCGGAGCACCCCGGGCAGCCGGGCCGGTGGGTTCGGACGGGGTGGCCGCCACCGAGGCGGCGCGCCCCGTCGGGTCGGTTCCCGCGGGGTCCGTGGGCCTGGACGGGGTTGTCGCCTCCGGGGGCCCGGCTTCCGGTGGACGGGTGACGGGCCCGGCCGGGCCGGGCGTCGACCGGCCGGTGCCCCCGGACGGCACCGCCGCCGATGGCCACGACGGGCCGGACCCCGCCGGTTCCGCGTCCTTCCGTACGTCGGCCACCGGGACGGCCGGGGCCGCCCCCGGTGGCACGCCTGCCGCAGGGGACGGACCGGTCCTCGCCGAGGAGGTGCGCCCGGGCGGGGCCGTCCCCGGCACGGGCGACCCGACCGTCCCCGCCGGGTCGGGTGGCACCTTCGGCCCCCCCGCCCCGCGTGCCGACGGACCCGCCGCCGTCCGGACGGGCGGCCCCGGCGAGGCGGGCGCGGCCGGATCGGCACCCCTCGCAGGGTCGGCGTCCTCCGTAGGGATGGCGTCCTCCGCAGGGACGGCACCCCCCGCAGAAGCGGTGTCCTCCGCAGGGTCGGCGCCCTCCGTGGGAGTGGTGCCGCGGACCGCTCACGTCGGGGCCGTCCGTCCGGCGGGTGCCGGCGGGGGCCGTACGGGTGGGGTCGGGGCGCCGGCCCGCCCCGCCGCGCGGTCCGCGGCCGGGGCGGCGGTCGGCGGTGCCTCCGCCGGTTCCCGCCGCGCCCGTGGCGGGGTTCTCGCCGCCCGGCCGGGGAGCACGCCGGTCGGCGGTGCCGCCGATGCGCGGGTCCCGGAGGCCGGTACGCGGACGAAGGGGCCCCGGCGGGGGCGGCACGCCGGGGTGCGGCGGGGGTCGGCCCAGGCCGACGGGGGGCTCGTCGAACGGGACGGGGTCGCCCTGCCCGGGTGGGTGGGGCTGGCCGCCGGGGCCCTGGCCCTCGTCGGGTGCGGGGTCGTCGCCTGGTGGTCGGGGGCCCTGCCCGAGGACGCGGGCCGGCTGCTGGGTCTCCCGTACCGGCCGCACCGGGGACTCGCCCTCGGCACCGGCGCGCTGCTGGCGGCCGGTGGGCTGCTGGCGCTGTTCGCGTTCGGCGGGCTGGTGCGCGGCAAGGTCGGGTACGCCTCCGTCCTCACCCTGTTCGGCGACTACCGGGGCACGGTGCGCCGCACCGGCCTGCTGTGGGTGAGCCCCCTGCTGCTGCGCCACCGCCTCGACGTGCGCCTCCGCCACTGGCGCAGCGAACCGCTCCCCGCCGTCGACGCGAACGGCACGGCCCTGCGCGTCGTCGTGCTGGTGGTGTGGCGGGTCCGCGACACGGTCCGCGCGGCGCTCGCCGTCGCCGACCACGAGCGGTACCTGCGCGAACAGGTCGAGGCGGCCCTCGCCCGCGTACTGTCCCGGCTGCCCGCCGACGCGTTCCACGGCGCCTCCCCGACGCTGCGGGACACCGACGCGGTCGGGGAGGCGATGACGCGGATGGTGGCCGCCGAGTGCGCCCCGGTCGGCATCGAGGTCTTCTCGGCGCAGCCGACCCGCATCGAGTACGCCCCGGAGATCGCGGCCGCGATGCGCCGCCGCCGGATCGCGGCGATCGACGCCCAGCACCGCGACGCGGTCCTCGGCTCGGTCGTGGACGCCGTGGAGGACATGGTGCGCCGGCTCACCGAGCGGGGCCTGGTCGACCTGGACGACTACGAACGCAAGGACCTCGTGAAGGACCTGGCCGTGGCGTTCTACACGGGACACGCCCTGCCGGCCGGCGCGGAGAGGGGCGCCTGACCCGGGCGACCAGACCCCGGGCGACCAGACCCCGGGCGGTCTGACCCCGGGCATGAGGAAAGCCCCCCGCTTCCGCGAGGGGCTTTCCCTGTCTGTGCGCCGCCAGGGACTCGAACCCCGGACCCGCTGATTAAGAGTCAGCTGCTCTAACCAACTGAGCTAGCGGCGCCCGCTGACAGAGTTAATACTACCTGGTCCCCGGGGGTGGTCCGGACCACCGCCCGCACCACCGTCCCCACGGGCGCCACCGAGCACCATGGGCATCACACGCCCCCACGGGCGCCACCCGCCCCCACCGGGTCGGCACCCGCCGCCTCACAGCGCCAGCGACAGCACCACCGGGGCCGCCTTGCGGTTCAGCGTGTCCGCCGCCGAGCGCAGCCGGTGGGCGTGCTCGATCGGCAGGGACAGTGCGAGGCAGCCGACCGACGATCCGGCCGTCAGCGGCACCGCCGCGCACACCGTGCCCACCGCGTACTCCTGGAGGTCCAGGACGGGAACGGTCGGCGGCTGGCTGTCCAGCTTCGAGAAGAGGACCCGCTCGCTCGTGATCGTCCGCGACGTCAGCCGGGCGATCTTGTGCCGGGCCAGGTGGTCCCGCCGCCCGTTCTGGTCGAGCTGGGTCAGCAGGCACTTGCCGACCGCGCTGGCGTGCGCCGCCGAGCGGAAGTCCACCCACTCGTTGACCTTCGGCGTGTGCGGCCCGTCCGCCATCTGCGTGATCTTGACCTCGCCGTCGATGTACCGGCTGATGTACACGGCCGCGCCGACCGAGTCGCGCAGCTCCGTGAGCGTCTCCTGGAGCTTCGCCTCCAGGGCCTCGCGCCGGGTCGCGCCCGAGCCGAGGAGGACCAGCGAGTCGCCCACGATGTACGCGCCGTCGGCGACCTGCTCCACGTACCCCTCCCGGCGCAGCATCCGCAGGAGCGGCGTCAGGTGTGCCGGGGGCAGCCCGGTCTCGCGCGCGATCTGCGCGTCGGTGACCCCGCCGCCGTGCCGGGACAACCGTTTCGAGGACGCGCAGGGCGTACTGCACCGAATGGAACGGCGCGGTCGGCTCGGGCTTCAGCGCCACGGTTTCCCCCTACCAGGTTGTGACCGCAAGCTTCCGTACCACGATAACCGCCAAGGCCCGTTTCCGGGTCATCCGTTGACAAGAGAGGCGGCCCGTCCCGCCGCCCGCGCTGGAGCGTGTCCCCGCGGCACATGCCGGAGGCACGGCGGGGTCGAGGAAGGCGAGGTCAGAGCGTCGCGGTAAGGGGGTCGTACACGTGTTCGTGATCCGGTCCGGGAGGGGGGTCTCCCCAGGGGCTCGAATTCGATCACACGTTCAGAATCGAACACGAGCGCCTCGTCCGAGATGTCCGTGGCGGGATTCCTCTCCTGGGTGGCGCACGGCGTGGCGGTGTCCGGACCGGCCGCCCGGCCCTGGAGCATGACGGGGCCCTCCGCGGGGTACCCGGCGGTCACCGCACGGGCCCCGCGCGTGTCCGGCGCCGGTGGTGGGGCGGGCCCGCCGGTGGCGCTCGGGACCGGAGGCGAGGACCTGCCCGCGGCGCCCCCCGCGGGGCGCGCCGACGGGCACGGCGTCGAACCGCCGGACGCCGGGGCCCGGCACGGGAGAGCCGAAGCCGGTGGCTGCGGACCGGACGGGCCACGGGAGCGCGGCCACCCGAACCGGTCGGGACGTGCCCGGTCGGCGTGCTCAGGACAGGAGGCTGCATGACCACCGTCGGACTTCTCCGCCCGGAGGGCCACCCGGAGGACGACTACCGCCGCATCGAGACGCTGCTGGGCAGCGACATCCGCGTCGACTCCGTCAGGTACGAGGGTCCCGGCGCGGACCCGGAGCAACTGACCGCCGGGGCGGAGCGGCTGCGGCTGGCCGCCGCCGACGCGGTCGTGTGGGCGTCGTCGAGCGCGTCGTTCGCCCAGGGCTGGGAGGCGGCGCGCGAACGGGCCCGGTCGCTCGCGCTGGCGACGGGCATCCCGGCGTCCAGTACGGCGATCGGCTTCGCGCACGCGGTACGGGCGGTGGGCGCGACCCGGGTCGTGGTGGCCGGCGCGCTCCCCGGGGAGGTCGCGGGGGCGGTGGTCCGGTTCCTGGCGGCGGCCGGGGTGGAGGTGGTGGGGGAGTGGCGCGTGGACGGCGAGGTGCCGCTGCCCGAGCTGGTGCGGGCCGCCGACGACCCGCGCGCGCAGGCGGTGCTCGTCCCGGACACGGCCGTGCCGACCGTCGCGGAGGTGCCGGAGGCGGAGGCGGCGGTCGGGAAGCCGGTGCTGACCGGGACGCTCGTCACGGTCTGGGAGGGGCTGCGGCTCGCGGAGCGGCACGGGGCGTGGGCGGACGAGCTGGGCGCGCTGTTCGTCCGGCGGGGGCCGCGGGAGGTGTGGGAGCCCGGGGAGTGACCGGGGAATAAGCGGACGACCCCTCCTGTTACGTGGTGGCGTAGAGACGTCAGGTGCGGGAGGTCCCCAGGTGAGCGACGACGAGGCGATGCGAGAGACCGCGACGGACGGGACGGCCGCGCGGTCCGGCCCGGGGTCCGCGGACGGCGGGGCGGCGGCGGCCGGTGGCGCGGCGCCCGGCAACCCGAACCACGGGACGGCGCCCGGCGACCCGATCCGCGGGACGGCCCCCGGCACCGCGCCCGTCCCCCTCTCCGTCCTGGACCTGGTCACCGTGGGCAGCGGTTCCACCGCCTCGCACGCCCTCGCCACCAGCGTGGAGATCGCCCGGCTGGCCGAGCGGCGCGGCTACCACCGCCACTGGGTCGCCGAGCACCACTCGATGCCCGGCGTCGCCTCGTCCTCCCCGGCCGTGATCCTCGCGCACCTCGCCGCCCACACGAGCCGCATCCGGCTCGGCTCGGGCGGCGTCATGCTGCCCAACCACGCGCCCCTCGTGGTCGCCGAGCAGTTCGGCATCCTGGAGGCGCTGGCCCCGGGCCGGGTGGACCTCGGACTCGGCCGCGCGCCCGGCACGGACGGCGCCACCGCCGCCGCGCTGCGCCGCACGGACCGGCTGGACGAGGGGGCCGACGAGTTCCCGCAGCAGCTCGGGGAGCTGATCCGGTTCCTGGACGACGACTTCCCGGACGGCCACCCGTACACCCGCGTCCACGCCGTCCCCGGGCCGGTGCAGGGCCCGGTGGGGCGGCCGCCGGTGTGGCTGCTCGGCTCGTCCGGCTTCAGCGCGCGGCTCGCCGGGGCGCTCGGCCTGCCGTTCGCGTTCGCCCACCACTTCTCGGCCCGCAACACGATCCCGGCGCTGGACCTGTACCGGGCGTCGTTCCGCCCGTCCGCCGTGCTCGACGCCCCGTACGCGCTGATCGGCGTCTCCGCGCTGGCCGCCGACGACCCGCGCGAGGCGCGGCGCCAGGCGCTGAGCGGCGCGCTGTCGATGGTGCGGCT
The DNA here is from genome assembly GCF_032423885.1 of Streptomyces tamarix. Taxonomy (NCBI): domain Bacteria; kingdom Bacillati; phylum Actinomycetota; class Actinomycetes; order Kitasatosporales; family Streptomycetaceae; genus Streptomyces; species Streptomyces tamarix. The sequence continues at coordinate 131,314 of NZ_JAWCTQ010000003.1, read as the reverse complement.
GCGCACCGGGCGGCCGGGCCTCGTGCCGACGCCGGAGGAGGCGGAGGCGTACCCGTACAGCCCCGTCGAGCGGGACTTCGTCGACGGCTGGCTGGCGGACGTGGTCCACGGCACGCCCGACGAGGTGCGGGCCGGGCTGGACGACCTCCAGAAGCGGACCGGCGCCGACGAGCTGATGATCACGGCCAGCGTGCACGGCGGCGAGGCGCGGCTGCGCTCGTACGAGCTGATCGCGGACGCGTACGGAATGGGAGGCGCTGGTTCCTCCTCGGGAAGCGGCGCACAAGGTTCCTAAGGCAGCCTTAAACCGCTCGTCATCGTGGATGGCGAGCGGTTTCTTTTGTGTCCGCACGCTTCTGATGAGGGGTTTTCCCTGCGGAATGGTCTAATCCTCGTCTGGTGCAGACCATTGACGCGGTGTTCTCGCGGCGGTTATCAATTCGTCAACTTCCGCACCACGTTCCGTGCTACACCCTCTCGGAGGCTGCTCGTGCACGCCCGCAAACCGTTGCTCGCCGCGCTCACCGGCCTGGCCATCGCCGCCACCGGCACCCTGGCCGCCGTGGCCGGCCCCGACACCGCCCGCGCGGCGGAGACCACGTCCTCCGCGGCCTCCACCGGCGGTGTGAAGATCGCCTACTACGACCAGTGGAGCGTCTACGGCAACGCCTTCTACCCGAAGCACCTCGACACGAGGGGCATCGCGGCCAAGCTGGACGTCATCAACTACTCGTTCGGCAACATCCACCCCACCGAGCACACCTGCTTCATGGCCAACAAGGCGGCGGGCGACGACAACAACCCCAACGCCGGTGACGGCGCGGGCGACTCGTACGCGGACTACCAGCGCTCCTTCTCGGCCGCCGACAGCGTCGACGGGGTCGCCGACAAGTGGGACCAGCCGATCGTGGGCGTCTTCAACCAGTTCAAGGAGCTGAAGGCGAAGTACCCCCACCTGAAGATCAACATCTCGCTGGGCGGCTGGACGTACTCCAAGTACTTCCACGACGCGGCGAAGACCGACGAGAGCCGCAAGAAGCTCGTCTCGTCCTGCATCAAGCAGTACATCCAGGGCGACCTGCCCGTCGAGGGCGGCTACGGCGGCCCCGGCACCGCCGCGGGCGTCTTCGACGGCATCGACATCGACTGGGAGTACCCCGGCTCGGACGGCGGCCACCTCGGCAACCACTACGGCCCCGAGGACAAGCGGAACTTCACGCTGCTGCTCGCCGAGTTCCGCAAGCAGCTCGACGCGTACGGCACCGCGCACGGCGGCAAGAAGTACCTGCTGACCGCCGCGCTCCCGGCCGGCCAGGACAAGATCCGGCACATCGAGACGGACAAGATCGGCGCGTACCTCGACTACGCGAACATCATGACGTACGACATGCACGGCGCCTGGGACGGCGACGGGCCGACGTACCACCAGTCGCCGCTGTACTCCGGCGCGGACGACCCGACCGACCCGATCGCGCCGGGCACCGAGAAGTACTCGATCGACGACGCCATCGACGCCTGGATCGACGGCGAGCCCGCCTACGGCATCGCCGGCGGCTTCCCCGCGAACAAGCTGACCCTCGGCTACGAGTTCTACTACCGCGGCTGGAAGGGCGTCCCCGCCGGCGCGAAGAACGGCCTGGCGCAGCCCGCGACGGGCGCTTCGGCGGCCCGCCCGGTCAGCCAGCAGGCCGGCATCGCCCACTACAAGGAGCTGGGCGGCATCGTCGACAACCCGGCGACCACCTTCTGGGACGACCAGGCGAAGGCAGCGTACTTCTACAAGGACGGCGAGTTCTTCACCGGCCTGGACAAGCGGGCCATCCAGGCGCGCGCCGCGTACGCGCACAGCCGCGGCCTGGGGGGCGCGATGATGTACTCGCTGCTCGGCCTGGACGAGAGGGCCACGCTGCTGAACGAGATCGCCGCGGCGGTCGGCGGCACCCCGCAGACCCCGAACCCCACCCCCACTCCGACCAACCCGACCCCGACCCCGACGCCCACCCCGACCCCGACCCCGACGCCCACGGGCCCGGCGGCGTGCGCGGCCCCGGCGTGGGGCGCGACGGCGTCCTACTCGGGCGGCGCGCAGGTTTCCCACAAGGGCCGTACGTGGAAGGCGAAGTGGTGGACGCGCGGCGAGGAGCCCGGTACCACCGGTGAGTGGGGCGTCTGGCAGGACCTCGGCGCCTGCTGACCTTCTGAACCACCCCCCACACCGCCGCCCCTGTCCGGAGAGCCCCGGCCTCCCGGACAGGGGCGGTCCCCATGGGCCGCCCCGCCCTGCGGCTCAGGCGTCCTCCGGCTCAAGCGTCCCGCGGCTCGGGCGACCTGCGGTTCAGGCGCCCTGTGGTGCGGTCGCCCTGCGGTTCAGGCGTCCCGCGTGCCGCCGCGGATCATCTCGGCGACGCGCTCCGGGGCGACCGCCCGCGAGTACCACCAGCCCTGGCCGGTGTCGCAGCCGATCCTCCGCAGGCGGTCCGCCTGCCCGGCGGTCTCCACGCACTCCGCCGTCACGGTCAGCCCCAGTCGGTGCGCCAGGTCCACCATCGCCTCGACGATCACCTCGTCGGCCGGGTTCGGATGCGCCTCGTCCTGGAAGCCCCGGACGAAGGACCCGTCGAGCTTCAACACCGACACGGGGAGCCGGCTCAGGTACGCGAGGTTCGAGTACCCGGTGCCGAAGTCGTCGATGGCGATCTGGACGCCCATGTCGCTGAGCGCCTGGAGCGCCTGGAGGGGGCGCCCGGCCGAGCCCATCACCGCCGACTCGGTGAGCTCCAGTTGGAGCAGCCCCGGCGCGAGCCCCGTCTCGTCGAGGATCTCCGCGACGTCCGCGACCAGGTCGGAGTCCCACACCTGGCGCACGGCGACGTTGACGCTGACGAACAGGGGCCGCGCGCCCGGGTGGTCGGTCTGCCAGCGGCGGGCCTGACGGCACGCGGTCCGCAGGACCCACCGGCCCAACTGCACGATGGAGCCGTCTTCTTCAGCAATTCCGATGAACCGATTCGGCGCCAGCGAGCCGAACCGCGGGTGGTTCCAGCGGACCAGCGCCTCGACGCCGCGCACCGCCCCGTCCGCCATGCCCACCAGCGGCTGGTACTCCAGCGCGAACTCGCCCCGGTCGACGGCGGGGCGGAGCGTGGAGCTGAGCTCCTGCCGGGTCATGCGGTGGGCGTTGCGCTCCGGGTCGAACAGCGTCCAGCGGGCCTTCCCGTCCGCCTTCGCCCAGTACTGGGTCGTCTCGGCGGCCTGCATCAGGCCGTTGACCGTGGTGCCCGCCGCGAACCGCTCGACGACGCCGATGGACGCGGACAGCGACAGCCGCTGCCCGGCCAGGTCGAACGGCCGCTGCACGGCGGCGAGCACGGTCCGGGCGAGGTCCGCGAGCTGTTCCGTACCGGTCGACCCCTCGACGAGGATCGCGAACTCGTCACCGCCGAGCCGCGCCACGAGGTGGCCGCCCCCGCGCGCGTGCGCGTCGCTCTCGGCGCATTCGGTGAGCCGGGCGGCGACGGCGGCGAGCAACTGGTCCCCGACGCGGTGGCCGAGCGTGTCGTTGATGGCCTTGAAGCCGTCCAGGTCCAGGTAGCACAGGCCGATCCGGCCCGTCCCGCCGTCGCCACCGCCGCCGTCGCCGTACTCGTCGTAGGAGTCGTACGACGACGAGTTCTCCAGCACGGAGGTGAGGCGTTCGAAGAACAGGGTCCTGTTGGGCAGCCGGGTCACCGGGTCGTGCATCTGGAGGTGCCGCAGCCGGGCCTGGAGCTCGCGGCGGTCGCTGACGTCGGCGACGGACAGCAGCATGTGTTGGCTGCGGGGGACGGGCGCGACGGTGACCTCCGTCCACAGGGACCGCCCGTCGGGGTGCTTGAGGCGGCGCGTGCAGCGCAGGCGGGAGCGGTGGCCGCGCAGCACCTCGTGGTACGCGTTCCAGGTGCGGCTGTCGGCGGTCAGGTCGACGAGGTCCGCGGCGGCCCGGCGGCGCAGGGACGAGGGATCCGCGCCCAGGAGGGCGGCCAGCCCGTCGTTCGCGCTGACCACCAGGCCGTCGGTGTCGACGACGGCCATGGGGAGCAGCGCGGCGTTGAACGCGGCGTGGACGTCGCGCAGCTCGGCGACGGACGCGCAGCCGGGGTGCGGTGGCTCGCAGCACGCCGCGTGTCCGTCGGGGGCACGGTCGGCCGCCGCCGCGCCATCACCCTCCGTGTTCGTGTGGAGTGCGGTGCAGGGCTGGGCGACTGCCGCGTGTCCCGGTCCTTCTGGGGTTCCGCTCACCGCTCGCTCCCGCAGGGCAGTTGTGACGTACAGATGTGGTCGGGCGAGGTCAGCCATGGAAAGTGTGCCGATCATAGAGGCTGCCGTGGGGCCGTTCCAGCGACCCCTCCGGCCTGTGGACAACGGCTGGACCGCCCATCGGACACGGCCGATCGTTTCTGCACGGGTGTGGCGGCACTCGGTCGAGGTCTGATCGGGTGTGACTGTCAGTTAAGTGACGCATGAGGCCCGGGAGTGTCGCTGCTCACCCGAGTGGTGCACTGGAACAGGACGTATGGGGGCAAAGCCCCACAGGGTGGAGAAACGTCCCGTATCTCGCACCCGGAGGCCGACGTGGAGGGTCAGCAGTCGCTCGCGCAGCCACCCGGGGGAGTGCGTCGGCCGGGTCTGCGCTCCGCGGCCGCGGGGGTGTTCTCCCTCGTCGCGATCGCCGCGACGGGCCTCGCCACGGGGCCCGCGGCGGCCGGCCCGCCCGCGGGGCCGTGCGCCCTGCCCCGCACCGGGGCGCACCACTCCCTCGGGCTGGACACTTGGAACACGGCGTACCCGAAACCCGAGCGGACGCTCGACGCGGTCATGATCTTCCTGTCGTTCCCGGACGCGGTGCCCGCGCACACGACGCGCGCGATCGCCGCCGACTACTTCCCGGACACCGCCGAGTTCTTCGAGCGGGCCTCCTACGGCCGGTTCTCGCTGCGCGCCCGGCCCCGGCACGGCTGGCTCCGGATGCCGCGCCCCTCCACGGAGTACGCCGTGCAGCGGGACTGGACGGCGGACCGGCGGGCCGCCTACCTGCGGGACGCGCTGGCCGTGGCGGACCCGTTCGTCGACTTCTCGCGGTACGACATCGTCTACCTGGTCGCGGACCCGGACGCGCCGGGCGTCGACTCGGACGCGACGAAGGTCGTGAACCTGCGGACGCCGCTGCGGGCGGACGGCACCGACATCGACCGGCTGGTGACGCTGTTCGAGCGGCACCCGCCGGACCGCAACGTCCTGGCCCACGAGACGGGCCACGTCTTCGACCTGCCCGACCTGTACAACCGGCCCTCGGACGGCAAGGGCGACTGGGACACCCACGTCGGCGACTGGGACGTCATGGGCAGCCAGTTCGCCCTGGCCCCGGAGCCCTTCGGCTGGCACAAGTGGAAGCTGGGCTGGATCGGCGGCCACCAGGTGCGCTGCGTACGGGACCCGCAGGTGGTGACGCTCCAGCCGCTGGCGGCGGAGGCGGGCGGCCCCGCCGCGCCGGGCACCCGCCTGGCGGTGGTCCGCACGGGCCCGGACAGCGCCCTCGCGTTCGAGGCGCGCGGGGCGGCCGGCAACGACCGGGGCACCTGCACGGAGGGCGTGCTGGTCTACCGGGTGCGCAGCGAGACGGAGTCGGGCGCGGGGCCCGTGGAGGTCGTGGACGCGCACCCGCTGACGGAGGCGTGCCGGGACCGTTCCGTGTACCCGCCCCTCGCGGACGCGCCGCTGGCGGAGGGCGAGGCGCTCACCGTGCGGGAGGAGGGGACCCGGGTGGAGGTCCTGCGCCGGACGGCGGCGGGCGCCTGGACGGTGAGGATCACCCCGTGACCCGGTGGCCCGGTGGCCCGGTGATCCCGTGACCCGGTGACCCCGTGATCTGGTGGCCGCGTGGCCCGGTGGCCTGGTGACCCCGTGATCTGGTGGCCCCGTGCCGTGCGGCCCGATGCGGTGCCGTCCCGCGCCGGACACGCGAAGAAGCCCCCCGCTTCCGCGAGGGGCTCCTTCCGTCTGTGCGCCGCCAGGGACTCGAACCCCGGACCCGCTGATTAAGAGTCAGCTGCTCTAACCAACTGAGCTAGCGGCGCCTGCTGACGTCGTAGACATTAGCACCCCGGTCGGCGTCGGGAGAAATCGATACCCGCACGTCACCGGCGGATGTGGCGCGCGCCACCCGTACGCAGGCCCACAGCACCACCTCCGGCCCCGGCAGCCAGGGGGAGCGCGTGTCGGGCGCCACGAGCCAGCGCGGGCCCTCCGCGGCGCCGGGCGCCAGCGGCGGGACGGTGACCGCGTCCCCGAGGCCGTGGCACAGCATCGGCGGGACCGCGGCGCCCCACTCCTCCCAGCCGAGCAGCGCGGGCAGCCGCTGGCTCGTGCCGGGGGCGGCGAACAGCAGCATCCGCCCGAGGTGCGCGGCGACCGGCCCGGAGCCGGGACCCTCCTCCCACAGCCGGTCCAGGAGGCGACGCCCGAAGATCGCCGGGACGTTCACCACGTCGAAGACCGTGCCGCAGGGCAGGACGGCGGGGGCGGTGGGGCGGGTCTCCCACAGGGCGAGCGTGGAGGTCGGGTACGCGGAGGCGGACACGAGCCACTCGGCGCCGTCCGCGGTGACCTGCGAGGTGTGGTGCGGGCCGCAGTCCCGCGACCGCCGGAAGAGGTCGGCGCGGCGCTCGTCGGCGTCGGCGTGGGCGGGGCTCAGAGGGGTCTCGTCTCGCAGCCAGGTACTCATAGGCACACATCTACCGGCTGTGACGGGTTGGTTTCGTTGAGTTTTCAGAAATGGGGACAGGGAGGGAACGGGAGGGGTATCTTTCGCCCTCGGCATATGCCGCCTGCGTGCCCGCCGGGTCTGGGCGGGCGGCTCAGTCGTCGTCGTTGCGGGCGCCGTCGCGCAGCAGGTCCCGGCCGAACTCGACCATCTTCTTCGCGTAGTCCTCGGTCCACTCCGCGCGCCGCGCGATGTCGGCGGTGGTCAGCCGGTCGAAGCGGCGCGGATCCGCGAGCTGTGCGGCGGCGATCGCCTGGTACTCGGCGGCCCGGTCGGCGGCCGCGCGGAAGGCGAGCGTCAGCTCGGTGGACCGGGCGAGCAGCTCGCGGGGGTCGTCGAGCGACTCCAGGTCGAAGAAGTGCTCCGGGTCGGCGGCGGCCTGCGCGGGTTCGAAGAGCAGGGGCGCCGGCCTGAGCCGCCGCTGTTGCTCGTTCCGCTCCGTCTCCGCCATCGAGGACTCCCCTCCGCTCGCCGTGCCGCCGTCCGTCCGGTCCGGCGGCCACCGACCATTGTCCCGCCTTCCGCACGGCGGTGTGCCGCCCTCCCGAGGAGGCCGCCCGCCTGCGGGCGCCGGACGTCCATGGGCGCCGCCGCCGGCCCGGGGATGTCGCCTGCCGGGGAGGCCGCCGGACACCCGTGGCTGCCGCCGCTCGCCCTGGGGCGCCCCCGCCCGACGGCGGTGTGCCGCTCGCCCGAAAAGGCCGACGGGCACCCGCGGGCGCCGCCGCCCGCCCGGGGAGGCCCGCCCGCCCGGGGAGGCCCGCCCGCGCCCGGTAGGCCGCCGGCCCGGGGCGCCGGCGGACGTGCCGGGTCAGGGGCGCCGGCGGACGCGGTGCTCCGCCAGGTGGGAGAGCACCGCGTGGTTCGCCTCCCAGCCGTCCGGGAACTTGACCGTCACGCCCAGCTGGACCGGCTCCGTCGAGGGGTGCTCGTCCAGGAGGTCCGCGACGCCCTCGCGGCACACCACCACGCACGCGTGGCGGTGGCGGGACACCAGGACGCACAGGCGGCCCGTCTCCAGGTGGAACGCCGTCGCGTCGGGGCGGCCCGACAGGGGGTGCAGCACGACCGTCACGTCGTACTCGCGGCCCTGGAGCCGGTTCGCCGTGTCGACCGTCACACCGAGGACGCCCAGGTCGGCGAGGGCCGCGCGGACGGCCGCCGCCTGGTCGCGGTGGGCGGTGCCGACCGCGACGCGGTCCGCGGTGACGGGCACGGGGTGCCCGGCGCGTTCGCTGACGGCCGCCGCGCCCCGGTCCAGGAGGCGCCGTACGACCAGCGCGCACGCCCGGACGGCCTCCGGGTCCGTACGCGGCGTGTGCCGGGCCGGCAGCTCCAGCAGGCCCCAGCCGGACTCCGCCGCCTCGTCCAGCACCCGGTCCGCCGCCGAGCCGTCCGACGCCGTGCCGAACGCCAGCCGGCGGTCGCCGGGGCCCGTGCCCGCGCGAAACGGCGTGTACGGGTAGAACGCGTCCGACACCAGCGGCGCCGCGGACGCGGGCAGCCGCCACGACACCGGCAGCCGGTGCTGCGGCAGGTCCGGATTGTGCGCCAGCAGCGTCGACACGGCGCTCGCCGACGGGTCGTACGACAACCCCGCCCACTGCTCGGCGCCCACCACCGAGAACGGGTCCAGCTGCCCCGGGTCCCCCACGAACAGCGCCCGCTCGAACAGCCCCGCCACGGCCAGCAGCGCGTCCGACCGCATCTGGTACGCCTCGTCGACGATGGCGTGCCGCCACGGTTCGACGCCCTTCACGTGCGCCCACTTCGCCGCAGTGGAGACGACCACCGGCAGCCCGGCCAGGTCCGTCGCCTTCGTCGACGTCACGACACCGTCCAGCGCGTCCAGCGCCTTGTCGTACGCGTCCGCGTCACTCGCGTGCAGCCGCCCCACCGGCAGCTCGGGCTCCTTCTCGGCGAGCCGCAGCACCAAGTCGTCGACCTGCGCGTTCGTCTGCGCGACCACCATCAGGGGGCGGCCCGCCGCCGCCAGCTCCAGGGCGGCGCGCACCACCAGCGTCGACTTGCCCGCGCCGGGCGGCGAGTCCACGACGACGCCCCGCGCCTCCCCGTGGAGAGTGTCCTCCAGGATCCCGCGGGTCGCCTCGGCCGCCGCCGTCGACGGGTCGAGCACCTCGTGGTTCACAGCACGTCCTCCGGGGTCACGGGGTCCGGGGCCTCCGCCGCGTCCTGGCGGGGCGGGCCGCCGTGCGTCCACGGCGTCTCCTCCGGGTCGGGCAGTTTCGGGCCGACCCGCTGGTCGTGCTCGAACAGCGTCCACACGATCCGGTCGCCCTTCTCCGGTACGGAGCCCGCCGCCGGCTCCTTCGACCTGCCCATCCGGTCCAGCACGCGCAGCACCACCGCCCGGCCGCCCGCCGCGTCCGCGTCCCCGCCGTCCTCCGCGTACCCGACGAACTCCGCCGCCTGCGGCCGTCCGTCCAGCGACCGGTACGCCTTCACGCCCGCGTCCAGGTGCGGCGCGTCGTCGGTCCGCACGGTCACCAGCGGGCGCGGCGACGGGCGCTTCGACTCCGTCCACGTCATCGTCACGTCTACCACCTCCCCGGCGAACGCCTCGCCCGCGAGCCGCCGCCCCGCCATCACCAGCGGGTCGTCCAGCGCCTCCTGCGCCTCCAGTTGCGCCTGCGCGCTCTCCCGCGCGGCCAGCTTCCGCGCCGCCGTCACCGCGTCGTCCCGGCGCGGCTGCGGCGGCTCACCGGCCCGCACCCGGTCCCGGTGCCCGGTGAACGACCAGCGGTCCCGCGTCCAGCGGTCCGCGACGTGCCGCCCCGGCGGCAGCTCCCGCACCAGGTCCAGCGCCCGCCACACCGCGTCCCACGTCGGCCGCAACTGCGTCAGCACCAGCCGCCTGACCTCCCGCTCCGCCCGGTGCAGCGCGCCCAGCAGCTCGTCGGCCGCCTCGCCGTCCTCCGCCGCGCCCAGCGCCTGCCGGGCCCGGTCGTACCGCTCGACGGCGGGCGCCAGCAGCCGGTTGTCGAACGCGGGGTCGGTCGCCGGGCCCGCCGGCGGGCACAGCAACTGCCCGTCCCGGTCCCGGCCCAGCTCCGCGCGCAGGGCCGCCGCCGCGCCGGACTCCCCGGCCGGGGGGTCGATCCACGCCAGCAGCGCGCCCAGGTGCTGGTCCTCCAGGGAGGACTGGCCGGTCGCCCAGTGCCGGTTCAGCAGGTCCGTCGCCGCGACCAGCAGCGACGAGCCGGGCACCCGCGCCCGGTCCCCGTAGTGGGTCAGCCACCGGCCCAGCAGCGGTACGCGCGGCGGGGCGGGGAACGGCGTCTCCGGGTCCTGCTCGGCCGTCCGCCGGAACCGCGTGGACCGCCCCAGCAGCCGTACGTACTCGACGCCCGCCCGGCTCGGCACGACCAGCTGCGGCGCGTCCAGGCACAGCTCGACCTCGACCCTCGTCCTCCGGCCGGTCTCCGGGTCGGTCTCGGACCGCTCGACCGGCTCGACGGCGTCCGCGTACGCGTCGACGTACGGCAGCACGGCCTCCGCCAGGTCGGCGAGGAACGCGAACCGCAGGTCCCGGTCGCGGGGCTGCGGCACGGCGAGGAGCCGCGGTTGCTCCCGGTCCGTGCCGACCAGGGCGCCCAGCGGCGCACCGGCCTCGCCGGCCGTGGTCAGCGGGACGAACACGAGCGGCCGGTCCGACACGTGCCGGTGCCGCACGGTGGCCAGCTCCCGGGCCCGGCCGGACTCGACGGCCTCCAGCCGCGCGAGGGTGCAGATCAGCGACACGCCGCCGCCCCCGCCCCGGTCCGCGCGACCGCCCCCGCCGGGGCCTGCCCGGGCACCCCCGCGCCGGCCGGCGGGTCCGGCCGCCCGGCCGCCGCCCTCTCCTCGGCGGCCTGGGCGACCGCCTCCGCGCGCAGGGCCGCCGCGCGCCGCAGGGCCGCGACCGCCGGGTCCGCGGGGTCGCCCGCCTCGCCGCGGGCCGCCGACAGCACGGCGCCGACCGTCGTCAGGCCGCCCAGCTCGCCCCGTACGGAACGGCCCAGGGCCTCCACCGCGCCCGCCGCGCGGGCCCGGCCGCGGCAGTGGAACGCCAGCTCGCACGCCGCCAGGCACTCCGGCGCGTACGCGTGCGGCACGGCGTCCACGGCCGCCGTGAGCTGCTCCGCCGAACACGCCGCCACGTCGAACGTCACGCCCTCCGGCACCGCCGCCGCGATGTCCTCCAGCCGCGTCAGCCGCGCCAGCTGACGCCGTGTGACCGCGAGCTGCCTGCGGACGTCGACGAGCGAGCCGGTCGGCTGGTTCGAGAAGTCCTTCGGGCAGACCAGCAGCACCGTGTGGTCCACCTCCGCCCCGTCCGTGACCGCGGCGACCCGCTCCAGCGCCAGCGCGTACACCGCCGCCTGCCGCGCCGCCGCCCCGACCTTCGCCGCGTCCGCCGAGCCGTCGATCATCGGGAACGACTTGATCTCCACGACGGTCCACCGGCCGCCCGGCCGCACCACCACCGCGTCCGGCTCCAGGTACGCCGGCGAACCGGCCACCTCCAGCGCCAGCATCGGGTGGTCGAGCAGCGCCCAGCCGCCCGCCGCCGTGGCCTCCCGCAGCGCCAGCGCCGTCCGCGCCGCCCGCCCCTCGGGGCCGGCCGCGGCCAGGTCGGGCGCGAACACCCCGTCCGGCGCGTCCGCCCCGAGCAGCCGCAGCAGTTCGGCGCCCCCGTCCGCCTTGACCTTCGCCTCGAAGGCGTGGCCCCGCATGAAGGCGAACTGCGACTGCCCGAACCCGGACGGCGCGCCCAGCGCCGACGCGAGCGCGGTCTTGTCGACCCCGGCGCCGTCCAGCAGGGCGCGGCGGCGGCAGCCGGGGTTGGCGGCGAGGGCGGCCAGCGCGCGGGCGTCCAGCGGGTGCGGCGCCGCGGCGGGGCCGCGCAGTTCGGCCAGGCGCCGCCGCAGGGCCGCCCGCCGCGGGACCTCCGGCCCCGGCGGGATCTGCGCGGCCTGCGGGACGTGCGGGGTCTGCGGAGTCGAACGCGGTCCGCTGCCCAGGGAATCGCTCACCGCGGCAGTCTCGCATCCGCCACCGACAAACGGGGCCGGGCGGCGCCGCTCGCCCGCTTTCGACCGCTCCGCGCGCGTACGCGATGATGGACGGGTACGTCGTTGCACCCGCCGTCGTGTGCACCTTCTCGCGTGAACCCCCAGGAGTACGCCCCATGGCACCGCGCATCCTGCTCGCCCGGCACGGCCAGACCGCATGGTCGCTGCTCGGCAAGCACACCGGCCGGACGGACATCCCCCTCACCGAGGAGGGCCGGCAGGGCGCCAAGCTGCTGGGGGAGCGGCTGCACCGCGCCCGCTGGGCGGGCCTGGAGGGGTACGAGATCCGCACGAGCCCGCTCGTCCGCGCGCGGGAGACCTGCGAGCTGGCCGGCTTCGGCGCCCGCGCCGAGGAGTGGGACACGCTCATGGAGTGGGACTACGGCGCGTACGAGGGCCTGACCCCCGCCGAGATCCGGGCGTCCCGGCCCGGTTGGCTGATCTGGCGCGACGGCGTCCCGGAGGGCGAGACCCTGGAGCGGCTGACGGCCCGCGCCGACGAGGTCGTGGAGTGGGCCCGTTCCGCCGACCGCGACGTGCTGGTCTTCGCGCACGGCCACATCCTGCGGTCGATCGCCGCGCGCTGGCTGGGCGAGGACATCGCGTTCGCGGCCCGCGTCCGCCTCGACCCGACCAGCCTGTCGGCCCTCGGCTGGGCGTACGGCATGCCCGCGATCGAACGCTGGAACGACACGGGTCACCTGGAGCGGTGACCCGGCCCGCCCGACCGGGGCCCCGCGGCGGCCGGGCCGCCGCACCCCCGTACGGGCGGCCGGAGCGGACCCCGGGGCGGGTGGCCGGAGCGGATCCCCGGAGCGGGCGCCCGCCCTACGCCCTGCCCTGACGGGGGATCAGGGGCCGGCGGCGACTGAGGAACGCGGCGACCCGCGGGGCGGCGCGGTGGGGGTGCAGGACGCGGGCGGTTTCGGCCAGCATCGACTCGATGCGCGCCGACCGGACGTCGCCCAGCAGGTCCAGCACCTGCTCGCCGACGGCCGCCGCCTCCTCCGGGGCGCCGCCCCGGGCGAGGTCGGAGGCGAGCTGGGCGCGGTACAGGGCGAGGTTCCTGGCGAAGTGCGGGTCGTCCAGCGCCGCCGCCCGGCGGGCGTGGCGCACCGCGCGGTCCGGTTCGCCCAGCAGCGACCAGCACTGGGCCTCCAGGAACTCCAGCTCCGGCTCCCCGAAGAACGACATCCACTCCGGGTCCGCGTCCGAGGGGCCCCGCTCGAACAGGGCGTGCGCCCGCCCCAGCGCCTCCTCGCACGCCGCCCGGTCGCCGAGCCCGGCCCAGCCGCCCGCCTCCCGCAGCGCCAGCAGCGCCAGCAGGCGCGCCGACGCCAGGTGTTCGGCCGCGCGCTGTCCGGCCTGCGCCGCCCGCACCGCCTCCCGGAACCGGCCGTCGTCCCTGGCCAGGAACGACGTGTTGGAGAACGCGTGCGCCTCCAGCCCCGGATCGCCGCCCACGCGCGCGGTGGCCAGCGCCTCCGCGTAGTGCGAGCGGGCGTCCTCCAGCCGGCCGGAGTCGTGGGCCAGCCAGCCCACCGACAGGGCCAGCTCGCCGGCGCCCGAGTGGAGCCGGTCCGCCGCCGACTGCCGGGTCGCCCTCCCCGTGTCGAGCAGCGCGTACGCCGAGCGCAACGGCCCAGCGGCCCGCGCGTAGAGCCCGTCGGCGCCGTGCCGGTCGTCGAGCAGCCGGATGCGCCGTACGGCCTCCTCGACCGCCGCCACCTCGGTCTCGCCGAACCGGCCGCCGGCGCGGGGCGCCGGGATCGCACCGAGCGCGTCCTGGCCGCCGCCCGGCTCCGCGGCCCTGGCGGCGGGGCCGAGGCCGAGGGAGGCGGCCGCCACGGTGGCGGTGCCGCCCGTCATGAATGCGCGACGCAGCACGTCGCTCTCCTCATCGTTCCGGAAAGGTGTGGGGGGCGCCGGCGCACCGGCCGCCGTACGCGCCGCCCGGCCCCGTACGCGTTCCCGCGCGAGGAAACCCAGGTCGGTCAGCGACAGACCGGGAAACATGTGCAGGAACACCCGTTCGTACGCGTAGTTGGGGCAGCGGATCTCACCCGACTCCACACGGCCGATGTAGCGGGCGTCGCACGCCACCTGTTCCCCGATCTCCCGCGCGGCCCGGCGCACGGCGGCGGCGAACTCCGCGGGGGAGCGCCGCCCCCGCAGGCGGCGGAAGGCGAGATTCGGAACTGCCCGTGACGAGGCCATGGTGAGCCCTCTCCTACGTGCTGCCGATGCTCCGGCGGAGCAAGAACGTACCGGCTGTGACAGGGCACATACCCATGGTTTGGCTACAAACGGGATATCTCATACCCCATCCGCCATGAACTGCCATCCTTTGCGGCGGGATATCGCCGTAGCTGTTGACGCCCCCCGCCGTTGAACCGGGCGGAGAGACGGAACGTGTCTCCACTCGGGACTCGAGCGAGGAGGGGATCCCTTGTTGGAGGTCGATACGGAGGCCGGCCCGCGCGACGGCGGCGAACCGCAGACCACCCTGCGGCACGCGCCCACGCGGGACGAGAGCGCCCGCCCCCCGGCGGGCGGGGCCCGCGACGGCGCCCGGGCCCGGGAACGGCCCGCGGAGCAGGCGTGCGACCTGGTGACGGTCCCCGCCCGGCAGGGCCTGGAGGCGGTCGACATCCTGCGCCGCGGCGCCCCGGCCGTCGGCCCGGTCCTCCACGACGGCGCCAGCGACACGCTCGGCTTCCTCGTCCCGCCGGGCACGGCCGCCGCCTGGGACGTACCGGGCAGCGCCTGCACGCGGACGGACGGGTGCGGCCTGCGCCTGCCGGCCGGCCCGGACGCCCCGCGGGACGCGGCGCCGGAGCCGCCCGTGCCCGGCAGCGGCTGGCTCCTCCCGCCGGCCGAGACCGACCCGGTCACCGACCCGGTGCTGCTGCGCGAGGCCCTCGACGAGGCGGCCCGCCTCCTGAAGGTCGCCGACGACTGCGGTTAGGTGCGCGCCGGGGCCCGCCGCGGCGCGTCGACGACGACGTGTGCCCGGGGCCGCTCCCGGGCATCGCCCAGACCCTCATCCGCTCCACCGAGGAGATCCTCACCGAAGAGCGCCGGTCCGACCACCGACGGCCCGGCCCCGGCGACTCCGCCGTGGTTCGCGTCCGCGAGGCCTCCCCGTCACCCGTCGGAGGCTCGGCCGGGTGCGGACGGCGCGGCACAGCCGCGGGACGCGCCTCTGTTGCTAGGTTGCTCGATGATCACCTCCCTCGGCTCGTCGGAAGGAAGCCACCGGGTCCGCATTCCCGTGCTCCTTCGCGCACGTTCACCGCGGCGCGCCGCACCGTTGCCGCGTCGCCGTCACGCATGCGGCCAGGGGCTGGACGGACCCGTCCCGGCCGGCACGGCGTGACGGCGACGCCCCCCGCGAAGGACTGTCCCGTGCACGATCCCCAGGTTGTAGCCGAACGGCTGCTCAAGACCTCCGCCGAACACCCCGACGCCGACGCGCACATCGACTGGGAGACCCCCTTCGAGGAGGGGGCCTGGTTCATGCCGCCCGAGTGGGTGTCACTGTATGGCACCCCCCTGTGGCGGGGCATGGACGAAGCGTCCCGTGTCGAACTGTCGCGTCATGAGATGGCGGCGCTGGCCAGTGGGGGCATCTGGACCGAGCTGTGCCTGATGCAGATGCTCGGCCGGTACATGGCCGGCCGGGACCTGACCGACTCCCGCACCCGCTACGCGCTGACCGAGGTGGGTGAGGAGGCCCGCCATTCCCTGATGTTCGCGCGGCTGATCTCCGCCATGGGCTGCCGGGCCTATCCCCCTCCCCGCCGTGTCAACCACCTCTTCTCGCTGACGAGCGTGGTGTACGGGCAGGTCGGGACCTTCGCCGTGACGTTGCTGTCCGAGGAGGTCAACGACCTCGTCCAGCGGGAAGGCATGAACGACGAGCGCGTGCACCCTCTGGTGCGCCAGGTCTGCCGGGTGCACGTCGTGGAGGAGGCCCGGCACGTCGGTTTCGCCCGTACCGAGCTGGCGCACGCCGTGCGGACCGCGTCCCCGGCGAACGTCCGGATCCAGCGGGAACTCGTCGGGATGACCGCCTGCGCGTTCATGGCCCACCGCATGCCCGCGGCCGTGTACCGCGCCGTCGGACTCGACCCCGCGACCGCCCGGCGGCAGGCGCTGGCCAACCCCCACCACCGTGCGCTTCTCCAGAGATCGGGGCGCAAGGCCGTCGCCTTCCTCACCGAGGTCGGCCTGATCGGTCCGGGGCAGCGCCACTGGTGGCGCCGCGCGGGTCTGATGCCGTGACCGGACTCTCCCGGCGGGCCGTGGTCGCCGCACATCACTCGTCGCGAAGGAGGAGGAGACACGGTGCGCCGGAACTCGGAAGCAGGCGGGGGCGGTGCCGGGTGCGGCGGGAAGCGGGGGCCCGAGGCCGGCGCCCTGTGGTCGGCGCGCCTCGCCGCCGCCGTGACGCGGTGGCGGGTCGCGGTCCTGGTGGCCGCCGCGGTGGCCGCGGTCGGCGCCGGCTGGTTCGGGTATCCCGTCCACGAGCGCCTGTCGGCATCCGGCCAGGTACCGGCGGCCGCGGAGGCGGTACGGGCGGAGAAGGCGCTGGACGAGGAGTTCGGCGGCGCCGGGGCGAACGTGGTGCTGGTCGCCCGGGTCGCGGAGGGTTCGGTCGACGACCCCCGGGCCGTCGCGGCGGGGAACCGTCTGGCACGCTCGGCGGCCCGGGACCCCTCGGTGCGGAGGGTGGTGTCGTACTGGCCGGACCGCCGGCGGGAGCTGCGTTCCGCGGACGGGCGGAGCGCGCTGGTCCTGGTACGGCTGCGGGGTGAGGAGGCGCGGGCCGCGCGTACGGCCGGACGCCTGCTGCCGGAGCTGACCGGCGGGCACGGGGTGCTGACGGTGTCCGCCAACGGGGACGCCGCCGTGCAGGCCGAGGTGATGCGGCAGGCAGGACGCGACCAGCACAGGGCGGAGCTGCTGGCACTGCCCGCCACCACGCTGGTGCTGCTGGTGGTGTACCGGTCGGCGGTGGCGGCCGTGCTGCCGGTGCTGGTGGGGGGTCTGGCGGCGTTGGGGACGATGGTGGTGCTGCGCCTGTTCACCGCCTGGACCGAGGTGTCCGTGTACGCGTGGAACATCGGCGTCGCGCTGGGCTTCGCGCTGGCCGTGGACTACAGCCTCTTCCTGCTGACCCGCTACCGGGAGGAGCTGGTGGACGGGACGCGGCGGCAGGAGGCCCTGCGCGTGGCCCTGTCGACGGCCGGCAGGGCGGTCGTCTTCTCGGCGGTGACCGTCGCGGCGGCCCTGGCGACCCTGCTGCTGTTTCCCCATGCGCTGCTTCGGTCGGTGGCGTACGGCGGCATCACCGTCGTGGTGCTCGCCGCGCTGGTGAACCTCGTGGTTCTGCCCGCCTGTCTGGCCGTCCTCGGCGACCGGCTGGAGCGGGCCGACGTGTTCGCCCGGTGGCGGCGGAGGCCGGGGTCCCCTGGTGGAGCCCGCCCGCCGGGCCGCTGGGGCAGGTGCGCCCGCGCGGTGATGCGCCGTCCGCTGCCCGTCGCGCTGGCGGTGACCACCGGGCTGCTGCTGGTGGCGGCGCCGTTCGCCGGTGTGCGGTTCGGGATGTTCGACGACCGGGTACTGCCCGCCTCCTCCGCGGTGGGGAACAGCACGAACGTGCTGCGCGAGGACTTCACCGCCGCGGGCGCGGTGGTGGGCGCGACGACCGTGGTGATGCCGCGTTTCGACGTGCGTGCCCGCCCGGCCGCCCTGGAGGACTACGCACGGCGTCTCGCCGACCGGCCGGGGGTCGTCCGGGTCGACACCGCCACCGGCTCGTACCGGGCCGGCCACCCGACCGGGGCCGCCGAGTCTGCCGCGCGGTTCGTCTCGCACCAGGGCGTCTGGCTGTCGGTGGCGACGCGGTACGAGCCGTACGGGCCCGAGAACCGGGACCTGGTACGCGCGCTGCGGGCGGTTCCCGCTCCGGCTCCCGCGCTGGTCGGCGGCCCCGGGGCGCGGCTGGCCGACGCGCAGCAGGCGCTGTCCGAGCGGCTTCCGGCGGTGCTGCTGCTGGTCACCGGCGTGCTGCTGCTCCTGGTGGTGCTGCTCACCCGGCGGGTGGTGCTGGCGGTCAAGGCCCTGTTGCTGAACGGGTTGAGCCTGTGCGCCACTTTCGGCGCCATGGTCCACATCTTCCAGGAGGGCCACCTGGCCTGGTTGCTCGGCGACTTCGCGGTCGCCGGGTACACCGACGTGCTGATGCCCGTGCTGGTCTTCTGCTGCGCGTTCGGCATGTCGATGGACTACGAGATCTTCCTGCTCACCCGGGTCTGCGAGGAGTACGAACGCACCGGGGAGACCGAGGCGGCGGTCTGCGCGGGGTTGGACCGGACCGCCCGGCTGTTCACGTGGGCCGCGGCGACCTTCGCCGTCGTGATGGCCGCGCTGGCGAGCTCGGAGCTGGTGGTGCTGAAGGTGTTCGGGGTGGGACTGGCACTGGCGGCCCTGCTGGACGCCACGCTGGTGCGCGGGTTGCTGGTGCCCGCCGTGATGGCGCTGGCCGGACGGGCCAACTGGTGGGTCCCCCGCCCGTTCGCCGTCCGCGGCGGTGGGCCGCGGGGGGCGGAGGACGGCGCCGGGGTGCGGGCGGCCGGTTCGCCGGGCGCACCGGCCGACCCGCTCGGCGAGCCGGGAGCCCCGTGACCGGCTGCGGGCCGGTCACGGGGCGGATCAGCAGGCGGTCAGGACGAGGACGGCGTTGTGGCCGCCGAAGCCGCAGGACGTGGAGGCCACGGCGCGCAGACCGGGCCGGCTGCGGGGGGACTTGGTGACCACGTCGAGGTCGAGGACGGGGTCGACGCGGTCCGTGTTCGCGGTGGGCGGGATGGTGGCCGTCTGGAGGGTCAGTACGCTTCAGGGCCGCTTCGATGGCGCCCGCCGCGCCGAGGGAGTGGCCGAGGGCCCCCTTGGCGGACGTGACGGGCGGGGGGTGTCCACCGAACAGGCGGGCGAGCGTGAGGCCTTCCACCCGGTCGTTCATCGGGGTGGAGGTGCCGTGCGCGTTCACGTGGCCGATGTCACCGGCTTCCAGGCCGGCGTCGTCGAGCGCGGCGGTGAAGGCGCGCTCCAGGCCCGCGCCCTCGGGGTGGGCGGCCGCGTAGTGGTAGCCGTCGGTGGAGGTGCCGTGGCCGGCGAACAGGGCCCGGATCGGGGCCCGCCTGGCACGCGCGTCGTCGTGGCGCTCCAGTACGAGGATGCCGGCCCCCTCACCGAGGACGAAGCCGTCGCGGTCGGCGTCGAAGGGCCGACTGGCGCCGGCCGGATCCTCCAGACGGGTGGAGAGCGCCCCCATGCGGGAGAAGCAGGTGGAGGTGATCGGCTCGCAGGCGGCTTCCGCGCCGCCGGCGAGCACGACGTCGCACCGCCCGGCCAGCAGCAGGTCCCGCGCCACGCACAGGGCGGTGGCCCCGGAGGCGCACGCGGTGCTGACGGCGAGGCTGGGGCCCAGGGCCCCCAGGGCGATGCCGATCTCCCCGGCCGCGGCGTTGGGCGTCATGCGCGGCACCGACAGGGGCGAGACCGCCTCGTACTGGCGGCGCCGCGTCTTCTCCGCCGCGAGGGCCAGGGCGTACTTGCTCTCCGTTCCCACGCCGACGACGACACCGACCCTGGCACCGTCCCAGACGGTGGGGTCCCAGCCGGCGTCCGCGACCGCTTCGGCGGCGGCGGCCAGCGCCAGGTGGGTGAACCGGTCCATGCGCCACACCTGGCCGCCGACCGCGGCCCGCGCGTCGAAGCCGGGGACCCGGCAGCTCATGGGGACCGGTACGCCTTCCAGGTCCGGGTCGATGGCCGCGGTGGCCCGGCCGGCGCACACGCCGCTCCATGTCGCCGGGGTGCCGATGCCGGCCGGTGTGACGAGCCCCAGGCCGGTCACGGCGATCCGCGAGCGCGTCACGCCGGTGCCGTCCATTGCGCGACGGGTACAGAGCCGGCGGACGCTGCGACCTGGACTGCCTGGACTGCCTGGTCAAAAGTCGAATCCGGGCTGACGACCACGTCGGCCTCGGACAGGTTCAGGTGCAGCTCCTCCTTCAGTACGCATACCAGTTCGACCATGGCGAGGGAGTCCATGCCGAGATCGTTCAGGGTCGCGTCGGCGGTGATGGACTCGACGGGAAGGTTGAAGTGCTGGGACATGCATTGCCGGACGGATTCGTGCAGGGACATGCGGCGTTCCTTTCTCCATTGAGGGGATGCCGGTGGTGGGACGGTCGGGCGATGCGGCGGGGCCGGTGGGCGGGGACGGTCCTCACAGCCGCAGTACGACGAGCCCGGCGCTGCTGCCCGCGGCCATGCCGAGCAGGGCGACCAGGTCGCCGGGGTGGGCCCGCCCCTCGGCGAGGGCCCGGGTGAGCTGTAGGGGCAGTGAAGCGGCGGCGACGTTGCCGTGGTCGGGCAGGGTCGCGATGAGCTGCCGTTCGTCCACGCCGACCCCTGCGTCACAGAGGTCTTGGGCGTCGCGGGACATGACCTGGTGCACGCCGACGAAGGCCAGCTCCCCGGCCGTCAGGCCCAGGTCCCCGAGGAGCGTGAACACGCGGGGCACCAGGACGTGCATGCTCTGCCGCAGACGGGCGCTGTCCATCCGGAAGTAGCGGTGTTCCTCGTCCGGCTCCGCGAGTGAGGCGCTGCCGCCGTAGAGGAGGGTCGCGCACGGCCAGGCGCTGGAATCGGCGGCGAAGCGGCAACCGAGCACACCCGGCGCCCCCTCGGTGGCCCTGACGGTGCTGAACAGCAGCGCGGCGCCGGCATCGGAGAATCCGTAGGACGGGAAGGCCCGGGTGAAGGCGGCCGGGTCGGGAACCGCCAACCGGGTGGCACGAGAGGGGGTCTCCCCGCAGGTGATCAGCGCCCTGCGGTAGGGGCTGGCACCGTTCAAAAGCGCCTGGCACACCTCGATCGCGTTCAGCACGCTGTTGCAGGCGTTCTTCACGTCGAACGCCGGGCAGGAGACGCCCAGTTGGTCAGCCACCATGTGACTGGTGGCCGGTTCGACCATGTCCTGGCTGCTGGAGGCGAAGATCAGCAGGTCGATGTCGTCGGGTGAGACCCCGCTGTCGGCCAATGCCTTGCGGGCCGCATGGACGGCCAGGGCGGACGGCTGCTCGTTCGGTCCCGCCAGGTGCACACCACGCACGCCGGTCAACTGCGTCACCAGGCCCCTGGGAGGGGTGAACGACTTACTGGCGATGTCGATCTGCTCTTCTCGTTCACCGAGCGGAACCCATCGCTCCGGAAGGTGGACCGCCACCGCCTCCAGCCGCGCACGCCAACCGATCATGCGGGGACGTTAACAACGCGTGTGGTGGGCGGCGTCGCCACTCGCCGACGCGTCACCGCCACACCACCTAACCGGCTCAGTCGGGTCCGGTCCGTCGCTCTCACGCCTGTGGCAGACCCATCAGACGCGTGAAGCGCCGTTCCAGCGCCGTAGGGGCGCGCAGGCCCGCGAACGCTCTTTTCACCTGGTCGCCGACCGCGTACGGGAGGACGGTGTCCAGGGTCGTGCCGATCCGGGGCACCGCCCCCACGCGGTAGCAGGCCCGGGGCCTCTCGGCCTCGAGTGCCTGCCGTACGATCCGGGCCGCGTTCCCCGGCCCCGGATAGCGCTTCGACTCCCGCAGGCTCGCCGCCAGCGCCCGGTAGCAGGCGCTGTACTCGTCGCACACCGCGCTCGGGCGGCCGATCTCCTGCGCGGCGTGCTCCAGCAGGGCGCTGGCGTGGAAACTGGGCTCCACCAGCGACACGTGGACGCCAAAGGCCCGCGTCTCCATGCGCAGCGCGTGCGTGAGCGCGTGCAACCCCGCCTTACTGGCGCTGTACCACCCGGCGAACGGCAGCACGACGCGGGCCGCGGTCGACGAGACGTTGACGATGCGGCCCTCTCCACGACGCCGCATCGCGGGCAGCACCAGCCGGGAGATGCGGGCCGGGGCGTGGACGTTGACCTCCATCGCCAGCCTGGCCTGTACCTCGTCCACGTCCTCCACCGCGCGGGGCACCGTGACACCGGCGTTGTTCACCACTGCCCACGGGCCGCCCCCGGTACGGGACGCGATCTCGTCGAACACCTCTCCGCAAGCCGCCGCGTCGGTCACGTCGAGCACGAGGCACCGCATGCGCAGGCCCTGCTCCTCCGCGCGGGCCGACAGCTTGTCCGACTTCTCCTGGCTACGCGCCGTCGCGAAGACCTCGTAGCCCGCCCGACACAGGCGCACGGCGGTCTCCAGCCCGATACCGCTGGTGGCACCCGTCACCACCACACTTCGCCCCATGGGGGTACTCCCTTAGTCGACACCCGATACCTTCCTGCGGCGCCCGCCCGGCAGCCGCCCGGCGCGCAGCCAGGGCCGTGCGTCGCACACCACCTGCCACACGTAGGCGCACGCCACAGGCGCGGTCACCGCAACGACGGCCACCAGTACCGCCGGGTTCGCCATGCGATGCCTACTGCTCATCCGGAACACCTCCTGCGACGGAGCGAAGACCGACAACCAACGCTCCCCGGCTTTCCACCTGCCGAAAGCCCGCCATCCGGCTGAACCTCGCCCCGGAGGGACGGGCCCGCCACGTGTGTGCCGTGGCCGTACACCCGACCGCGCAGCAGATGCTGTTCGTCCTCGCCGTTCTTCCAGCCGGCGCTCCGGTCGCCCGCCGCGGTGCGGGGCCGTGCCCGCCGCGCCGCCGGCGGGCCGATAATGGACGGGTGGCGAGGAACAGGCAGCGGGGCGGGCGGGCGGCCGTGGCGGAGACGGTCAGCGAGGCCGTCGACGGCGGCGTGGCCGAACTGGTGCCCGACCGGGAGCGGCCACGGGCGTGGACCCTGCTCATCGACGGCGCGCCGCAGTCGCACGTCGACCTCGACGACCCCGCGCACCTCGACTTCGCGTACCAGCGCCGCCTCGGCCACGTCGTCGACCTCGCCGCGCCCCCCGGGCGTCCCCTGCACGCCGTGCACCTCGGCGGCGGGGCGTTCACCCTCGCCCGGTACGTCGCCGCGACCCGGCCCCGCTCCACCCAGCAGGTCGTGGAGATCGACGCGCCGCTCGTGCGGCTCGTGCGGCGGGTCCTGCCGCTCGACCCCGCCGCCCGGATACGGGTGCGCGGCGGCGACGCCCGCGCCGGGCTCGCCAAGCTGCCGGACGGCTGGGCGGACCTGGTGATCGCGGACGTGTTCAGCGGCGCCCGCACCCCCGCCCACCTCACCAGCACCGAGTTCCTCACCGAGGTGCGGCGCGTCCTCGGGCCCGGCGGGCACTACGCCGCGAACCTCGCCGACGGGCCGCCGCTGGCCCACCTGCGCGGCCAGATCGCCACCGCCGCCGCGCTCTTCCCCGAACTGGCGCTCGCCGCCGACCCGGTCGTGCTGCGCGGCCGTCGCTTCGGCAACGCCGTCCTGGTGGCCTCCGACGCGCCGCTGCCCGTCGCGGAGTTCACCCGCCGCGTGGCGGGCGACCCGCACCCGGGCCGGGTCGAGCACGGGCGGGCGCTGGCCGACTTCACGGGCGGCGCCGCCCCCGTGACGGACGCCGCCGCGAAGGCGTCCCCGGAGCCGCCGCCCTCCGTCTTCCGCGACTAGGGCGGCCCTTCGCGGCCGGGGCGCCCGGGGCGGTCCCGGCCCGCCGCGCCGTCCGCTACGTACGGCGGTCGTCGACCTCCACGCGGGGCGCCGAGTCGTGCCAGACGCAGAACACCGAGACCTCCCGGCCGTCCCGCGTGAACGTCACCCGGATCCAGCGCTCCTGCTTCCACACCTGCATCTGCCACCCCGACGCCGGTGTCGCGGACACCAGCTCGGCCGACGTCTCGCCGAGGTCGAACGCCACCCGGCCGCCGTCGACGGCGTAGCTCCTCACCGACCCGGCGGTCGGCGCCGCGGACGGGGGCGGCGGGGCGGACGTACGGCTCCGGTCCGGCGGCGCCGGGGACGCGGCGGGGGACGCCGGGTCCGGGCGCGTCGCGGGCGCCACCTCCGGCGCGGACGGGGACGGGGAGTCCTGCGGCTGCCACGTCGCCGGCGCCCACGGCTCCGGGGCCGCCCCCGTCAGCGGCAGGGCGCTCGGCCGGTCGTACACCGTGCCGGACATCACCGTGCGCACGCCCCACCACGAGAGGGCGACCGCCGCGCCCGTGGCGAGCAGCCACGCCAGGGCGTGGACCAGTCCTCTTCGCATCCGGGCATACTGCACCACCCCGCCGGCCCCTCCCTCCGCCGGGGCGCCCGCGGCGGGCGCCGGGCGCGTCCGGTGCTCCGCCCCCGGCCCCCTCCCGGTACCCGTGCCTCCGGTTCCGCCGCATGGCGTACGGTGCCGCCCATGGCAAGTGTGCTCGTGGTCGAGGACGACCAGTCCGTGCGCTCCGCCCTCGTTCGGCACCTGACCGGGGCGTCCCACGCGGTGCGGGGCGTCGGCACGGCCCTGGAGGCGCTGCGCGAGGTCGACCGGCACCGCTTCGACGTGGTCGTCCTGGACCTCGGCCTGCCCGACCTGGACGGGGCGGAGGCGCTGAAGGTGCTGCGCGGCACCACCGACGTACCGGTGATCATCGCGACCGCGCGGGACGACGAGGCGGAGGTCGTACGGCTCCTCAACGACGGCGCCGACGACCACCTCACCAAGCCGTTCTCCGCGGAGCACCTGTCGGCGCGGATCGCCGCCGTGCTGCGCCGGGCGCGCGGTGCCGGGGAGGCGCCGGCCGACACGGCCGTCCGGGTCGGCGGCCTCGCCGTCGACCCGCTGCGCCGCCGGGCCGAACTGGACGGCCGGACCCTGGACCTGACGCGCCGCGAGTTCGACCTGCTGGCGTTCCTCGCCCGGCGGCCCGGCGTCGTCGTGTCGCGCCGGGAGTTGCTCGCGGAGGTGTGGCAGCAGGAGTACGGCGACGACCAGACCATCGACGTCCACCTGTCCTGGCTGCGCCGCAAACTGGGCGAGACCGCCGCCAGCCCCCGCTACCTGCACACGCTCAGGGGCGTCGGCGTGAAACTGGAGCCGCCGCGGTGAGGTGGGCGCTCGTCAAGGTCGCGCTGGCCGTCACGACGATGGTCGTCCTCGCCTTCGCCGTCCCGCTCGGCCTGGTCATCGAGGAGCTGGCCCGCGACCGCGCCTTCGGCAACGCCGAGCGGCAGGCCGCCGCGATCGGCCCCACCCTGTCCGTCACCACCGACCGGGCGGCGCTGGAGCGCGCCGTCGCCTCCACGCAGGCCGGGGCGGACGGGCGCATGGCCGTGCACGTCCCGGCGCCGCCCGGACGGCCCGGGGCCGTCGCCCTGGAGATCGGCGCGGGCCGGGCCGCCGGGGCGGACCTGGCGACCGTACGGCGGGTGCCGCGGGCGTCCGTCGCGGAGGTGGCCGGGGGGTGCGTGCTGCTCCAGCCGATCGCGCTGGGCACCGGGCAGATCGCCGTCGTCGAGGTGTTCGTCCCGCAGGGCGAGCTGACCCGCGGGCTCGCCACCGCCCGGCTGGTCCTCGCCGGGGTCGGGGCCGCCCTGGTCGTCGGGTCGGTCGCGGTCGCGGACCGGCTCGGCGTCCGCGTGGTGCTGCCCGCCCGGCTCCTCGCGCGCGCCGCCCACGACCTGGGCGAGGGCCGGCTGGACGCGCGCGTACCGGAGGAGGGGCCCGCCGAACTGCGCTCCGCGGCCGTCGCCTTCAACTCCATGGCCGCCCAGGTCGTCCGGCTCCTCGCCAACGAGCGGGAGCTCGCCGCCGACCTGTCGCACCGGTTGCGCACCCCGCTGACGGTGCTGCGCCTCAACGCCGCCTCGCTCGGCGAGGGGCCGGCCGCCGACCAGACCCGCGCGGCCGTCGAGCAACTGGAGCGGGAGGTCGACACGATCATCCGCACCGCGCGCGAGGCCAAGCCGCAGACGACGGCGGCGGCCGGACCGGGCGCCGGCTGCGACGTGTCGGAGGTCGTACGGGACCGGATGGCGTTCTGGTCGGCGCTCGCCGAGGACGAGGGCCGCGCGGCGCGGCTGGCCGGGGTCGAGCGTCCCGTGCGCGTCCCCGTCGCCCGCCCCGAGCTGGCCGCCGCGCTGGACGCGTTGCTCGGCAACGTCTTCCGGCACACCCCGGAGGGCACCGCGTTCGCGGTCGACGTGCACCGCGGCGACGACGCGGTGCACGTGCTCGTCTCCGACGCCGGGCCCGGCATCGCCGACCCCGAGGAGGCGCTCGCCCGCGGCAACAGCGGGGCGCGCGACGGCTCGACGGGGCTCGGCCTGGACATCGCGCGCCGCGTCGCGGAGTCCACGGGCGGCGACGTGCGCGTCGGCCGCTCCGTCCTGGGCGGCGCGGAGGTCCGCGTCCGGCTGGGCCCGGGCGTCCGCCCCGCCGCCCCGCCCGCCCGCCGTGCCCGCCGCGTGCGGCGCCGCGGCGCGCCCGCGTGAACCGGCCGCGCGGGCACCCGCGTCCGGCTGCGGGTCGGTGCGAGTCGGTGCGGGTCGGTGCGGGCCGGTGCGGGCTGGCAGGGGTCGGTGCGGGTCGGTGCGGGCTGGCAGGGGTCGGTGCGGGTCGGCGGGGGTCGGTTCCCGCACCGCCGCGCGGCCCGCGCCGTCCGCGCGCCGCGCGTCCCGGCCGCCACCCCGGTCGGGACGGCGGCCGGGACGCGCCCCTCACGGCACGACCGGGTCCGGCAGGACGCCGGTGCGGGCGAGCCGCGCGTACCAGCGGGCGCTCGCCTTGGGCGTGCGGGTCTGCGTCGCGTAGTCGACGTGCACGATGCCGAACCGCTTGGAGTACCCGTACGACCACTCGAAGTTGTCCAGCAGGGACCACACGAAGTAGCCGCGCACGTCGGCGCCGTCGGCCAGCGCCCGGTGCAGGGCGGCGATGTGGCCGTGGAGGTAGCGGACGCGGCGGACGTCGTGGACGGTGCCGTCGGGGGCGGGCCGGTCGGGGTAGGCGGCCCCGTTCTCGGTGACGAGCAGGGGCAGGCCCGGCGCCTCCCGGCTGTAGTGGGTCAGCAGGTCGTACAGGCCGGTCGGGTCGATGCCCCAGCCCATGTCGGTGCGCTCGCCGGGCTGCTGGTGGAAGGAGACGCCGTCGGCACCCGGCCAGGGGGAGTGGGCGCTGGCGCCGTGGCCGTCGTCGGCGGTGGAGGCCGGGCCGCCGGTGGCGGCCGACACGACGGTCGGCGCGTAGTAGTTGATGCCGAGCGAGTCCAGGGGGTGGCGGGCGATGGCGGCCAGGTCGTCCGCCCGGACGAAGGACCAGTCGGTGAGGTGCGCGGTGTCGTCGAGGAGGTCGTCGGGGTACGCGCCGTGCAGCAGCGGCCCGGTGAAGACCCGGTTGGCGAGCGCGTCGATGCGGCGCCGGGCGTCCCGGTCGGCGTCGCTGTCCGTCCGCGCCCTGACGGCGCAGGTGTTGAGGCTGATCGAGAGCTGGGCGCGGGCGGGCAGGGCGGCCCGCAGGGCGTGTGCGGCGAGGCCGTGGGCGAGGTTCAGGTGGTGGGCGGCGCGCAGCGCGTCGACGGGGTCGGTGCGGCCGGGGGCGTGGACGCCGGAGCCGTACCCGAGGAAGGCGCTGCACCAGGGCTCGTTGAGCGTGGTCCACCGCTCGACGCGGTCTCCCAGCGCGTCGGCGACGAGCCCCGCGTAGTCGGCGAACCGCTGGGCGGTGTCCCGCGCGGGCCAGCCGCCCTCGTCCTCCAGGGCCTGCGGCAGGTCCCAGTGGTAGAGGGTGAGGACGGGCGTGATGCCGCGGTCGAGGAGGTCGTCGGCGAGCGCGCGGTAGAAGTCGAGGCCCTTCTGCACGGCGGGGCCGCGCCCGGTCGGCTGGACGCGCGGCCAGGAGACGGAGAAGCGGTAGGCGTTGACGCCGAGCTCCGCCATCGTGCGGACGTCGTCGGGCGCGCGGTGGTAGTGGTCGGCGGCCACGTCACCGGTGTCGCCGCCGAGGGTGCGGCCCGGGGTGTGGCTGAAGGTGTCCCAGATCGACGGCCCGCGGCCGTCCTCCTGGGCGGCGCCCTCGATCTGGTACGCGGCGGTGGCGGTGCCCCACAGGAAGCCGGGCGGGAAGCTGACGGACAAGGAGGATCTCCCAACGGGTCGGGACGGGGGTACGGACGGAGGGGCGCGCGTGGGGGTCAGCCCTTGACGGCGCCCCGCATGATGCCGCCGACGATCTGCCGGCCGAAGGCGGCGAAGACGAGGAGGAGCGGAAGCGTGCCCAGCAGGGCGCCGGCCATGACCACCGCCTGGTCGGGGACGTAGCCGCGGCCCAGGCCGGTGAGGGCGACCTGCACGGTCGGGCTGCCGCTCTGGGTGAGCGCGATGACGGGCCAGAAGAAGTCGTTCCACGCCATCACGAACGTGAGCATCGCCAGGACCGCCATGGCGGGCCGCGCCGCCGGGAAGACGACGTGCCACACGATCCGCCACGCGCCGGCGCCGTCGACGCGGGCGGCCTCGACCAGTTCGCCCGGCAGCGCGCCGAGCAGGTACTGCCGCATGAAGAACACCCCGAAGGCGCTCACCAGGGCCGGCAGGATCACCGCCTGGAGCCGGTCGGCCCAGCCGAGCCGCGCGACCAGCAGGTACAGCGGGACGGCCGACAGTTGCGGCGGCACCATCATCGTGCCGACCACCACCAGCAGCAGCGCCCGGCGGCCCCGGAACCGCAGCTTGGCGAAGGCGAAGCCGGCGAGGGTGGAGACCAGCACGGTCCCGGCGGCGACGGTCCCGGCGACGAACGCCGTGTTGCACAGCGCGGCGCCCAGGTGGGCGTCGGTCCAGGCGGTGGAGAGGTTGCCGGCGAGGCGGTCGCCGAACCAGAGGGGAGGCGGCGTCCGGGCGAGCCGGGTGGTGTCGGCGGAGGCGGCGACCGCCGTCCACAGCAGCGGGAACAGCGAGACGGCGGTGACGCCGGCCAGGACCGCGTACGTGAGCGCCCCGCCGCGCCGGGGACGGCCCGCGCGCGTACGGGGACGGCCCGGACGGGGACGGCCCGGACGGGGACGGCCCGCGCGCGTACGGGGACGGCCCGGCCGGGCGCGGGGGGCGGGCGGCACGCGCATGTCGGCGGCCCCTTCCCGTGCCGCCGCCCGGTCCCGTGCCGCCGACTTGGTCCGTGCCGCCGATCGGGCCCGCGCCAGGCGGGCGGTCGCCCCCGTGGCCAGCGCGAGCAGGACCAGCAGCAGGAACATCGTCCACGCGATGGCGGCGGCCCGGCCCAGGTGGAAGTTGACCCACCCCTGCTCGTACAGGTAGAGGCCGAGCGTCTGGAACTGGTGGTCCGCGCCGCCGGTCGCGCCCGCGCTGCCGTTGAACAGCAGCGGTTCCCCGAAGAGCTGCGTCGCGCCGATCGTGGCGACGACGCAGGTGAACAGGATCGTCGGCCGCAGCGCGACCACCGTGACGTGCGCGAACTGCTGCCACCGGGACGCGCCGTCCAGCTCCGCCGCCTCGTACAGCTCGGGCGGCACGGACTGGAGCGCCGCCAGGTAGATCAGCGCGTTGTAGCCCGTCCACCGCCAGACGACGATCGTCGACACCGCGAGCTGCGACGTCCAGCGGCCGCTCTGCCAGTCGACCGGACCGATCCCGGCGAGGTCCAGCAGCCAGTTCACCATCCCGTGGTCGCGGCCGAACAGCAGGACGAAGACGAGCGTCGCGGCGGCGACGGAGGTGGCGTACGGGGTGAGCACGGCGACCCGGAAGAACGTCGAGCCGCGCAGCCGGTGGTGCAGCAGGTGCGCGATGCCCAGCGCCATCAGCAGTTGCGGCACGGTCGACAGCAGCCCGATCGTCACCGTGTTGCGCAGCGCGTTCCAGAAGAACTCGTCGGCCGCCAGCCGGGAGAAGTTCCGCAGCCCCACCCACTCCATGCGGGTCGGGGAGGTCAGTTCGACCCGGTGCAGGGCCGCCCAGCCCGTGTAGAGCAGCGGGAACAGCCCGAAGGCGAGGAAGAGGACGAAGAACGGCGCGAGGCAGGCGTACGGCGTCCACCGCCCGTCCGGTCCGTGGCCCGCCGCGGCCGGTCCGCCCGCCGGGCCCTTCGCGGACGCGGACGCGGGGACGGGTGCGGCGGACGCGCGGGGCGCGCTCACAGGTCGAGGGCGTTGTCGATGGTCCGCACGGCCGACCGCCACGCGTCCGCGGGCGACGCGCCCCGCTGTTCCACCTGGAGCATCCCCACGTCGGCGAGGTTCTGGGCGATGACCAGGTCCTTCGGGCCGAGGACCGTCACCGGTACGCCGCGGGCCGCGCGGGAGAAGATCTCCCCGATCGGCGCCCCGCCGAAGTACGGGTGCCGCGCCCCCGCGACGGACGGCCTCCGGTACGCGGCGGACGCGCTGGGGAAGCTGCCGCGCCGCTCGAACAGCGTCGCCTGCTGCGCGGGCGCCGTCAGCCAGGCCGCGAGCCGTACCGCCTCCGCCCGGTGCCGGCCCGCCCTGGGGACGACCAGGAACGAGCCGCCCCAGTTCCCCGGCCGGGGCGCCGCCGCCACGTCCCACCGGCCGCGCCCGGCGGGGCCCGCCTTGTCCTGGATGTAGCCGAGCATCCACGCGGGGCAGGACACGGTGGCGAAGGCGCCGTTCGCGAAGCCCTGGTCCCAGGCGGGGGTGAACTGCTGGAGCCGTGCCGTCAGCCCGCCCGTCGCGAAGGCCGCCGCCACCGACCACGCCTCCCGCACGGCGGGGCTCGACCGGTAGGAGACGGTGCCGTCCACGTCGTAGAACCGCCGGGCACTGGACCCGGTGATCGCGGCCATCACCCCGGACGCCGAGTCCGTGAAGGCCGTACCGGCGGGGGCGTTCGCCCGGTAGCGCCGTCCGACGGCCAGGTACGCCCGCCAGCCGCCCGCCCACAGCCGGCCCACCTCCGCCCGGGCCGTGGGCAGCCCGGCCCGGGCGAACAGGTCCTTGCGGTAGCAGACGGCCTGCGGCCCGACGTCCGTGCCGAGGGCGACGGTCCTGCCGTCCCGGGTGGTCCCCTGCGCCCACTTCCACGGCAGGAAGTCCTCCTTCCGCACGCCTTCGGCCGTGCCCAGCTCCACCAGTCCGTCCGCCTGCGTGGCGGTGATCTCGGCGATGTTGTTCACCTCGACGGCCTGGACGTCGGCGAGGCCGCTGCCGCTGCCCAGGTGGGTGAGGAGCTGCGGGTAGTAGTTCTCGTTCCGCGCGATCGACGTCTGCTCGACGACGACGCCGGGACGCAGCCGCATGTACGCGTCGTACAGGCCGGCCTCCCGGTAGCCGAACGACCCGAAGACGCCGACCGTCAGCCGGATCCGGCCGTCGGTCCCGGCGCCGCCGCCCGCGCAGCACCCGGCGAGCAGGACGGCGGCGAGCCGGGTGGCGGCGCGGGCGCGGGGGCCGCGCCGGCCGCCGCGGCGGGAGCGGGGGCGGCTGGGGGACCCCGCCCCGCGGGTGCGGCTGCGCATCGCGTCCTCCCAGTACGGAACCTCCACCACGAACGAGGACGATTCTGTACGTACCGGGCGCCGCCGCCGCGCTCCCGCCGGGGCGTGTCACGCGGCGCCGGAGCGGGTCACCCGCCGCCGGGCCGGGTCACACGGCACCGGAGCGGGTCACACGACCGCCTCCGGCGCGGGGAGCTGCCCGCTGCGCGCCACCCGCGCGTACCAGTGGGCGCTCGCCTTCGGGGTGCGCACCTGCGTCTCGTAGTCGACGTGGACGGCGCCGAACCGCTTCTCGTACCCGTACGCCCACTCGAAGTTGTCCAGCAGCGACCACAGGAAGTACCCGCGCACGTCCGCGCCGCTCTCCACCGCCTGGTGCACCGCCTCCAGGTGGCTGTGGACGTACGCGATGCGCTCCGGGTCGTGGACCGCGCCGTCCGGCCCGACCGCGTCCTCGTACGCCGCGCCGTTCTCCGTGATGTACAGCGGAAGCTCCGGGTACTCCCGCGTCAGCCGCATCAGCAGGTCGTACAGGCCCGACGGGTCCACCGACCAGCCCATCGCGGTGAGCGCGCCCGGCGGCTGGTGGAACGCCACCTCGTCCGCGGCCGGCCACGGCGAGAAGGAGCCGCCGCCGTGCCCGCCGTCCGCCATCCCCGGCTGGGCGCCGCCGGCCACCGACACGACCGTCGGCGTGTAGTAGTTGACGCCCAGGAAGTCCAGCGGCTGGTGCGCCGTCGCCGTGTCGCCGGGCCGGACGAACGACCAGTCCGTCAGCCGCGCGGTGTCGGCCGCCAGGTCCTCCGGGTACGCCCCGTCGAGCATCGGGCCGAGCCAGACGCGGTTGCCGACCGCGTCGATCCGCCGCGCCGCGTCCACGTCGCCCGGCGCCTCCGTCAGCGGTCTGACCTGGTGCAGGTTGAGCGACACGCCGATCTCGGCGCGCGGCGGCAGGGCCGCGCGCAGCGCCTGCACGGCCAGGCCGTGGCCCAGGTTCAGGTGGTGGGCGGCGCGCAGCGCGGCGACCGGGTCGGTGCGCCCCGGCGCGTGCACCCCGGAGGCGTACCCGAGGAACGCGCTGCACCAGGGCTCGTTGAGCGTGGTCCACCGCTCGACGCGGTCGCCCAGCGCGTCCGCGACGAGCGCCGCGTACTCCCCGAACCGCTCCGCGGTGGCGCGCTCCGGCCAGCCGCCCGCGTCCTCCAGCTCCTGCGGCAGGTCCCAGTGGTACAGGGTCAGCGCGGGCTGGATGCCCGCCGCGAGCAGCTCGTCGACGAGGGACCGGTAGAAGTCGAGGCCCTTCTGCACGGCCGGGCCGCGCCCGGTCGGCTGCACCCGCGACCAGGACACCGAGAAGCGGTACGCGGTCAGGCCCAGCTCCTTCATCAGCCCGACGTCGTCGCGGAACCGGTGGTAGTGGTCGACGGCCACGTCACCGGTGTGGCCGCCGAACACCTTGCCCGGCGTGTGGGAGAAGGTGTCCCAGATGGAGGGCGTGCGGCCGTCCTCGGCCGCGGCACCCTCGATCTGGTACGCGGCGGTGGCGGCCCCCCACAGGAAGCCGGGTGGGAACTGGCGGGTGGCGGTGAGCGGCCGGACTTCGGACGCAGTCATAGAGAGCGCTCCCAACGAGGAGAGGAATGGATGACGGGGGGATGGGGGGAATGGGGGGACGGGGGGAGGGGCGGCGCGGGCGGCGCCCGGGCGCGTCAGCTCTTGACCGCGCCCGAGGTGATGCCGCCCACGATGTGCTTGCCGAGCAGGGCGAAGACCACCAGCAGCGGAACCGTGGAGATCAGCGCGCCGGTCAGCACGATGGCCTGGTTGATGGTGTGGTTGCCGGAGCCCAGGCCGGCGAGCGCCACCTGGAGCGTCGGGTTGCCGTCCGGGGTCAGGGCGATGAACGGCCAGAAGAAGTCGTTCCACGCCTGGACGAAGATCAGCATGCCGAGCACGGCCATCGCGGGCCGCGCCACCGGGAACACCACGTGCCAGATGATCCGCAGGCTGTGGGCGCCGTCCATGCGGGCCGCCTCGACCAGCTCGATCGGCAGCGCCTCCAGCAGGTACTGCCGCATGAAGAACACGCCGAACGCGGCGACCAGCGACGGCAGCACCACCGACTGCAGTTGGTCCACCCACCCCAGGTCGGTGATGATCTGGTACAGCGGGATGACGCTGAGCTGCGGGGGGATCGTCATCGTCGCCACGACCAGGGCGAGCAGGACGTTGCGGCCCCGGAAGGGCAGCTTGGCGAAGGCGAACCCGGCGAGCGTGGAGAACACGACCGTGGACGCCGCCACGAGCCCCGCCACGATCGTCGTGTTGATCAGCGCCTCGCCCATGTCGACCTGGTTCCAGGCGAAGGTGAGGTTCTCGAACAGCCGCGGCCCGGGCAGCAGCGGCGCCGGCGCCTCGACGACCCGCTCGCCCGTGTGGGACGCGGCGACGAGGTTCCAGTACAGGGGGAAGAGGGAGACCAGGGCGGCCAGCCCGAGCAGGACGTACGTGACGGGGCCGGCGTGGTGCTGCCGCCCGGCCGCTTGCTTGAGCTTCATGGTTCAGGCCCCCTGCTTCTTGCGGTTGACGCGGCCGGCGAGCAGCCGGAGGCCGCCGATGAGCAGCAGGAGCAGCAGCATCACCCAGGCGATGGCCGAAGCCTGCCCCAGCGCGCCGGTCATCCAGCCCTTCTCGTACATCAGCAGGCTCAGCGTCTGGAACTGGTTGCCGCTGCCGCCGCTGATGCCCAGGCTGCCGCCGAACAGCATCGGCTCACCGAACAACTGGGTCGCGCCGATGGTCGAGACGACGATGGTGAAGAGGATCGTGGGGCGGATGGACGGGATGGTGACGCTGATGAACTGCCGCCAGCGCGACGCCCCGTCGAGCGAGGCCGCCTCGTACAGGTCCTGCGGGACGGCCTGCATCGCGGCGAGGTAGATCAGCGCGTTGTACCCGGTCCACCGCCACGTCACGATCACCGAGATGGCGATCTGGGCGGGCCACTTGGAGGACTCCCAGCTGACCGGCTCGAAGCCGACCCAGCCGAGGATCGTGTTGATCAGCCCGTAGTCGCTGTTGAACAACTGGGCGAAGACGAGGGTCGCGGCGGCGATGGAGGTGGCGTACGGGGCGAGGACGGCGACGCGGAAGAAGCCACGGCCGCGCAGTTTGTAGTTCAGCAGGTGCGCCAGGCCCAGCGCCATGAGGAGCTGCGGGACGGTCGAGAGGACGCCGATGGTGAAGGTGTTGGCGAGCGCGTTCCAGAAGAAGTCGCTGTCCCACAGGGCGGTGTAGTTGTCGAAGCCCCGCCACTCGGGTTCGCCGCCCAGCTCCACCCGGTGCAGGGAGAGCCAGCCCGTGTAGATCAGCGGGAACAGCCCGAACGCCGCGAAGCAGAGGAAGAACGGCGAGACGAACGCGTACGGGGTCGCCTTGAGGTCCCAGCGGTAGAGCTTGCTGCGCCAGCCGGTGCGGGCCGGGGGCGGTGTGGGTTTCCGGGGTGCGGAGGGCGGCGGCGTGGCGGGCGGCGATGTGCCGTCGGCCGCCGCCTGGACGGAGGTGGCCACGAGGGGCGTCCTTCCAGGTCGGTGCGTACGTCGGGGAGGCTGCCGGACGGTCCCGGCGCCCGGGGCGCCGCCCGCCCGCGCACGCGTCCGGCCGCGAGCCGTGCGGGCGCGGGCGCGCGTGCGGGGTGGCGGGCGGTCGATCGGCGCGGGCGGTGCG
The DNA here is from genome assembly GCF_032423885.1 of Streptomyces tamarix. Lineage (NCBI taxonomy): Bacteria > Bacillati > Actinomycetota > Actinomycetes > Kitasatosporales > Streptomycetaceae > Streptomyces > Streptomyces tamarix. The sequence continues at coordinate 96,299 of NZ_JAWCTQ010000003.1, read as the reverse complement.
GACGGCGCGGGCGGTACGGGCGGTGCGGGGCCCCGCGGCCCCGCGCGCGGAACGCGCGGTCGCCGGGCGCGCCGGACGGACCCGTCCCCGCCGAGGCGGGGCGGACGCTCCCGTCGGGCCGGGTGGTTCCGTTCCTGCCGGGCCGGGCGGATCCGTCGCCGTCGGGCCGGGAGGCCCGTCCCCCACCGGGCGGGGTGGACGCTCCCGTCAGGCCGGGCGGGCCCGTCCTCGGGGACACGTGCCGCCCGGCCCCGCACGCGGCCGGCCGCGCGGCGGGGGAGCGCCGGGCGGCCGGACCGGACCGCCTACTGGGCGATCTTGTCGTCGATCAGCTTCTTCACGTTGTTCCACGCCTGTTCGGGCGAGGTGCCGCGCTGTTCGATGTCGAGGATGCCGTTGTCGGTGATGAAGGTCTTCACCTGGCCGTCGTGGCGGCTGACCGGCGCCGGGGTGATCCCGGCCGCGGCCGACGAGTAGATCTTGCCGACGGGGGTGTCGCCGAAGTACTCGATCTTGGCGTTCTGGACGGTCGGCGAGGCCAGGGTCTCCTTGGTGGAGGGGATGTTGCCGTTGACGCCGAAGACCTTGGCGTGCTGCTCGGGGGCGGTCAGCCAGGCGGCCAGCTTGGCGGCCTCCTCGGCGTGCTTGCCGGCCTTCGGGACGGCGAGGAAGGAACCGCCCCAGTTGCCGGCGACGGGCGGGGCGGCGATGTCCCACTTGCCCTTGTTGGCGGGGCCGGCCTGGTCCTTGATGATGCCGGTCATCCAGGACGGGCAGGCGACGGTGGCGAACTTGGAGTTCTTGAACCCGGCGTTCCAGGTGCCCTTCTCGTCGAACTGGCGCAGCTTGGCGGTGATCCCGCTGCCGGCGGCCTCGACGGCGAGGTTCCAGGCGGTCTTGACGCCGGGGCTGTTCTCCCAGTCCAGCTCGCCCTTGTCGTTGGCGTACTGCTGGGGCTGGCTGGACAGCACGGCGTTGAACAGGCCGCTGGCGGAGTCGTGGAAGGCGGTCCCGGCGGGCGCGTTGCGCTGGTAGTTCTTGCCGGTGGCGACGAACTTCGCCCAGTCGCCCGCCCACAGCTCGGCGACCTGGTCGCGGTTGGTGGGCAGCTTGGCCTTGGCGAAGAGGTCCTTGTTGTAACAGATGGCCATGGGGCCGATGTCGGTGCCGAGGGCGATGACCTTGCCGTCGGCGGTGGTGGCCTGCTTGATCTTCCAGTCCAGGAACGCGGACGTGTCGGCGCCGCCGGTCTTCGACAGGTCGACCCACTTGTTGCCCATGGTGGGGCCGATCGCCTCGGCGATGTAGCCGACCTCGATGGCCTGGATGTCGGCGAGGCCGCTGTTGCGGGAGAGGCGCAGCTTCAGGGTGTCCCAGTACTTCTGGCCGTCGGCGACGTTCGACTCGACGATCTTGATGTTGGGGTTCAGCTTCTCGTACTCGGCGTAGAGCTTGGCGCCGTTCTCGTTGTCGTAGCCGAAGGACCCGAAGGTGCCGATCCGCAGGGTGATCTTCCCGTCGTCGCCCGCGGCCGTGCCGGAGCCGTCGCCCCCGCTGTCGCTGCACCCGGCGATCAGGGCCGCGCAGGCCATGAGGGCGGTCGCCGCGAGTGCGGGGCGACGTCTGCGGGCCAGGTCACGGGTACTGCTGGAAGTGCGCATTCTCCACTCTCCTCGTCCAGGGTGGTGCTGGTTGTGCGCCGGGTGGGGCTGGGGGCCGGGACCGGGACCGGGGTCCTGTGCGGTCCTCCGCCGGCCCCTCGTGTGGTCGTGATCGTGCGGATCGGATCGGTGTGCTGCGGCTCACGTGCCGATGGGGACACGTGTCCGTGGGAGCGCTCCCACGTCGTATGCCCGGAAGGTTGCTGCCTGGCGGGTACGGGTGTCAAGAGATGAACGCGAATTGTTGCGGGAGGGGTGGGCGGGCGTCCGCGCTGCGAGGACCGCCTTCAGTTCCTCAAGGCGCCCGCTGGAGGTGGACGCCACGATCCGCTAGCGTGGGAGCGCTCCCACTACCCAGGGTCAATTTCCGGGTCTCCCGCTTGGGGTCGAGGAGGGGGGCAGGCTCTACTTTGACTGCATCAGAAGCTTCGCGGCCCGGCGGGCGCGCGGCTTCCCGGTTTCCCGCCCGTCGGCGGGCCGGCGGGCTGAGGACTGGACGGGAGACGTGACGCGATGGCGGTGAACGGACGGCAGGGGAGCAGGCCCACCCTGGAGGAGGTCGCGGCCCGGGCCGGCGTCGGCCGGGGCACGGTGTCGCGCGTGATCAACGGTTCGCCGCGGGTCAGCGACCGCGCGAAGGCCGCCGTCTCCCGCGCCATCGCGGAGCTGGGGTACGTGCCGAACCGCGCCGCCCGCGCCCTGGCGGGCGCCCGCACGGACGCGGTGGCGCTGGTGATCCCGGAGACGGAGGCGCGGCTGTTCGCGGAGCCGTACTTCCTCGACATCATCCGCGGCGTGAGCGCCGAACTGGCCGACGCGGACAAGCAGCTCCTGCTCACGCTGATCCGGTCCCGCAAGGAGCGCCAGCGCTTCGAGCAGTACCTGGCGGCGCAGCGCGTCGACGGGGTGCTGCTCGTGTCGGTGCACGCGGACGACCCGCTGCCGGACCTGGTGCGGGAGCTGGACATCCCCGCGGTCCTCAACGGCCGCCGCTCGGAGGCGGAGCCGGTGGCGTACGTCGACTCCGACAACGTGGGCGCGGGCCGCTCGGCGGTGGCGCGCCTGGCGGAGGGCGGCCGCCGCCGCATCGCCACGATCACGGGCCCGCTCGACATGTACGTGGCCCGCTGCCGCCTCGACGGCTACCGCCAGGGCCTGGCGACGGCGGGCCTGGCCGCCGACGAACGGCTGGTCGCCGCAGCCGACTTCACCGAGGAGGGCGGCCGGCGGGCGATGCGCGAGCTGTTGGAGCGGTGCCCGGAACTGGACGCGGTGTTCGCGGCGTCGGACGTGATGGCGGCGGGCGCCCGGGTGGCCCTGCGCGAGGCGGGCCGCCGGGTCCCCGACGACGTGGCGCTGATCGGCGTGGACGACTCGGCGGTGGCCCGTCACATGGACCCGCCGCTGACGAGCGTCCGCCAGCCGATCGAGGAGATGGGCCGCGTGATGGCCCGCGTCCTGCTCCAGGAGATCACCGGCACGACGGCGGAACCGCGCCAGTTGGTCCTCCCCACGGAACTGGTCGTCCGCGAATCGGCCTGACCCCGACCCGGCCCGGGCGGCGCGCCGGAGAACCCCTGGGGCGGGGCCCGGTGGGGCGGTGAGGGTCCGGGCACGGCTGACGTGCTGCGACTCGTGGAGATCACCCCCGACAACGTCCTGGAGGCGTGCGCGCTGCGGGTGCGGCCCGGGCAGGAGGGGTTCGTCGCGCCCGTCGCGCGGTCGCCGGCCGAGGCGTACGCCTCGCCGGACGTGGCCCGGCCGCGGCTCGTGTACGACGGCGACCGGCTCGTCGCGTTCGTGAGGGGCTTCTTCGGCGTCCGCTTCGACCCCGACGACCCCCGTGACCGCCCCCGCAGCGGCCCGTGGCGGCCGGCCGTCTCCGCCGGCCACCAGGGCCGGGGGTACGGGCGGTTCGCCGTCGGGGCCGTCTGCGAGGAGGTCCGCCGCCGCGGGGGGAGCCGGGTCACCGTGAGCTGGAAGCCGGGCGGGCACGGCCCCGAGGGGTTCTCCACCGGGCTCGGCTTCCGTCCGACCGGTGGGGTGAGCGGCGACCAGGTCGTCGCCGAACTCGACCTCGGCCCCGCGGCCCAGGTGCAATGCCCCTGACTTAACGGCGCGCACGCGCCTCTGACCTGAGGCGATGTCCTCACCGGTGGGCTCTGGAAGGCTGCGAAGTCACCGGCATCGGGCCTAGGCGGGACGCGCGTACGGGCGGGTCATGATCTCCATGTTGTGCCCGTCGGGGTCGTCGAAGTAGGCGCCCCGGCCGCCGAAGAGGCGGTTGATCCGCCCGGGCTCGGTGTGGTGGGGGTCGGCGTAGTACGTGACCCCGGCCGCCCGGAGCCGGTCGATCATGAGGTCGAACTCCTCGTCGGGGACGAGGAACGCGTAGTGCTGGGACGCGACCGGCGTGCCGTCCGCGTCGTGGAAGTCCAGCGTCACGCCGTTGCCGGTGTCCACGGGGATGAACGGCCCGAACGGCGCCCCGACCTCCAGCCCGAGGATCCCGGCGAGGAACTCGGCGGAGGCCAGCTTGTCGGAGGCGTGCACGACGGTGTGGTTGAGATCGGCGGTCATGGTGACTCTCTCTCGTGGGTGCGCGGAGGAGGAAGGAGCGGGGAGGCGCGCGCACGGCGGCGCGCGGCACCCCGGGCGGGCCCCTGGCCCGCCCCGCCCTCACGAGGAGGCCGGGGACTTCTCTCGTTCGTGGCCCATGGCCGACCCGGCAGTCACGCCCCCGACCCTAGCCCCGCGCCCCGCCCCCCACAACGCGGTTCCGGCCGCTTCGGTGTCCGAAGCCGCCGGTCCGCCCCGCAGGGCGCCCCCGCCGACCCGCGCCCGCGGTGACCGCGCCGCGGACGTGCGGAGCCCCCGCACCCGGGGGTGAACCAACACCGGGTGCGGGGGCTCGTTCAGGAGCCGGCTCTGGCCGTCAGAGCGCCGGGTAGGCGTTCCTCAGCAGCTCCTGGAACTGGGCCGAGAACCAGTGGCCCGAGACGGGGGCGTCCGGGAGGGCGCCCGACATGTTGTTGTTGTTCCGCGGGTTGCCCGTGTACGTCGGGTCGCACATCCGGTCGAAGCCCTTGCCCTCGTTGTTCGGGATGGCCTTGCTCGACCCGTCGGACTCACCCGGAGGCTTCATCCAGACGTACGCGTCGATACCCGGCTCCGGGTTGGCCTTCGGCCGCTCGCCGAGGCCCGCACCGGCCTGGTTGCACCAGTTGCCGAGGTGGATGCGGCGGTCGTAGCGTCCGCCGTCGACGTACGTGTCGACGTTGGTCTTCGCGCCCGGGCCGGTGGGCCGGGCCGCGCCGCCCCAGCCGTTGCGGGACGTGTCGATCAGCATGCCGAGCTTCGGGTCGAAGCCGATGCGGACCAGCTCGGCCCGCATGGCCTGCGCGTACGACAGCTCGTCGGCGTAGCGGTTCCAGTCGACCCACTTCGAGGTGCGCACCGACTGGCCGTTGACCGTGTCGTCGACCTTGAAGTTCTCCTCCTTCAGGGCGCTGTAGTTCGCCGTGTTCACGATGAAGCCGTGGACGTTGGCGACCGTCGAGCCCTCGGCCGTCGCCGCCTGCTTGAAGATCTGGGCGGAGGCGCCGAAGTTGTCGTCCCAGCCGAGCCAGCCGTGGTGTCCGGCGTCGACGTAGTTGTAGACGTTCTTGACCGCGCCGAGCTTGGCCAGGGCGTAGCCGACACCCTTGACGTAGTTGCCGTTCGCCTTCATGACGTCGCAGTTCGGCGTGGCGGTCGGGCGCGGGGTGACGTTCGTGACCAGGTTCGGCAGGCTGTCGATCTCGACCGTCGTGACGATCCGCAGGCCCGCGTACTTCGGGTCGGAGAGGATCTTCGCGATCGGGTCGATGTACTCGGTCTTGTACCGGTCGATCTCCGTCGGGCCCAGCTCGCCGTTGGAGGCGAGGGCGGCACAGTCGCGGCCCGGCAGGTTGTAGATGACGAGCTGGATGGCGAGCTCGCCGCTGCCCTTCTGGCGCAGCGCCTCGTCGAGGTGGTCGCGCAGGCCCATGCCGCCGTTGACGCCGTTGATCGCGGCGATCCGGTCCAGCCAGACACCGGTCGGCTGGTTGGAGACCTTCGTACCGCCCGGCTCGGCGGCGGCCTTCGCCGACCACTCCGGGTTGACGTACACCTTGGCGCCCGCGTACGGGTTGTCGACGCGGTCGCCGACCGGCGGCGGGTCGGTGGGCGGCGGGTCGGACGGTCCCGGAACGCCGTTGCAGACCACGCCGTTCAGCTTGAACACGGTCGGCACGGCGTTGGTGCCGCTGTACGAGCCGTTGAAGCCGAACGAGGCCGTGGCGCCGGTCGCCAGGGCGCCGTTCCACGAGACGTTCTTCGCGGTGACGGCCGCGCCGGACTGGGTGATGCCGGCGTTCCAGTGCTGCGTCACCTGCTGGTTGCCGCCGAACGACCACTCCAGCGTCCAGGCGCTGACGGGGTCGCCGGTGTTGGTGACGGTGACGTTCGCGCCGAAGCCGTTGCTCCACTGGTTGGTCACGGTGTAGTCGACCTTGCAGCCCGGGGCGGCGGCCCCGGCGGGGGAGGACAGCGCGGTCGCGGTGGCGCCGGCCGTGACGAGCAGGGTGGAGGCGGCCAGCAGAGCGGTTCTGCGGCGGGGAGGTGACTGGGTGGTGCTGGTGCGGCTCATGGGGGTGGGGTTTCCTCTCTGATTCCTCTGTGTTCACTGGGGTGTTGCTCGGTTCCCCGGTGGTGCTCCGGGCAGGCGCGGGTGCGCCCGGGGCCCGGTGTCCCAGTGGTGCGGGACGCGGCCGGCGTCGGTCGGTCCGCCGGTTCGCGGGTGGAGGCGCGGACCGGTGTCGAAGGCGTGGGGTGCCGTCGTCACCGCTGGTCGGCGCGGGAGTTGACGTGGTGGACGTGCCGGGCGGCGGCGGGATCGGCCGCCGGGCCGGTGGGGCCGTGGACCGGCACGCGGCCCTGGACTACGGGGACTCGCCGGCGGAGCGGTTCGCACCGAGCAGCCGGCGGGTCGCGCCGTTCTGGTCGAAGGGTTCGTCACCCCTCATGGACGGCACGGGCGGTTCGCCACCCGTCGCCGGCGGGCGGGACGGGTCCGCCGCGCCCCCCGGCTCCGCGCCGCGCACCGTGCCGTTCGGCGTGAACGCCGTCGGTGCGGGGCGGGAACCGGAGTACGGGGCGATGGACCCGGCCGTGACGCCGGAACCCGTGCCGAGCACCGCGTGCCCGCTCCCGTCCGCCGCGGTCACCGGGACCCCGCACGGGGACCACCGAACGTCCCGGCCCCGTGCGGCCCACCGGCCGCCCGGGAACACGGACCCGGAGCTCCGGCCGTACGGCGCGGAGCCGTTGCCGGTGATCGTGACGGAACCCCGGAAACCGCCGGCCCACCGGCCGACGGCGGAGTGCTCCACCGTGCGGATCGGAGTGCGGAACGAAGTGGCGGTCGGGGCGGCGGACGCGGGGTCCGCCGGTGCGAGGACCGTACCCGCCGGGGCGAGCGCGGCTCCCGCGGAGAGCGAAACAGCACGCGGGGGGTGTCGCATGAGCGACTCCTTGCAGATCAGGTGCGTACCTGACAACGCACCGACTGGATGGAACCGCTCCCACTGGTGCCGCTGACCGTAGCGCCCCTCCGCCGTCAAGCAACAGAGGGAGGAAAAAGTTTTTCTTTCGAACTTCTTCGAGACTTCAAGGACCTTGACCGCGCACCGGGGCCTCCTCATAGTGGGAGCGCTCCCACTGGTTCAAGGCTTGTCACCCCACCTCCTGCCCCCACAGAGCCGCTAGGAGAGACACCGCATGTCGCCAGGACCACGTACGGGTCAACGCAGACGGCTGACCACCGTCCTGGCCGCGGTCCTCGCCCTTCCCCTGGGCATGACCGCGGCCAACGGCGCACCCGCCGAGGCGGCCGCCGCAGCCGTGCAGTGCAGCGTCGACTACAAGACCAACGACTGGGGCTCGGGCTACACCGCCGAGCTCACCCTCACCAACCGGGGTACCGAGGCCCTCAACGGCTGGACCCTCCGCTACGACCAGACCGGCAACCAGCGGCTCTCCAACGGCTGGAACGGCACCTGGTCCCAGTCCGGCAAGACCGTCACGGTCACCAACGTCGACTGGAACCGGACCGTCGCCGCCGGCCAGGCCGTCACGACCGGCGCCCAGTTCACCTACAGCGGCAGCAACGCGGCGCCCACCAGCTTCACCGTCAACGGCACCGTCTGCGCGGGCGCCCACCAGCCGCCCATCGCCGTGCTGACCAGCCCCGCGCCGGGCGCCACCTTCACCGCGGGCGACCCGGTCCCGCTGGCCGCCACCGCGGCGGCCGCCGACGGGGCCACCATCAGCAAGGTCGAGTTCTACGACGACACGACCCTGCTCGGCACGGACACGACCTCGCCGTACACCTTCACCGCCCAGGGCCTCGCCGCAGGCACCCACTCGCTCTACGCGAAGGCGTACGACAGCCAGGGCGCCGCCGCCGAGTCCGCGCCCGTCGGCATCACCGTCGCCGCCGGGCCGGCCCTCGTCGCGTCCCCCGCCCAACTCGGGGTGCGCCAGGGCGAGTCCGCCACCTTCGACGTGAAGCTCTCCACCCGGCCGTCCGCGAACGTCACGGTCACCGTCGCCCGCGCCTCGGGCAACACCGGCCTCACCGCGGCCCCCGGCACGCTGACCTTCACGCCGACCAACTGGAGCACCGCCCAGAAGGTGACCGTCACCGCCGCCGCGTCCGGCACCGGTTCGGCCGTGTTCGCCGTGACGGCCCCCGGCCACACGAAGGCCGAGGTCACCGCCACCCAGCTCGACGGCGACTCCACGTACGACGCCCGCTTCCTGGCCATGCACGCCAAGATCACCGACCCGGCGAACGGCTACTTCTCGCCGGAGGGCATCCCGTACCACTCGGTCGAGACGCTGATCGTCGAGGCGCCCGACCACGGCCACGAGACGACGTCCGAGGCGTACAGCTACCTGATCTGGCTGCAGGCCATGTACGGCAAGGTCACCGGCGACTGGACCAAGTTCAACAGCGCGTGGGACACCATGGAGAAGTACATGATCCCCACCCACGCCGACCAGCCGACCAACGACAAGTACAACGCTTCCAAGCCGGCCACGTACGCCCCCGAGCACGACCTGCCGTCGCAGTACCCCTCGCGCCTCGACGGCGGCGTCCCCGCGGGAGTCGACCCGATCGCCGGTGAGCTGAAGAACGCCTACGGCACCTCCGACGTGTACGGCATGCACTGGCTCCAGGACGTCGACAACGTCTACGGCTTCGGCAACGAGCCCGGCAAGTGCTCCGCCGGCCCGTCCGCCACCGGCCCGTCGTACATCAACACCTTCCAGCGCGGCCCGCAGGAGTCGGTCTGGGAGACCGTCACCCACCCGACCTGCGACAACTTCACCTACGGCGGACGCAACGGCTACCTGGACCTGTTCACCGGCGACGCGTCCTACGCCAAGCAGTGGAAGTACACCAACGCCCCCGACGCCGACGCCCGCGCGGTCCAGGCCGCCTACTGGGCCGACATCTGGGCCAAGCAGCAGGGCAAGGGCTCCGCGGTCGGCGGCGTCGTCGCCAAGGCCGCCAAGATGGGCGACTACCTGCGGTACTCGCTCTTCGACAAGTACTTCAAGAAGGCCGGCAACTGCGTCGGCCCGACGAGCTGCCCCGCCGGCACCGGCAAGGACAGCGCCCACTACCTGATGTCCTGGTACTACGCCTGGGGCGGTGCCACCGACACCTCCGCCGGCTGGGCCTGGCGCATCGGTTCCAGCCACTCCCACAGCGGCTACCAGAACCCGCTCGCCGCGTACGCGCTCAGCGAGTACGCCCCGCTGAAGCCCAAGTCGGCCACGGGCGCCCAGGACTGGGCGACCAGCCTGGACCGGCAGGTCGAGTTCTACCGCTGGCTCCAGTCCGACGAGGGCGCCATCGCGGGCGGCGCCACCAACAGCTGGCAGGGACGCTACGCCACCCCGCCGGCCGGCACGCCCACCTTCTACGGCCTCTTCTACGACGAGAAGCCCGTCTACCACGACCCGCCGTCCAACCAGTGGTTCGGCTTCCAGGCGTGGTCCATGGAGCGCGTCGCCGAGTACTACCACCAGAGCGGTGACGCCCTCGCCAAGAGCGTCCTCGACAAGTGGGTCGACTGGGCCCTGTCGGAGACCACCATCAACCCCGACGGAACGTTCCGCTTCCCGTCCACCCTCCAGTGGTCCGGCAAGCCCGACACGTGGAACGCCTCCTCGCCCGGCGCCAACGCCGGCCTCCACGTCACCGTCGCGGACTACACCAACGACGTCGGCGTCGCCGCCGCGTACGCCAAGACCCTGACGTACTACGCCGCCAAGTCCGGCGACGCGGACGCCAAGCGGGTCGCCAAGGCGCTCCTCGACGGCATGTGGCAGCACCACCAGGACCCGCTGGGCATCGCCGTCCCGGAGACCCGCGCCGACTACAACCGGTTCGACGACCCGGTCTACGTCCCCAGCGGCTGGACCGGCACCATGCCCAACGGCGACCGGATCGACTCCACGTCCACCTTCGCCTCGATCCGTACCTTCTACCAGGACGACCCCGCTTGGTCGAAGGTCGAGGCCTACCTGAAGGGCGGCGCCGCGCCGGTCTTCACGTACCACCGCTTCTGGGCGCAGGCGGACATCGCCCTCGCCATGGGCTCGTACGCGGAGCTTCTCGAATAGCCCCGCGCTGACTCCGCGTACGTCACAGCCGGGTGGGCCGCGCTGCCCGTGGTCCGCCCGGCTTCCGCACGTCCCCGTACGTGCCGGCGCGTCGCCGTACGCGCCGGCACGTTCCCCCCTCCCGCACCCCCGCACCCGCACGCCCCGAGAGGAAGCACCGTGCGCAAGAAGTGGAGCCTGCTCACCGGACTGGCCCTCGCGGCCGGTCTGCTCACCGCCGGACCACCCGCCGTCCACGCCGCGCCCCGGGCCGAGCCCGCCCCGCGCGCCGCCGTCGCCGCCGACACCTACACGTGGAAGAACGTCCGCATCGACGGCGGAGGCTTCGTCCCCGGCATCGTCTTCAACCGCTCCGAGAAGAACCTCGCCTACGCCCGCACCGACATCGGCGGCGCCTACCGCTGGCAGCAGTCCACCAAGACGTGGACGCCGCTGCTCGACCACATCGGCTGGGACCGCTGGGGCCACACCGGCGTCGTCAGCATCGCCACCGACTCCGTCGACCCGGACCGCGTGTACGCCGCCGTCGGCACGTACACCAACAGTTGGGACCCCGGCAACGGCGCCGTCCTGCGCTCCACGGACCGGGGCGCCACCTGGAAGAGCGCCGACCTGCCGTTCAAGCTCGGCGGCAACATGCCCGGGCGCGGCATGGGGGAGCGCCTCGCCATCGACCCGAACCGCAACAGCGTCCTCTACCTCGGCGCGCCCAGCGGCCACGGCCTGTGGCGCTCCACCGACTCCGGCGCCACCTGGTCGGAGGTCACCGCCTTCCCCAACCCCGGCAACTACGCCCAGGACCCCTCCGACACCAGCGGCTACGGCTCCGACAACCAGGGCATCGTCTGGGTCACCTTCGACGAGTCCACCGGCACGGCCGGGCAGGCCACCCGCACCCTCTACGTCGGCGTCGCCGACAAGGAGAACTCCGTCTACCGCTCCACCGACGCCGGCGCCACCTGGTCCCGGCTGCCGGGCCAGCCCACCGGGCTCCTCGCCCACAAGGGCGTCCTCGACGCGAAGAACGGCCGGCTGTACCTGGCGTACAGCGACACGGGCGGCCCGTACGACGGCGGGGACGGCGCGGTCTGGCGGTACGACACGAAGGCCGGGACCTGGCAGGACATCACCCCGGACGCCGACCCGTACTACGGCTTCAGCGGCCTGAGCATCGACCGGCAGAAGCCCGGCACGGTCATGGTGACCGGCTACAGCTCCTGGTGGCCCGACACGCAGATCTTCCGCACCACCGACAGCGGGGCGACCTGGACCCGGGCGTGGGAGTTCACCTCGTACCCCAACCGCTCCGACCGCTACACGATGGACGTGTCCTCGTCGCCCTGGCTCAGCTGGGGAGCGAACCCGTCCCCGCCCGAGCAGACCCCGAAGCTCGGCTGGATGACCGAGGCCCTGGAGATCGACCCGTTCGACTCCAACCGGATGATGTACGGCACCGGAGCCACCGTCTACGGCACCGAGAACCTCACGCAGTGGGACAGCGGCGGCAAGATCACCATCAAGCCGATGGTCCAGGGCCTGGAGGAGACCGCCGTCAACGACCTGATCTCCCCGCCGTCCGGCGCCCCCCTCATCAGCGCCCTCGGTGACATCGGTGGCTTCCGCCACACGGACCTCACCAAGGTCCCGGCGATGATGTTCACCTCGCCCAACTTCACCAGTTCGACGAGCCTCGACTACGCCGAGACGAAGCCGGACACCGTCGTGCGCGTCGGCCACCTCGACTCCGGCCCGCGCATCGCGTTCTCCACCGACAACGGCGCCAACTGGTTCGCCGGGCAGGAGCCCTCGGGCGTCTCCGGCGGCGGCACGGTCGCCGCGGCGGCGGACGGCAGCCGCTTCGTGTGGAGCCCCGACGGCACCGGCGTCCACACGACGTCCGGGTTCGGCGGCGCGTGGACCGCGTCGCAGGGCATCCCGGCGGGCGCCGTCGTGGAGTCCGACCGCGTCGACCCGAAGAAGTTCTACGGCTTCAAGGCCGGGACGTTCTACGTCAGCACGGACGGCGGCGCGACGTTCACCGCCAAGGCCACCGGCCTGCCCGCCTCCGGCAACGTCCGCTTCAAGGCCGTCCCCGGCCGGGCCGGCGACATCTGGTTCGCCGGCGGCACCGCGGGCGCGTACGGGCTGTGGCGCTCCACCGACTCCGGGGCGACGTTCACCAAGGTCAGGGGCGTGGAGGAGGCCGACACGATCGGCTTCGGCAAGGCCGCGCCCGGCGCCTCGTACGACACGCTCTACACGAGCGCCAAGATCGGCGGGGTGCGCGGCATCTTCCGCTCCACCGACACCGGCGCGACCTGGACGCGGATCAACGACGACGCCCACCAGTGGGGTTGGACCGGCGCCGCCATCACCGGCGACCCGCGGATCTACGGCCGGGTGTACGTGTCGACGAACGGCCGCGGCATCGTCTACGGCGACACCTCCGACGCGGGCGGCCCGACCGACCCGCCGGACCCGACCGACCCGCCGGATCCGACCGACCCGCCGGTGCCCGCGGCCTGCCAGGCCACCTACAAGGTGACCAACCAGTGGCAGGGCGGCTTCCAGGCCGACGTGACCGTCAAGAACACCGGCACCACCGCCTGGAGCGGCTGGCAGGTCGGCTGGACCTTCCCCGACGGCCAGCGCGTCACCCAGGGGTGGAACGCGACGTACAGCCAGTCCGGCACCGACGTGACGGTCGCCCCCGCAGGCTGGAACGCACGCGTCGAACCGGGCGGCACGGTCGCCTTCGGGTTCACCGGCTCATGGTCGGGGACCAACCGGCCCCCGACCGCGATCAAGGTGAACGGCGCGCCCTGCGCGACGGCCGCGCCCACGGGCACCACGGCCCCGTGACCCCCGGCCGGGACGCCCCTCCGCGTCCCGGCCCCATGGGGAAACCCACGTACGGGGGCCGGTGGGAGGGCGTTGACCTTCATACCGCGTGATGGACGTGGAGGCGATGTCCTCGGCACCGGTCCCGACCCGGCGTCGGCGGGGTCTTTTTCAGTACGCGGACGGGTTCGACCGTGTGGCCCTGGCCCGTGTTTCACGGGCCAGGGCGGTCAAGGGTCAGTTCGCGGGCTGGCCCGAGCCACTGCAGGTGGAGCCGTCCGGACCTTGGTGGATGGTGGTGGGCTGGCCGGTCTCAGAGCCCACGATGGCGCCGCAACTGGGGCAGGAGCCCGCACAACGGGCGGGGTCGAAGCGATGAGCCGGGTCACACGTGCACATATCAGTCCTCCAGAGGCGTGGTGGTGCTGACAGGTGGTGCGGTGGTGCGCTCCCTGGTGCCGCGCGGCTCCGGGGAGGGTCAGAGGACGCGGGCGAAGATCCGTGCGCCGTTGTGGAAGGTGAGCGTGAGCCCCTTCTGCCCACCCGGCTGGGAGCGGGTCGACCAGCGCTCGATGCCCGCCACCTCCGGGCACTCGGCCAGGGCGAGGGCCGCGGCCAGCCATGCCTCGGGCTCGTCACCGGCCTGCGGGGCGGGCCCGGCGGGGACGGGCGTGCCGTGCACCGGCTCGTCCGCGAAGCCCTCGTGCTTGGCGCCGTCGGGAAGCTGCCCGGTGAACTGCCACCGTGTCTCACGGCCGCCGCCCTGGAGCGTGATGGCGACCCCGTACGGGTGCGAGGAGTCACCCGCCTCGGCGAGGGTCTGCACGCGGCTGGCGGTGGGCTGGTTCTTGACGACGTCGATGACGAATTCGGTGAAGCGGGCAGGGCGCATTTGTGATCATTTCCTCTCGTCGCGGCCCGGACAGTCTAGGGGCGGTGGCCGGGGGTCACAGAGCAGTGGAACACCCGTGTGAGGCGGTGTTCGTGCGGAGGGAGGCCGTTGCCGGGCCGGGTACGCGGGCGGGACCGGGCGCCCGCGCGGGCCGTGCCACCCTCCGACATTCTCCGGGCGCGTGAAGCGGGCCGTGACCCCGAACAGGGTGCCGGGGCGGCCCCACCGCCAGACAGCTCCGGCGCCCACAGGCGCGGTACGGGTCTCCCCGTAGGGGAAGAACCCCACCCCATAGGGGACATGCACGGGGCCTCCCTCCCGGACGGGGACGCCCCGCCCCGGTCGCCGTCCAGCCCGGTCGCTGTCCGGCCGGGGCGAACGCCCGGAGCGGGGCCTCGGCCCGGCGCGCCGGGGCCGGTGCCGCGCCGGACGCGGCCGGTCACTTCCCGGCGACGGCGCACGCCTCGTGGGCCGGTACGCGGTGCCCGCCCCCGTCCGGGCCGGGCCGATGCCCGCTGGTGGTGGGCCCGGGCCGGCCGCACAGCCCGCACCACAGGGGACCCTCCTCGTCCGGGGCTGCGGTCGTCAGTGCCTCGAAGAGGGTGAGGGGGTCGGTGAGGGTGTCGGAGCCGTCCGGTGGTGTCAGCCAGTACAGGTCCGGCGGGTCGACGGGTTCCGGGGAACGCGCGTCGGCGGGGGCGGGGGAGCGTGTGTCGGGTGCGGGGACGCACACCATGGTGCCGTCCGTCAGGTGGGCCGTGCCGCGTGCGCCCCAGCCGTCCGTGGGCGGGACGAGGAAGAGGACGGCGCCCCGGGCGGTGTCTCGGAACGCCGGTCCGTGTACCAGTTCCAGGGCGAGCAGGCCGGTGGTCTCGGGGACCTGGACCGCGTCCCACCGAAGGCCGGTCTCCAGGGCGGCGCGGCCGTGTCGCAGGAGCAGCCGCAGGGCGTGGTCGGGCGCGGGGTGCGCCTGCGCCAGCCACTCCCAGGCGGCGTAGGGGTCGGGGGTGCCGGTCACGGTGCGGCGCAGCGGGAACACGAGCACGGCGGATACCGCAGCGTCGCGGGCGGCCCGTCGTTCGGCTCGATCCGCCTGCGCTCCCGCACGGTGACGGTGCTGCCGTCGGGGCGCACCGCGTACACCCGAATCGTCATCACGGATTCACTCTCCGTCGGTACCGGTGGTGATGGGGATGGCACGACGGTAGGAGCGATCGGCGGTGACGAGGGGGAGGGTTCCTCCCCCCTCGCGGCGGGGGAGGGGCCCTCCCCCACGGCTCGGGGAGGAGTCCTCCCTACACCGGTACGCCGACTTCCAGCGCCAGGCGCCGGGCGTCCTCGCGTACGACCGGCGGAGCGGAACGCACCAGGTCGGGCAGGGCCGAGCGGGCGTGGTTGTTGTACTGGACGGTTTCCGGCGACTCCTCCCACGCTTTCCTCAACAGGTGCACGGCGGCGACTGCTTCGCCTTGCCGGCCGTACGCGCGGGCCGCCTCGATCAGGTGGTACGAGCGTCGCGTCGCGGAGGGGACCGTGCTCAGGTCGAGGGACGCCGCCGCGTCGAGGGCTTCGCCGGGCCGAGTCAGGTCGTTGTGCATGGTCAGCTTGTACGCGTGCACGATGCCCCGTCCGAAGATCAGCCACGGGTGCGCGTAGTCGTCACCGAGGCGTTCGGCCGCGTGGTCGGCGCGGTCCCAGTACCGCCATGCCTGGCCGTGTCGGCCGATCCTCGCGAAGGAGAGCGCGGCCGCCAACTGAAGCAGTCCCCACCGGGCGAGGTCCTCCGGGTCCTGGTCCCGCCGCAGCAGGCCCGACGCCGCCTCCACGAGTTCGACGCGGGCCTCTGTCGCTTCGCCCGCGTCGCGGTAGACGTGGTTCATGTACCAGGCAGCCGCGGCGATGGCCTTGGGGCTGTCCGCGTCCTGTGCTGCCGCCATCGCCCGGTCACCGGTCAGCATCACGAGGTCCGGGGCGGGTTGGAAACTGAGGAACAACTGGGCGAGGTGGTACGCCTGGGCCTGCGCGACGAGGGCGCGCCGCCGCTCGGGGCCCTCGTACGTCTTCACCGCGTACCGGGTGTCCGCGAGAAGGTCGGGCAGCAACTGGGCGATGCGGGACCGGTGACCGGTGGTCCCGGCCTCGTCGGCGCGGTGCCACATCCGCCATGCGCGCCGCACACGCGCCATGAGAGTGTCGAGCGGTTCCGGTTCCTCGTCACGGGGCGCGAGCTGGTACGTGGCGAGGGCGCGCTTCACCAGGGGCAGGTCCGCGTGCGCTGTCTTGCCGTACGTGGTGGATGAGATGCGCCTCTCACCCGTGAGGTCCGCGAGGTCGTCGACACCGAGGACCTCCCCCAACCGGAGGAGCATGGGGAGACGGGGCATCCCGATCGACCCGTTCTCGATGCTCTTCACCCAGTCGGTCGATCTGTCCACCAGACCGGCGAGCACGGGGCGGCTGAGCCCCGCGCGCTCCCGTGCGCGGCGGACGCGCTGGCCGAAGGTCAGTGGGATGTCGGTGCGGTCAGGCATGCTGAGCTCCGTTCTGACGTAGGCACTCAGAACGCTACTCGCCCCACGCGAAGGGGAAATATCGAAAGCACCCCGGCTTTCGCCGTGTTGGGAGAGGCGGTGGGGCGCTTTCTCCGTGGCGCCGGGCCCGTCCGCCCCGTTGCCGTGCCACCGGGCTGTTCCCGGGGGCCTCCGGCTCGCTCGGTGTGCGTGGTCAGCCGGTGAAGGGCTCGGGGCCGAAGCGGCCCCACGCGGCGAAGGCGGACAGGGCGAGGTAGAGCAGGTCGCCCGCGACCGTCGCCCTCTCGCCGCGGCGGAGCCGCATGGTCGCCGCACCGGCGAACAGCAGCACGAGTCCCGTGGCGGCCCACGGCACCAGGACCGGCGCGATGCCGAGCGCGGCGGGCAGGACCAGGGCCGCCGCGGCCAGGAGTTCGACGGCGCCGATGGCCTTGAGGGCGCCCGGGCTGAAGTCCTCGACCCATTGGGCGGAGGCGCCCATGCCTACGAGCTTCTCCTTGGGCACGAACATCTTGGCGCTGCCGACCAGGCAGACGAAGGCCAGCAACCCAGTAGTGATCCACAGCGCGAGGTTCATCATCAGCTCCTTGATCGGGATTCGCCCGCGCCCCTGGGACGAGCCGGTGACCCGGCCTGTGACACGACCGGACTCCGACTGCCGGGAGACGCAGGTCACACACCTCGCCGTGTCACAGGGGGCCGGGCTGCCCCGTCTCGGGGATGTGGCCACCGACGGCCACCGGAACCACGGAGGAGCCCACCATGGACGCACGACTGAACTACATGGCCAGCCCGACCGGCGGAAAGGTCCTCAAGCACTTCATGGCGGCGGGCCGGGCGCTCAAGGAGACGTCGCTGCCCGCCGCGACGCAGGAACTGGTGGCGCTGCGCGTGAGCCAGATCAACGGCTGTGCCGTCTGCATCGACATGCACACCAAGGAGGCCGCCGCGGCGGGCGAGACGTCGGTGCGGCTGAACCTGGTCGCGGCGTGGCGGGAGGCCACGGTCTTCACCGAGGCCGAGCGTGCCGCGCTGGAGCTGGCGGAGCAGGGGACCCGGGTCGCGGACGCGGCCGGCGGGGTCAGCGACGAGGTCTGGGCGCGTGCCGCGAAGCACTACGACGAGGAGCAGCTCACCGCCCTGGTGATACTGGTGGCCTTCATGAACACGGCGAACCGGCTGAACGTCATCGCCCAGCAGCCGGCCGGCGACTACGTGGCCGGGCAGTTCCACTGAACGACAGCACCCGTCCCGGGCCCGGGACCGCGGCCCGGGGCGGCGTCCCGGGCCGCGCCGGGCCGGACGGCCCCCACGGGGCGTCCGCGCCGGAGGCCGGGCGGGGCGGGAGGACGCGGAGGGAACCAGACGTGAGCGAACCAGACGCGAGCGAGCCAGCCGTGAGCAAGGTCGAGGAGTTCGAGGAGCTGCGGCCGCTGCTGTTCTCGATCGCCTACCGGATCCTGGGCAGCGTGGGCGAGGCGGAGGACGCGGTGCAGGAGACGTGGCTGCGCTTCGACGGCTCGGCGACCCGGCCCACGTCGACCAAGGCGTTCCTGTCGACCGCGGTGACCAGGATCTCCATCGACGTCCTGCGCTCCGCGCGGGTGCGCCGGGAGGCGTACGTCGGGCCGTGGCTCCCCGAGCCGCTGCTCAGCGATCCGTACCAGGACCCGGAACGCTCGGCGGAGCTGGCCGACTCGGTGTCGATGGCGGCGCTGCTCCTGCTGGAGCGGCTCAGTCCGCTGGAGCGGTCGGTGTTCGTCCTGCGGGAGGTGTTCTCCTTCGGTTTCGACGAGGTCGCCGAGGCGGTGGGACGGTCGGAGGCCGCGTGCCGGCAGTTGCTGGTGCGGGCGCGGCGGCACATGCGGGCCGGGCGTCCGCGTTTCGCCGCGGACCGCCGGGAGCGGCAGGAGCTCGCGGAGCGGTTCTTCGACGCGCTGAGGAGCGGCGACGTCGACGGGTTGCGGAACCTGCTGTCCGCCGACGTCCACCTGGTCGGGGACGGCGGCGGCAAGGCCCCGCAGCTGGCCAGGGCCGTCGTCGGCGCCGAGAAGGTGGCACGGCTGCTCGCCGGCGTCTACCCGCTGATGGCCCGGATCGACGTGACGTTCGAGCCGTGCGAGGTCAACGGCCAGCCCGGCGCGGTCTTCCGCGACCGGGACGGCAAGGTCCTCCACACCCTGGCCCTCGACGTGCTCGACGGGCGGATCCAGGCCATCCGCTCGGTGATCAACCCCGACAAGCTCGACCACCTCGGCCCGGTCGCCGACGCCTGGGCCCTCGACCGCGAGGTGAAGCAGGTCCGCCGGCGGATGCGCTGACCGCGCCCGCGGCGGAGGCCCGTTCGCGTACCGGCGGCCCACTGCGGCGGTCGCGGGCGGCCGGTGCGCGTACCGGCGGCCACGGGGCGGCCGGTACGCGAACGGCGGCCGGTGCGCCCGTCCGGCGGGGCCGGGGTGGCGCGGGCGGACCGCCGCACCACCGGTCGCAAGGCACGACGACGAAGGGCCGACCCGTTTCCACGGGTCGGCCCTTCGTTCATCAGGGTGAGTGACGGGACTCGAACCCGCGGCATCCTGGACCACAACCAGGTGCTCTACCAGCTGAGCTACACCCACCATGTCCGGTCGTTTTCCTGACCGGCCGAGAAAAAGTGTACAGGGTCCTGGAGGGTGCTCGCGCACACGTTTCCTCGGGGCGGTGCCGGGGCGGTCCGGGGACCTACTTCGGGGGCTCCGCCGGGAGGACGTGGCGGGCCGCGATGGTCTTCGCCGTGTCCGAGTCGGGGCCGGGCTGCGGGACGAAGATCGCCTCGCGGTAGTACCGCAGCTCCGCGATGGACTCGCGGATGTCGGAGAGCGCCCGGTGGTTGCCGTTCTTCTCCGGGCTGTTGTAGTACGCCCTCGGGTACCAGCGGCGGGCCAGCTCCTTGACGGAGGAGACGTCGACGATCCGGTAGTGGAGGTACCTCTCCAGCGTGGGCATGTCACGGGCGAGGAAGCCGCGGTCGGTGCCGACGGAGTTGCCGCACAGCGGGGCCTTGCCGGGCTCCTTGACGTGCTCGCGGATGTACGCCATGACCTGCGCCTCCGCGTCCGCGAGAGTGGTGCCGCCCGCGAGCTCGTCGAGGAGTCCGGAAGCGGTGTGCATCTCGCGCACCACGTCCGGCATCGTCTCCAGCGCCACGTCCGGCGGGCGGACGACGATGTCCACGCCCTGACCGAGCACGTTCAGTTCCGAGTCGGTGACCAGCGCGGCCACCTCGATGAGTGCGTCGTCCGTCAGCGAGAGCCCGGTCATCTCGCAGTCGATCCACACCATGCGATCGTTCATGCGTCCACCTTAAGGGGGCCGCCGGTGGCGGGGTGGTCTCGCGCTCCCCTCACCGACGGCCCCCTCGGGACGTGCCGTGTCCTGCGTTACGGCGCGCTGCGCTGGCCCGGCAGCGAGGCCCGGCCGGACGTCAGCGCGTCCATGTGCTGCTTGCCCGGCTCGCCGCCCAGGCCGGCCGTGGCGCCCGCCGTGGGACGGCGCAGGCCGTGCCCGCCCTGCCCGCCCGCGCCCTGCGGCGGTACGAGCGGCTCACCGACCGGCGCGGCCCCGTCGCCCTGCGGGCGGCGTGCCCGGTAGGCGGCGCGGTACGCGGCCGGGGACGAGCCGAGCTGGCGCCGGAAGTGGCCGCGCAGCGCCACGGGCGAGCGGAAGCCGCAGCGTCCGGCGACCTCGTCGACCGAGTAGTCGGAGGTCTCCAGCAGCCGCTGCGCCTGGAGCACCCGCTGGGTGATCAGCCACTGCAGCGGCGCGCTGCCGGTGAGCGAGCGGAACCTCCGGTCGAAGGTCCGCCGGCTCATGTACGCCCGGGCGGCGAGCGTCTCCACGTCGAACTGCTCGTGGAGGTGCTCCAGCGCCCACGCCACCACCTCGGCCAGCGGGTCGGCACCGATCTCCTCCGGGAGGGACCGGTCCAGGTAACGCTCCTGGCCGCCGCTGCGGCGCGGTGGCACGACGAGCCGCCGGGCGAGCGCGCCGGCCGCCTCCGTGCCGTGGTCGGTCCGCACGATGTGCAGGCACAGGTCGATGCCCGCCGCCGTTCCCGCGGACGTCAGCACGTCGCCGTCGTCGACGAACAGCTCCCGCGGGTCCACGTGGACCGACGGGTAGCGCTTGGCGAGCGTCGGCGCGTACATCCAGTGCGTGGTGGCGGGCCGCCCGTCCAGTAAGCCGGCGGCGGCCAGCACGAAGGCACCGGTGCACAGGCCGACGATCCTGGCTCCCTCCTCGTGCGCGCGGCGCAGCGCGTCGAGCGCCTCGGCGGGTGGCGGCGAGGTGATCGACCGCCAGGCCGGTACGACGACGGTGCCCGCTCTGCTGATCGCCTCCAGGCCGTACGGTGCGGAGAGTTCGAGTCCCCCGGTCGTGCGCAGTGGCCCTTCCTCGCCCGCGCAGACCAGCAGCCTGTAGCGCGGAACTCCGGCGTCCTGGCGGTCAACCCCGAACACCGAAAGTGGGATGGAACTCTCGAAGATGGGGCCGCCGCTGAACAGCATGACGGCGACGACCTCGCGACGGCGGCGTCCGGACAGTTTGCGTCCGGTCTCCGGTGCGGCGGAGTCCTGGCTCATGACGCTAAGCCCCCCTCGGTGTTCGCGTCTCCTAGGTCCTGTCGCTCCTGCACGTTTCCCCTCGGTTTTGCACGAGACCCCGTTCTCCGATAGTCATGATCGAATCTACTGCGTCCCGCAGCGCCGGAATGACAAGTTCCGCATCCAGCGCTATGTCGACAAGGCAACTTGGCGTGAAGCATTCGATCACGAAGCGTTTCACCCTCAGGGGCCCCCAGGGAAGTGCGTCTCACGCTCATGGCCCATCCGCGTAGGGTGCGCGAGACGGCCGCGGCCCTTATCTCCCAGGTGGCAAGGGGGTTCGCAGGCCATTCCGGCAAGGATCGGCGGGTACGCCGAAGTTGGCTGAAAACATATGGGTCCGCGTGTGCGAACCCGTCAGCCTCGCGACACGTGCGGCGCCCCGGCTCCATCCGCGCGCGGCTCCCGGCGCGTCCCCGACGCGGCTCTGGCACGGCTCGCGGGTGGGCGCCCGCCGCCCCGTACGGCCCCGCTACCCCCACCTCGGCGCGGTACGCCTCCCGGTCCGGGACCGGCTCCGGCGCGGTGGGGGACGCCCGGGGCGGCGGGCGAGGCGGCGGTGCTGCGGAGCGAGAGGGCAGGGGCCCGGGCCGAGCCCGAGCCCACGTTCCGGCCGCCCCGGGCGTCGCGATCCTGCGGCGGAACGCCGCCTGTGGCGGCCTGCCGCCACCCGGTCCGCCGGGGGGAGGGGGCGCACCAGTGGCCCGGCTGGGCGGGGCGGGATTCCCGGTGGCGCGTGGGCCACTGTAAGAGTCGGGTGTCGTTCGTCCTGGGTGGGGCCTCGCTCGTCCCGGAGCGGCCGGAGCCGTCGCGGAGACCCGGGGGTACCGTGACGGCGGTCACTGTGGGAGCATCCTGAGTGACCCTCCGAAACTGCTGTAGGGGCCAACCGGCGTTGCGTCGAGGAGCGGGCTCGTGCATGCTCCTGGAACGCCGCGAGCGCGGTGGCGGACCCTGGGCACGAGAGGAGTGGCGCCGTACCCTTGGGGGTATGGGCAGGGGAAGATGATTCCCGGACACGGCTCCGCTGTCAGACGCCCCTTGAAACCCTCCCACAAGGACCTTCTTCGCCGAGACACCCATGGCCGGTCACGAATTCCCTGAACCAGCCGACCGCAGGCAGGTCGCCGATTCGGCGGTGGACCCCCTGGCGGCGGCAGACACGCGTCATGCATGTGACCCCGCGTTCCAGCACGGCGTCGTCGTCGGCTTCGACGGCTCGACCTCCAGCGAGCGGGCGCTCGCGTACGCGATCGGCATGGCCCGCCGGTCCGGGTCCGGTCTGATCATCGTGCACGTCGCGAACCGGCTGCCCACCACCGTGTGGGCCGGCTGCGAGCCGCCGGTCTTCGTCGACGTCCCCGACCACCGCACCGAGGTCCTGGGGCTGGAACTGGCCTGCGCCGACCACCTGTCCGAAGTGCCCTGGATCCTCGTCGAGCGCGGCGGCGACATCTGCCACGAACTGGAGGAGGTCGGCCGCGAGTACTCCGCCGACGCCATCGTCGTCGGCTCCACCCACGGCCTCGCCGGGCGGATCTTCGGCTCCGTCGCCGGCCGGCTCGCGCGCCGCGCGCAGCGGCCCGTCGTCGTCATCCCGTAGCGCGCCCCGCCGCGCCCCGTAGCGCACCCCAGATAGTTCACGGATAAATCAAGCCACGGTCGGAGGTGGCTTGTGCGCTTGTGAAGCGCTTGAGGGGGCGGGAAGCCGCGCGACCGTGCAGGAGGCCCGTTGCGGCGGACGGCGCCTCCACCCCGGCCGTCCCGCGCTCGCCCGGTCGCCCCGTCCGTCCTGCGCTCACCCCGGCCACCCCGCGCCCGGCCCCGGTCGTCCCGGTCCTCCTGGGCTCGCCTCGGCTGCTCCTCGGTCACCTCGACCGCCTCGCGCTCCCCCTGCGTTCGCCTCGTCCGTCCCGCGCTCGCCTCGGTCGTCTCTGCCGCCTCGGTCGTTCCGTACCCGCCCGCCCGCCCGCCCGCCCGCCCGCCCGCCCGCCCGCCCGTCTGCCCTTCGCCCGCCCCGCCGTCCCGTGCCCGCCCCGGTCGTCCCGCGCTCGCCCCGGGCGCTGCGCGCTCGTCCGGTCGCGGCCCTCCCCGCCCCCGCCTGCCACCTCGGTCGTACGGTGACGCCGCGTCAACAACCTCCGGGCGTACGGGAGATCACTCCCCGGGTGTACGGCTCCCGGACCGGAGGACGACGACCCGGCCCCCGCCGTCCGCCTAGCGTCCTGCCCATGAAGTCGCCACGTACTCTGCGCACGGCCGCCGCCGCGGCCCTCGTCATCGCCCTCACCGCCGCCGCCCCGGCGGCCGCGCAGACCCCGCCCCCCGTCACGACCGTCACCGCCACCACCACCGACCAGGCCGCCCAGCGGTCCGCCGAAGGAGTGCTGCTGCCCCGGCCCACCGGGGCCTTTCCGGTCGGGCGGGACACCCTCCACCTCGTCGACCGGTCGCGCGCCGACCTGTGGGTGCCCGAGCGGCCCCGCGAGCTGATGGTCGACTTGTACTACCCCGCCCGGTCCGCCGCCGGCGCCCCCGCCCCGTACGCGGACCCGCGCGAGGCGCGGCTGCTGCTGGAGGCCGTCGGCGCCCGCGACCCCGAGGCCGCCGCCAAGCTGGCCGCCACCCGCACCCACAGCGTCGCCGGTGCCCGCCCGGAGCGCGGCCGGCACCCGCTGGTCGTGCTGTCGCCCGGCTTCGGCGGGCCCCGGTACACGCTGACCACCCTCGCCGAGGACCTCGCCAGCCGCGGCTACGTCGTCGCCGTCGTCGACCACGCCCACGAGGCGGCCGGTGCGGTCTTCCCCGGCGGACGCGTCCTGACCTGCGTGGCCTGCGAGAAGGCCGAGACGCTGGAGGACATGCGGAAGGCCACGGTGAACCGCGGCCAGGACATCGCGTTCGTCCTGGACCGGCTGGCCGGGCCGCGCCCCGCCTGGCGGCACGCCTCGATCGTCGACCGGAAGCGGATCGGCGCCGCGGGCCACTCCCTGGGCGGCGCCTCGGCGGCCTCCGTCATGGCCCAGGACCCCCGCGTGCGCGCGGGGGTCAACATGGACGGCTCGTTCGGCGACCCGGTACCGGCCGGCGGGCTCGACGGGCGCCCGTTCATGATGCTCGGCACCCACACCGGCGTGCACCTGCCCGGCAGTCAGGACCCCACCTGGGACGAGGCGTGGCGGAACCTCGACGGCTGGAAGCGCTGGCTCAGCGTGGAGGGCACCGACCACCTGACGTTCTCGGACATACCGATCCTCTTCGACCAGCTCGGCATCCCGTACGACGCGCCGACCCAGCCGACGATCCGCGCCGAGCGCGCCGTGGAACTGGTCCGCGCGTACGTCGCGGCCTTCTTCGACCTGCACCTGCGGGGCCTGCCCCGGCCGCTCCTCGACGGGCCCACGGCGGACCACCCGGAGGTGCACTTCAACCCGACCGCGCGGTGACGCGTTCCGTTCGAACCGCCCGTCGCCGGGTGCACTCCAGCCCGACCGTGCGGTGACCCGGCGGCCGGGGGCGCGGTCCGCGCCGTTCCGGTCGCGCCGAAAGCCCTGACGGGAGCGGTGCGCTCCGGCCGGCCCGCAGGTCGGCCGGGACGCCGGGGCGGCCGAAAGGCGGCGGACCGCGGGGGAGGGGCACTTGTCCGGGGCGAGTGCCGCTGACAGTCTTCCAGCGCGCGCTCTGCGGCGGCCGGGGCACGGGTCAGACCCCCGGTCGACCCCCCACCCGTTGGCTCTGCCCGATGGACCGTCCACCAGGAGTGCCTCCCATGCTGCGAACGATCCCGCGCACGCTGCTCGCCGCCGCGGCCACCGCCGCCCTCGCCGTCGCCACGGCCGTCACCCCGGCCGCCGCCGCCCCCGCCCCCGACACGGCGCCCGCCTCCGTCGCCGAGGCGCCCGCGCCCGCCGCCGAGGCGGGCGGCACGGCGGCGGCCTCGGGATTCTGGTCCTGCACCGTCCCGTCCGGCTACACGTACACCAGCGCCCGGAGCACGCTCGGCTGTTCCACCGGCGGCGGCTTCACCACCGAGTACTACGTCCAGCCGCCCGCCGACAACCTGTGGGCCTGCACCACCATGCCGGGCTTCACCTACACCTCCACGCAGAGCACCCTGGACTGCTCCACGGGCAGTGGTTTCCGCACCAAGTACCTGCTGCACACGCCCGTGACGGGCCTGTGGGCGTGCACCGTCCCGACCGGCTTCACCTACACCTCCACGCAGAGCACCCTGGACTGCTCCACGGGCAGCGGCTTCCGCACCAAGTACCTGCTGCGCGCCGTGTAGGCCGCCTCCGGACGCGACGGGGCCCGGGACCCGGACGCCGAGGCGGCCGGGCCCCGGGCCCGGGGCACGTGGGGGACGTACCGGCTACTCGACCGTGACGGACTTCGCCAGGTTGCGCGGCTTGTCGATGTCCCGGCCCATGGCGAGGGCCGTGTGGTACGCGAAGAGCTGGAGCGGGATGCCCATGAGGATCGGGTCCAGCTCGTCCTCGTTCTTCGGCACGACGATCGTGTGGTCGGCCTTCTCCTGCTCCTGGTGCGCGACGGCGAGGATGCGCCCGCTGCGGGCCTTGATCTCCTCCAGGGCGGCGCGGTTCTTCTCCAGCAGGTCGTCGTCCGGGACGATCGCGACGGTCGGCAGCGCCGGCTCGATCAGCGCGAGCGGGCCGTGCTTCAGCTCGGACGCCGGGTACGCCTCGGCGTGGATGTACGAGATCTCCTTGAGCTTCAGGGAGGCCTCGAGCGCCACCGGGTAGCCGCGCACCCGGCCGATGAACATCATGGACTGGGCGCCCGCGTACGCGGCGGCCAGCTCCTTGATCTCGTCCTCCAGCTTGAGGATCTCGCCGATCTGCTCCGGCAGCTTGCGCAGGCCCTCGATGATCCGCTTGCCGTCCGTGACGGACAGGTCGCGGATGCGGCCGAGGTGCAGGGCGAGCAGCGCGAAGGCGACCACGGTGTTGGTGAAGCACTTGGTGGAGACCACGCAGACCTCCGGCCCGGCGTGGACGTACACGCCGCCGTCGGCCTCGCGGGCGATGGCCGAGCCGACGACGTTGACGACGCCGAGGACGCGGGCGCCCTTGCGCTTCAGCTCCTGGACGGCGGCGAGCACGTCGTACGTCTCGCCGGACTGGGAGACGGCGACGTACAGCGTGTCGGGGTCGACGACCGGGTTGCGGTAGCGGAACTCGGAGGCCGGCTCGGCGTCGGCGGGGATGCGCGCCATGCCCTCGATGAGGCTCGCGCCGATCATGCCGGCGTGGTACGAGGTGCCGCAGCCGAGGATCTTGATCCGGCGGATCGTGCGGGCCTCGCGGGCGTCCAGATTCAGCCCGCCCAGGTGCACGGTGGAGAACCGGTCGTCGATGCGTCCGCGCAGCACGCGGTCCACCGCGTCGGGCTGCTCGGAGATCTCCTTGTGCATGTACGTGTCGTGGCCGCCCATGTCGTACGAGGCGGCCTCCCACTCCACGGTCTCCGGCGTCGCGGTGGTGGACGCGCCCGACGTGGTGTAGGTGCGGAAGTCGTCGGCCTTCAGGGTGGCCATCTCGCCGTCGTCGAGCGTGACGACCTGGCGGGTGTGGGCGACCAGGGCGGCGACGTCGGAGGCGACGAACATCTCCTTCTCGCCGATGCCGAGGACGACCGGGGAGCCGTTGCGGGCGACCACGATGCGGTCGTTGAAGTCGGCGTGCAGCACGGCGATGCCGTACGTGCCCTCGACGACCTTCAGTGCCTCGCGGACCTTCTCCTCCAACGTGGCGGCCTGCGAGCGGGCGATCAGGTGGGTGAGGACCTCGGTGTCCGTCTCCGACGCGAAGACGACGCCGTCCGCCTCCAGCTTGGCGCGCAGCTCGGCGGCGTTGTCGACGATGCCGTTGTGGACGACCGCGACCTTGTTCTCGGGGTCCAGGTGCGGGTGCGCGTTGTGGTCGCTCGGCGCGCCGTGCGTGGCCCAGCGCGTGTGGGCGATGCCGGTGGTGCCGGTGAAGCGCTTGGGGATGCGCGCCTCCAGGTCGCGGACGCGGCCCTTGGCCTTGACCATCTTCAGGCCCGAGGACTTCGGGCTGGTGATCACGACACCGGCGGAGTCGTAGCCGCGGTACTCCAGCCGCTGGAGGCCCTCCAGCAGCAGCGGGGCGACATCACGCTTACCGATATAACCGACAATTCCGCACATAGAGTTGGTACCCCTCCTGGTTTTGGGTGTGTGCCCGGGCGCTTCCCGTCCGGACGGTCCGGCCCGGTCGGATCGACTGGCCCGGTCGGGCCGACCGGTCCGGTCCGGCCGGTTCAGCCGTAGACGATGCGGCGCAGTTGCCGGAGCGAGAGCTCCGGTGGCGCCACGGCGCGGTGCGGCAGCTCCGCCGCGATGCGTTCAAAGATCTCCGCGTTCACCGCCCCGGCGGCCTGGAGCTCCCGGTGGCGGCGGCGGACGAACTCCTCCGTCGTCTCGTCGAAGTACGCCAGCACGTCGAGCACCACCCGGGCGGCCTCGCCGCGCTGGAGCGCGGTGCTGCGCACCAGGTGGTCGATGAGGTCGTCATGTGACGGGCGGCGATCGAGCACCCGTAGATATTGCGGGGTGAAGGGGCGCCTCCGCAAGAAATCTGCCCGTTATCGGGCAGGAGTCGTCATGATCGTAAGCAAAAACGGGCCTGGTCTAGACCGGAGGGGTCGGGAAACGACGAAACCGGGGCCCGGAGGAGGACCGTACTCCTCCGGGCCCCGGCCGGTCCGGGGCGCCCCTACGGGCGGTACTTGGCGATCGGGTTCCGCAGCGTCCCGACGAGCTGGAGCGCCGCGGACGGGTCCGCCAGGTCCACCATCTGCCGGTTGTTGCGCAGCTGGAGCCGGTTCAGGCAGGACAGCGTGAACTCCTCCGCGAAGACGTCGTACTGCGCGAACCTGTCCGCCAGCTCCGGCCGCGACTCCTGGTACGCCGTGACGCACTCGGCGACCGTCCGCCAGAACGACTCCTCGTCGAGGACGCCGTCGGCGTCCAGCGTGGCGCCCAGGAAGCGGAAGAAGCAGTCGAAGACGTCGGTGAAGACCGACAGCAGCTTCTGGTCCTCGGGCACCTCGACCCGGATGCGCTCCACGGCTGGCGGCAGCACCGCGTGCGGGTCCATGACGACGATCTCCTCGGCGATGTCCTTGAAGATCGCCCGCTGGACCGCGCCGTCCTCGATGACGAGGATCACGTTCTCGCCGTGCGGCATCCACGCCAGGTCGTACGCGTAGAAGGTGTGCAGGATCGGCAGCAGGTACGCGTCCAGGTAGCGGCGCAGCCACCGGTCCGGGGCGAGGCCCGACTCCGCGATCAGCGCGCCGGCGAACGACGCGCCCTCGTGGTCGACGTGGAGCAGCGACGCCATCGTGGCCAGCCGCTGCCCCGGCTCCAGGGACGGCACCGGGCTCTCCCGCCACAGCGCGGCGAGCATCTTGCGGTAGGGCGAGTACCGGTCGGTGGCCGCCTCGTACTCCAGGTGCCGGTAGCCGACCGCCGCGCGCTCCCGGATGATCGAGAAGCGGGCCGCGCGCAGCACGTCGTCGCGGTCGATCAGGTTCGCCAGCCAGTCGTTGATGGCGGGCGTGGCCTGCATGTACGCGGCGGACAGGCCCCGCATGAAGCCCATGTTCAGCACCGACAGGGCCGTCTTGACGTAGTGCTTGGCCGGGTCCGAGGTGTTGAAGAACGTACGGATCGACTGCTGCGCCAGGTACGCGTCGTCGCCCTCGCCGAGGTACACCAGCCGCTGCTGGGCGATCTCCGCGGCGAAGGTGACGGTCAGCTTGTTCCACCACTGCCAGGGGTGGACCGGCACGAGGAGGTAGTCGGCCATGTCCAGGCCCCGCTCGGCGAGCGTGCGGGCGAAGGCGTCGACGGTGGCGTCGCCCAGCTCGGCGCGGACGAACGCGTCGTACTCGATGTCCGCGCCGGCCGTGAAGGCGGCGCGGTCCCGGTGCGCGGCCAGCCAGACGAGCCGCAGCGGGCTCGCCGCCTCCGGCGCGTACGCGTGGTACTCGTCGCCGCCGAAGCCGAGCCGGCCGTTGTTGGCGACGAAGCACGGGTGGCCCTCGGTCATGCCCGTCTCGACGGCCTGGAAGTCCGACGCCGCCAGCTCGGCGGCGGTCACCGGCGGTTTGGCGGACTTGTACGCCGTGCCGGAGAGGGTCGAGGAGATCTCCTCCAGGTACACGGGGAGGATCTCGTCGCTCAGGCCCAGCGCGCCGCGCAGCTCGATGACGAACTCCAGCGCGTCGACCGGCAGCTCCTTGCCGTCGCGGTGGCGGCTGATGGAGTCGGCGTACACCTGCCAGTGGTCCAGGGCGAACCGGCCGGCGGTGAAGCGGTACTCGGTGGTGCCGTCGTCGCTGAGGACCCGGTAGCGGCCCTCGCCCAGCGGCTGCGGGTCGAGCAGCCGCTCGTGGGAGAACTCGGCGAGGGCCTTGCGGACGAGGAGGCGGTTGGCGTGCGCCCAGCGCTCGGGGGTGAGGTGGGCGACGGCGCCGGCCGCGCGGTACGCGGGGGCGCTCATCGAGCGGCCCCCACGGCCGCCTCGAACGCCTCGCGGGTGCACACGCTCAGCAGTGCCTCCTTCTCGGGCTTGACGATCTTGTCGACGGGGACGAAGCCGACCGCCTCGTTGAGGGCGTGGACGGCGGTGTTGCGGACGTCCGGCTCGACGACGACGCGGGCGGTGGCCGGGTCGCGGAACAGTTCGGCCATCACGGCGGTGATCACGGCGCGGGTGAAGCCGTGGACCGGGGTGTCGGTCGGGGCGACCAGGAAGTGCATGCCGACGTCGCCGGGGAGCGGGTCGTACAGGCCGACCAGCTCGACCCGCGCGGGGTCGTAGCGCTCCATCAGGAACGCCGGCTCCCCGTCGTGGAGGCCGAGGAACGCGTCGTGGTGCGGGTGCGCGGCGATGGCCATGTAGTCCCGCTCGACGTCCTCCAGCCGGTGGTCCTGCATCAGCCAGTAGGACGCCTTGGGGTGGGTGACCCAGCGGTGCACCAGCTCGGCGTCGGCCAGCGGGTCGAGCGGGCGGAACGTGAAGGTGCCTATGCCGGGCGCCGCGTGCGCGGCGGTGGTGCCGGTGGTGCTCATACGGTGAACTCCTGGAACGCGATGGACTTCTCGACGGGGTAGTACTCGGTCCCCAGCAGCTCACGGATGATGTAGGAGTTGCGGTACGCCCCCATGCCCAGGTCGGGGGAGGTGATCGAGTGGGCGTGGACCCCGGCGTTCTGCAGGAACACGCCGCGGCCCGTGACGTCGATGGAGTAGTTGCGGGCGATGTCGAACCGGCCGTGCCCGTCCCACTTGAGCCGGTCGTGCACGGGCTCCAGGAACGCGGGCACGCGGTACTTGTAGCCGGTGGCCAGGACGAGGCCCTCGGTGCGGATCTCGTACTCCTTGCCCTGCTCCTCCTGGCGCAGGCCCAGGGTGTACGTGCCGGTCGCCGCGTCGTACGACGCGGTGTTCAGCGACGAGTTGGTGAGCAGGCGCGTGGGGGCGGGGCCGTTCAGGTTCTTCTGGTACAGCAGGTCGAAGATGGCGTCGATGAGCTCGCCGTTGATGCCCTTGAAGAGGCCCTTCTGCTGGGCCTCCAGCCGGTAGCGGGTCTCCTCGGGCAGGGCGTGGAAGTAGTCGATGTACTCGGGGGACGTCATCTCCAGCGTGAGCTTGGTGTACTCCAGCGGGAAGAAGCGCGGGGAGCGGGTCACCCAGTTCAACTGGTAGCCGTGGACGTCGATCTCGGAGAGCAGGTCGTAGTAGATCTCCGCCGCGCTCTGGCCGCTGCCGACGAGGGTGATCGACTTCTTCGCCTTGAGGGCGTCCCGGCCCCGCATGTACCGGGAGTTGTGGAGGAAGTCGCCGCCCAGGTCCCGGCAGGCGTCGGGGACGTACGGCGGGGTGCCGGTGCCCAGGACGAGGTGGCGGGCGCGGAACGTGTCGCCGGCGTCCGTGTGGACCGCGTACACCTCGGCGGCCTCGTCGTACTCGACGCGGGTGACGGTCGTGCCGAAGCGGACGTTGCCCAGTTTCCCGGCGGCCCAGCGGCAGTAGTCGTTGTACTCGGCGCGCAGCGGATAGAAGTTCTCGCGGATGTAGAACGAGTACAGCCGGCCCTTCTCCTTCAGGTAGTTGAGGAAGGAGTACGGCGAGGTGGGGTCGGCGAGCGTGACGAGGTCCGACATGAACGGCGTCTGGAGGTGGGCGCCCTCGAGGAACATCCCCGAGTGCCACTCGAAGTCCGGCTTCGACTCCAGGAACAGGCCGTCGAGCTCCGCGATGGGCTCGGTCAGGCAGGCGAGGCCCAGGTTGAACGGACCCAGTCCGATACCGATGAGGTCAAGAGGCGTGGACAAGGTTCTCTCCCAGGTACTGCTCGGCGTGGCCGGCTATCAGATCGAGGACGGCGGCGATGTCGTGCACGGTCGTCTCGGGGTTGAGCAGGGTGAACTTCAGGTACTGGCGGCCACCGACCTTCGTGCCGGCGACGACGGCCTCGCCCGACGCGAACAGCGCCTTGCGGGCGTGCAGGTTGGCGCGGTCGATCTCCGCGGGGGCGGTGACGGCGGCCGGGACGTAGCGGAAGACGAGCGTGGACAGCGACGGCCGGACCACCACGTCGTACCGGGGGTCGGCGGCGAGCAGGTCGAAGCCGGCCGCGGCCAGGTCGCACACCTCGTCGAAGAGCTGGCCGATGCCGTCGGCGCCCATGACGCGCAGCGTCAGCCACAACTTGAGCGCGTCGAAGCGGCGGGTCGTCTGCAGCGACTTGTCGACCTGGTTGGGGATCCGCTCCTCGACGGTGCGACGCGGGTTGAGGTAGTCCGCGTGGTACGTGGCGTGGCGCAGCGTCGCCCGGTCGCGGACCAGCACGGCGGAGGAGCTGACGGGCTGGAAGAACGACTTGTGGTAGTCGACGGTGACGGAGTCGGCGCGCTCGATGCCGTCCAGGAGGGAGCGGCGGGTGGGGGAGGCGAGCAGCCCGCAGCCGTAGGCGGCGTCGACGTGCATCCACGCGCCGTACTCGGCGGCCAGCGCGGCGATCTCGGGCAGCGGGTCGATGGAGCCGAAGTCGGTGGTGCCGGCCGTGGCGACGATCGCCATCGGCACGAGGCCCTCGGCGGCGCAGCGGGCCAGCTCGGCGGCGAGGACGACGCTCTGCATGCGCTTGTCGCGGTCGCAGGGGATCGACACGACGGCGGACCGGCCGAGGCCGAGGAGCTGCGCGGACTTCTGGACGCTGAAGTGGCTGCACTCGGAGGTGAAGATGCGCAGTTTCGTCAGGTCGTCCGTCTTGGCCTCTTCGCGGGCCAGGAGCAGCGCCTGGAGGTTGGACTGGGTGCCGCCGCTGGTGAACACGCCGTCGGCGGAGGGTCCGAGGCCGATGCGCTCGGCGGTCCAGTCGACGAGGCGGCGCTCGATCAGCGTTCCGCCGGCGCTCTGGTCCCACGTGTCCAGGGAGGAGTTGACCGCCGAGAGGACCGCCTCGCCGAGCACGGCCGGGATGACGACCGGGCAGTTGAGGTGGCCCAGGTAGCGGGGGTGGTGGAAGTAGACGGCGTCCCGGAGGTACAGCTCCTCCAGCTCGTCCAGGGCGGCGGAGGTGTCGCCCAGGGGCCGGTCGAGGTCGACGGCGGAGACGAGCGGTGCGAGGTCGTCGGGGGTGACTCCGGTGAACGGGCGCCGCGTGGTGGCGAGTTTGCGCGCCACCCGCTCGACTCCTTCGGTGACGGAACGTCGGTACTGTTCCGCCGTCGCGTCATTGAGCAGGTGCGAGCGCATGCGACATCCTCCCGGATGCGGGGACTTGGGCGTCCCTCAGGACAGGGTGAGGGGCGAGGGACGTTGTGTTACTTAGGTTAGCCTAACCTAAGTTGATCTCGCAACGTCGCTCGCCCCCACGGGTACGGCGTGAACTGCGGTGATGGGCGCGGCGGACGGTTCCTACGCCTGGTCGGCGGTCTCGGGCTCGGTCTCCGGGGCCTCGCGCAGGGCGTCCTCGCTCAGGCCCTTGCGCCAGTATCCGACGAACGTGACGCGGCGGCGATCCACCTGGCGCTCGTTCACGAAATGACGACGCAAAGCCTTCACCGAACCGGACTCGCCCGCGAGCCACACGTACGGCGCCGAACCGGACACCCCGGCCGCGCGGACCGCCTCGACGGCCGAGGGCGCACCCTCGTCCCGCACGAGCCAGGTCACCGTCGCGTCCGCCGCGGTGCGCGGCTGGATCCGGTCGCCGGCGTGCGGGACCTCCAGCCACACCCGGACCCTGGTCCCGGCCGGCAGCCACTCCAGGATCGCCGAGGCGGCGGGCAGCGCCGTCTCGTCGGCCCACATCAGCACCTCGTCGGCGTCCTCCGGCAACCGGAAACGGACGCCGGTGTTGTCCTCCACGGTCGGACCCAGGACGGCCACGCGGTCGCCCTGGGCCGCCCGCAGCGCCCAACGGCAGGCGGGGCCGCCGTCCTCGTGGACGGCGAAGTCGATGTCGACCTCCGTCGTCCCGTCGTCGGCCCGGCGCTGCTCCCGCACCGTGTACGAGCGCATGACGGCCCGCACGTCGTCCGGCATGGCCCGCCACGCGCCCAGCGCGCCGTACAGGTCGCCGTCGACGACGGCCGGCACGACCGGCTCCGGCTGGCCCGGATGCGGCAGGAACAGCGACAGGCTCTGGTCCCGGCCCCCGGAGGCGAAGCCCGACAGGTCCTCGTCACCGGCGCCGGTGAAGGTCACGCGGACCAGCGACGGCCCGAGCCGCCGCGTCCGTACGACCTGGAGGGGGAAGAAGTTGAACGGCAGTGCGGCGGTCTCGGCGGTCGTCATGGGGTCAGGCCACCTTCTTCGCGTTCTCGATCGCCTTGGCGAGGTCCTCCAGCAGCGGGGCGCACTTCTCGTACGAGTAGATGGGCTCCGTGACACGGGGGATGACCTGGCCGGCCTTGACGGCGGGAAGCTGCGCCCAGGTCGGCTTGGAGGCGAGGTCCTTGGGCTGGATGGCCGAGCTGCGGTTGTCCATCATGATGATGTCGGCCTTGTACTTGTCGACGTTCTCCCAGCTCAGGCCCTCGAACCAGCCGCCCTGGTCGAGCTTCGTGGGCACGACGACGTTCACGCCGAGCTCCTTGAAGTACAGGGTGTCGGTGGGGCGGGCCGGGGTGGAGACGTAGAACAGGTCGGCGCTGGCCGAACCGATGAGGACCTTGATCTCCGGCTTGGCCTTGGCGGCGGCGCGCAGCCGCGCGGCGGCGGCCTCGAAGCGGGCCTTGCTGTCGGTGACCTTCTTCGACGTCACGTCGCCGCCCAGGCTCTTCGCCAGGTCGGCGTGGCGCTGGAGCACCTTCGGCATCGACTGGTCGGCGGCCCACAGGGCGACGCTCGGGGCCAGCTTGAGGATCTTGTCCTTGGACTCGTCCGGCACGTACCAGAGCGCGTCCTTCTCCCACATGTCCGTGATGAGGACCTCGGGCTGGAGCTTGATGTACTCCTCGATGTTGAACTCGCCCCAGACGTTGCCGATGATCTTGACCTTGGCGATGTCGAGGTCGCCGGCCTGGACGTCGGGCTTGCCGTCGGCGGTCTTCGTCGGGCCGAAGACGCCCTTCACCTCGACGCCGAAGTCGTGCAGCGCCGCCGCCATGCCCGTGAAGGCGACGATGTTCTTCGGAGTGGCCTTGGCCTCCGCCACGACACCCCGGTCATCGGTGAACTTCCACGGGCCCGACGTCGCCGCGGCGTCCGCGCCGCCGGACTTCTCGGCGCCCTCGTCCTTGCCGCACGCGGCGAGCGCGGCGCCCAGCCCCAGGGCGCCTCCCGCGGCGAGGAGTCCACGTCGGGTCAGGTGGGTGGCTCGGGCGTTGCTGGGCATGGCGGGGTCGCTTTCGTACGGCCGGATTCCGGCCACTGGGCAAGTTCGAAGGTAGGTTAGCCTAACCTCAGATCTTGTCCAGAGGGCGGTCCTTCTTTTGAGCTCGTTCCGCCTCCGGGGCGCTGTGAGCGGGTGTCGAGACGGCGAACGTGCTCAGCGCTTCGCGCCTCCGCGCGATCGCCCCCTCGACACCCGCGCGCCCCTTCGGCTCCACGAGCGGCCCACGGGAGCGCCGTCCCCCTCCCGACCCGCAGGGACTTCGGCTCCAGGAGTGGCCCACAGGGGTGCCGTCCCCCTCCCGGCCCGCAAGGGGCCTCGGCCTCATGAGCCGTGTGACCTTTCGGCTTCACGAGCGGCCCACGGGAGCACCGTCCCCCTCCCGGCCCGCAAGGGGCCTCGGCCTCATGAGCCGTGTGACCCTTCGGCTCCACGAGCAGCCCACGGGAGCACCGTCCCCCTCCCGGCTACAGGGTCTTCGGCTCCAGGAGTGGCCCACGGGGCACCGTCCCCTCCCGGCCCGCAGGGGGCTTCCGCCCCACCCGTCGCGCCCCCCTCCTGGCCTACAAGGGCCTTCGGGCTCGCGGGGCGCGCCCAGGGGGGAACCGTCAGGCCGAAAGGCCCAGTTCGCGGGCGATGAGCATGCGCTGCACCTCGCTCGTGCCCTCGCCGATCTCCAGGATCTTGGAGTCCCGCCACATCCGCGCCACCGGGTACTCGTTCATGAAGCCGTACCCGCCGTGGATCTGCGTCGCCTCCCGCGCGTTGTCGACGGCGACGGTCGACGAGTACAGCTTCGCCAGCGCCGCCTCCTTCTTGAACGGCTCGCCCAGCACCAGCCGGGACGCCGCGTCCCGCCAGCCGATCCGGGCCATGTGCGCCCGCATCTCCATGTCGGCCAGCTTGAACTGGATCGCCTGGTTGTCCCCGATGGGCCGGCCGAAGGCGTGACGTTCCTTCGCGTACCTCACCGACTCGTCGACACAGCCCTGCGCCAGGCCCGTGGCCAGCGCCGCGATCGCGATGCGGCCCTCGTCCAGGATGCGGAGGAACTGCGCGTACCCGCGGCCCTCCTCGCCCAGCAGGTTCGTCACGGGCACGCGGACGTCGGAGAACGACAGCTCACGCGTGTCCGAGGCGTTCCAGCCGACCTTCGAGTACGGCGCGGCGACGGTGAAGCCCGGCGTGCCCGACGGGACGATGATGGACGAGATCTCCGGGCGGCCGTCCGGCTTGCGGCCCGTCACGGCGGTCACCGTCACCAGGCCCGTGATGTCCGTGCCGGAGTTGGTGATGAAGCACTTCGTGCCGTTGATCACCCACTCGTCGCCGTCCCGCACGGCCGTCGTGCGCGTCCCGCCCGCGTCCGAGCCGCACTCCGGCTCGGTCAGCCCGAACGCGCCCAGCACCTCCCCGGAACACAGCCGCGGCAGCCACTCCCGCTTCTGCTCCTCCGTGCCGAACCGGTGGATCGGCATCGCGCCCAGCGAGACGCCCGCCTCCAGGGTGATGGCCACCGACGAGTCGACGCGGGCCAACTCCTCCAGGGCGATGCCCAGCGCCAGGTAGTCGCCGCCCATCCCGCCGTACTCCTCGGGGAACGGCAGGCCGAACAGGCCCATGCGGCCCATGTCCCGCACGATCTCGTACGGGAACTCGTGGCGCTCGTAGAAGTCGCCGATCTTCGGCGCCACCACGTCGTGGGCGAACTCCTCGACGGTGCG
This sequence comes from Streptomyces tamarix, assembly GCF_032423885.1. Taxonomy (NCBI): domain Bacteria; kingdom Bacillati; phylum Actinomycetota; class Actinomycetes; order Kitasatosporales; family Streptomycetaceae; genus Streptomyces; species Streptomyces tamarix. Next base: position 59,388 of record NZ_JAWCTQ010000003.1, on the reverse strand, counting down.
GCGCAGTTCCTCGTGCTCGGCGGAGAGCCGGTGGTCCAGGGGCATGGGGGTCACTCCTTGTGGGAGAGGGCGCGGACGGTACGGGACGGGCTCGGGCGGCCCAGCTCCTCGGCCAGCCACACGCTCGTGGCGGTCAGCCGGCCCAGATCGACCCCGGTCTCGATGCCGAGGCCGTGGAGCATCCACACGAGGTCCTCGGTGGCGAGGTTCCCGGTGGCGGACTTGGCGTAGGGGCAGCCGCCGAGCCCGCCCGCGGAGGCGTCGACGGTGGTCACGCCGTGCTGGAGCGCGGCGAACGTGTTGGCGAGGGCCTGCCCGTACGTGTCGTGGAAGTGCACGGCGAGCGCGGACGCCGGCACGCCGGCCGCGCCCAGGGCCGTCAACAGGGCCGCCACGTGGCCGGGCGTGGCCACGCCGATCGTGTCCCCGAGGCTCAGCTCGTCGCACCCCAGGTCGGCCAGGCGGCGGGCGACGCCGACGACCCGTTCGACGGGGACGGGACCCTCCCACGGGTCCCCGAAGCACATCGACAGGTAGCCGCGCACCGCCAGCCCCTCCGCCTTGGCGCGGGCGACGACCGGCTCGAACATGGCGAGCGACTCGTCCACCGTGCGGTTCAGGTTGGCCCGGGCGAACGACTCGGTCGCGCTGGCGAACACGGCGACCTCGCGGGCCCCCAGCGCGAGCGCCCGGTCCAGCCCCCGCTCGTTCGGCACGAGCACCGGCAGGCGCACGTCCAGGTCGCGCACGAGCGGGAACAACTGCTCGGCGTCGGCCAACTGCGGCACCCACCTGGGGTGGACGAAGCTGGTCGCCTCGACCGTGTCCAGCCCGGCGTCCGCGAGGCGGCGGACGAACTCGGCCTTCACCCCGGTCGGCACGACGCCCGGCTCGTTCTGCAGCCCGTCACGCGGGCCCACCTCGTGGATCCGCACGCGCGCGGGCAGCCCCGGCGCGGGAACCTCCATCGGGAGTCCACCGGTCATGTCGCGTCCTCCTCCGGGGCGTGCGGTTCGACGACGGCGAGCACCTGGTCCATGGCGACCGTCGTCCCGGGCGTGACGTCCAGCTCGACGACCGTGCCGTCGTGCGGGGCGGAGATGACGTGTTCCATCTTCATCGCCTCCACCACGACCAGCCCCTGCCCGGCCGTCACCCCGTCGCCCACGGCCACCTTCACCACCGTGACCGTGCCGGGCATCGGCGCGGTGAGCGCGTCGGCCCCGGCGTGCGCCGAACGGGTGAGGGAGGCGGCGACCGGGTCGTGGTCCAGGACGTTCCAGCCGTCCCCGTCCCGGCCGAGCCAGGTGCCGGCGCGGTGGAACGCGTGCGTCACGCCGTCCAGCGTGACCGTCACCCGGTCGGCGGTCACCGTACGGTCCGTGGCGCGCGCCCGGTGGGTGACGGGTTCGAGCCCCGCGACCCGCAGGTGGTGGGTGACCGGTAGCCGCTCGCCGCCCAGCCGCCACCCGCTCGGCACGGAGAACGGGTCGGTCCACCCGCGCGCGTCCGGCCGCGCGGCGAGCGCCTCCTCCCGCACGGCCGCCGCCGCCTCGTACACCTCCTCCGGCACCCCGTCCGGGACCAGCGCGTCGGCCTCCCGCTCCACCAGGCCCGTGTCCATCTCGCCCGCCACCACGTCCGGGTGGGCCAGGAGGCGGCGCAGGAACCCGGCGTTCGTCGGCACGCCGAGCGTGACCGTGTCCGCGAGGGCGGCGCGCAGCCTGCGCAGGGCGGTGGCCCGGTCCGGGCCGTGGGCGACGACCTTCGACAGCATCGGGTCGTACAGGCTGGACACCTCGGTGCCGACGCTCAGCCCCGAGTCCGTCCGCACCCCCGCGCCCTGCGGCTCGCGCAGCGCGAGGACCGTGCCGCCGGACGGGAGGAAGCCGCGCGCCGGCTCCTCGGCGCAGACGCGGGCCTCCACCGCGTGCCCGGTGAGGGCGATGTCCTCCTGCCGGAACGGCAGCTCCTCGCCGGCCGCGACGCGCAACTGCCACTCCACCAGGTCCAGGCCCGTGACCAGCTCGGTCACCGGGTGCTCGACCTGGAGGCGGGTGTTCATCTCCATGAAGTAGTACTGGGTGGGGTCGCCGCCCGGGACGATGAACTCCACCGTCCCCGCGCCCCGGTAGTCGCACGAGCGGGCCGCCTGGACGGCCGCCTCGCCCATCGCGGCGCGCGTCCCCTCGTCCAGCAGGACGGACGGCGCCTCCTCGATGACCTTCTGGTGGCGGCGCTGGAGGGAGCACTCCCGCTCCCCGAGGTGCACGACGTTGCCGTGGCCGTCGGCGAGGACCTGGATCTCGATGTGCCGGGGCCGGTCGATCCACCGCTCCACCAGCAGCGTGTCGTCGCCGAACGACGCCCGCGCCTCCCGGCGGGCCGCCGCGATCTCGTCCGCCAGCGCGGCCTCGGCCCGCACCAGGCGCATGCCCTTGCCGCCGCCGCCCGCCGAGGGCTTCAGCAGCACCGGCATGCCGATCTCCCGCGCCGCGTCGGCCAGTTCGCCGTCGCTCAGGCCGCTGCCCGAGGAGCCGGGCACGACCGGGACGCCGGCCGCCCGTACGGTCTCCTTCGCGCGGATCTTGTCGCCCATCAGGGAGATCGCGTCGGCGGGCGGCCCGATGAAGACCAGCCCCGCGTCGGCGCAGGCCCGCGCGAACGCGGCGTTCTCCGCGAGGAACCCGTACCCGGGGTGGACGGCCCGGGCGCCGGTCCGGGCGGCGGCCTCCAGCAGCCGGTCGACGCGCAGGTAGCTCTCGCGGGCCGGCGGGGGGCCGATCCGCACCGCCGTGTCGGCCTCCCGCACGTGCCGGGCACCGGCGTCGGCGTCGCTGAACACGGCGACCGACCGCACCCCCAGGGCGCGGAGCGTGCGGATGACGCGGACCGCGATCTCGCCCCGGTTGGCGACGAGGACAGTGTCGAACATCGTCATGGTCGTCAGGTCCCTCACATCCGGAAGACGCCGAAGCCGGGCGCCCCGGGGTCCCGCTGGGGGAGGGGGGCGTTGGCGCACGCGGTCAGGGCCAGGCCCACCGCCTGGCGGGTGTCCAGCGGGTCGATGACCCCGTCGTCCCACAGCCGGGCCGTCGCGTAGTACGCGCTGCCCTGCCGTTCGTACTGGGCGCGGACCGGGGCCTTGAACTCCTCCTCCGCCTCCGCCGGCCAGCTCTCGCCGCGCGCCTCCAACTGGTCGCGCTTGACGGTGGCGAGGACGGACGCGGCCTGCTCGCCGCCCATCACGGAGATCTTGGCGTTGGGCCACATCCACAGGAAGCGGGGGCTGTAGGCCCGGCCGCACATCGAGTAGTTGCCCGCGCCGTACGAGCCGCCGACGACGACCGTCAGCTTCGGCACGCGCGTGCAGGCCACGGCCGTGACCATCTTCGCGCCGTGCTTGGCGATGCCGCCCGCCTCGTAGTCCCGGCCCACCATGAAGCCCGAGATGTTCTGCAGGAACAGCAGCGGGATGCCGCGCTGGTCGCACAGCTCGATGAAGTGGGCGCCCTTCTGCGCGGACTCGGCGAACAGGATGCCGTTGTTGGCGACGATCCCCACCGGGTGCCCGTGGATCCGGGCGAAGCCCGTCACCAGCGTCTGCCCGAACTCGGCCTTGAACTCCGAGAACCGGGAGCCGTCCGTGACGCGCGCGATCACCTCCCGCACGTCGTACGGCGTGCGGGGGTCGACCGGCACCGCCCCGTACAGCCCCGCCGGGTCGACCTTCGGCTCCTCGACCGGCTCGACCGTCCAGGGGAGTTCCCCGCGCGCGGGGAGCGTCGCCACGATGTTCCGCACGATCCGCAGGGCGTGCGCGTCGTCCTCTGCGAGGTGGTCGGTCACCCCGGACGTGCGGGAGTGGACCTCGCCGCCGCCCAGCTCCTCCGCGGTGACGACCTCGCCCGTGGCGGCCTTCACCAGCGGCGGGCCGCCCAGGAAGATCGTGCCCTGGTTCCGGACGATCACGGCCTCGTCGCTCATCGCCGGCACGTACGCCCCGCCGGCCGTGCACGAGCCGAGGACGGCGGCGATCTGCGGGATGCCCGCGCCGGACATGCGGGCCTGGTTGTAGAAGATCCGCCCGAAGTGGTCCCGGTCCGGGAACACCTCGTCCTGCATCGGCAGGAACGCGCCGCCCGAGTCCACCAGGTACACGCAGGGCAGCCGGTTCTCCAGGGCCACCTCCTGCGCGCGCAGGTGCTTCTTGACGGTCATCGGGTAGTACGTGCCCCCCTTGACCGTCGCGTCGTTGGCGACGACGACCACCTCGCGACCGCTGACCCGGCCGATGCCGGCGATCACCCCGGCGGCGGGCGCCTGGTCGTCGTACATGCCGTTCGCCGCGAGCGGGGCCAGCTCCAGGAAGGGCGAGCCCGGGTCCAGAAGCGCGTCGACGCGGTCGCGCGGCAGCAGCTTGCCGCGCGCGGTGTGCCGGGCGCGCGCCTTCTCGCCGCCGCCGAGCCGGGCGGCGGCCAGCCGCGCCCGGAGGTCGTCGGCCAGCTCCCGGTGCGCCGCCTCGTTGGCCTGCCAGGCCGCCGACGCGGGATCCGCCGCGCTCGCCAGCACAGGTGCCTGCTGCATCGTGTCGAGCCCCCTTGCCCGTACGAGAGCGTTAATGAGCGTTAACGTATGGCCTTCAGGTTAACGAGCGCTAACCGCATTGTCTAGAATCGATCCATGACCACCAGGACCGACGCCCCGACACGCCGCGAGCAGATCCTCCGGGAGGCCGCCCGTCTCTTCGCCGAGCGCGGCTTCCACGGCGTGGGCGTCGACGAGATAGGCGCCGCGGTCGGCATCAGCGGTCCCGGCCTGTACCGGCACTTCGCGGGCAAGGACGCCATGCTGGCCGAGCTGCTCGTCGGGATCAGCGAGCGCCTCCTCGACGGCGGTCGCCGCCGCGTCGCGGAGTCCGACGGCGACCCGGAGGCGCTGCTCTCCGCCCTGATCGACGGCCACATCGACTTCGCGCTCAACGACCGCTCGCTCATCACCCTGCACGACCGCGAGCTGGACCGCCTGCGCGACGCCGAGCGCAAGCGGGTCCGCCAGCTCCAGCGGCAGTACGTCGAGCTGTGGGTCGACGCGGTCCGCCGGGCCTACCCGTCCCTGGACGAGTCCGACGCCCGGGCCGCCGTCCACGCGGTCTTCGGCCTGCTCAACTCCACCCCGCACCTCGGCCCCGCCGGGACCCTCGCGGACAGCCCCGCCACGGCCGCCCTGCTGCACCGCCTCGCCCGTGGCGCCTTCGCGGCGGCGGCGCCCCGCACCCAGGAAGCCCCCGCCGGAGCCCCTGTCGCCGGAGCCCCCGCGGCCGGCTGAGGCGCCCGCCGGGTGAGGCGCCCGCCGGTGGGACGCGCGAAGGGCCGGCCGCGGCGGTCGGTGACCCCGCGGCCGGCCCCTCCACGTCACGCCCGCGTCAGCAGGCGTACGTCGTGCCGTCCGCCGCGTTGCCCCAGTTGCAGGGGCTGATGGAGCCGGTGGACGTGTTGTTGTCCGGGCTGCCGGGCTTCTTCAGGCGCAGGTCCGGGTTGCGGGACCGGCCGTCGTTGGGCAGGACGTGCCGCGCGTAGCCGCGGTAGATGTGGTGCCAGCCGCTGCTGTCCCGGTGGTTGGTGCCGCTGCCGGTGTGCACGTACGCCTTGGCCCCGGCGGGCAGGTTGTACGAGGGCAGCGCGCGACCGTACGAGTTGGTGGAGATGTCCGGGACGTACCCGCCCGTGTTCACCGTCCGCGTGGTGACGTTCTTGATGACGAAGTACTCGCCGTTCAGGTTGAGCTGGCGACTGCCGCTGACGTCCGCCCCCGAGGTGTTGGGCCGCACGTGGGTGACCATGAGCGCGCCCGTCGTGGAGGCGGCGTGGCCGTTGGTGGGCAGGGCGGCGAGGGACAGGGCGGCCGTCGACAGGGCGACGGCGCGTATCGCACGGTTCAAAGAGGTGCCTTTCTCCTGCGGTGCCGGGCACGGCGGCCCGGCCGTTCGGGGACGTCGCGTCCCGGGCGGTGAGGGGTGGCGGGCGCCAGTCTGCCCGCCCCGCGGCGGTTACGGGCGGGTTTCCCGCCAGTCGGTCCGAAGATCCCGTACGAATCCGAAGATCCCGTACGAAGGGGCCCGCGCGTCCCGTGCGCAGGGGGACCCGCGCGGCGGAACGGCTCGGCCACGGCCGGAGGCGGGCGGCACAATGGGGGGATGCCGATACCCAGCCGCGCCGCCCTCGTCGAGCACCTCGTCCGCACGCGCATCGCGGGAGACGTCGCCACCCCGCGCGACAACAACCTCGCCCACTACCGCAAGCTCGCGAACGGCGACCGCCACTACTGGCTCGGCCTGGAACTGGGCGACCGCTGGACCGACGAGCAGGACGTGCTCGCCGTGATGGCCGAGCGGTGCGGCGTCGACGACGACCCCGGGCACCGCGCCGGCCAGGACACGATCGACCCGGAGCTGACCGTCGACGCCCTGGACCGGATGGCCGCCCGCCTCCGCAAGGCCGCCGCGGCCCGGGAGCGGGTCCTCTTCGCGACCGGCCACCCCGGCGCCCTCCTCGACGTGCACAGCCGCACCGCCGCCGCGCTGCGCGCCGCCGGCTGCGACGTCGTCCGCATCCCCGGCGGGCTCACCGCCGACGAGGGGTACGTGGTGCAGTTCGCGGACGTGGCCGTGTTCGAGCGGGGCGCCACGCTGTGGCACACCCACTCGCCGGAGCCGATGAACGCGGTCCTCGACGGGCTGCGCGCCGTGGAACAGCCCCTGCCGGACCTGGTCGTCGCCGACCACGGCTGGGCGGGCCGCGCGGGCCAGCGCGGCGTCGACGCGGTCGGCTACGCGGACTGCAACGACCCGGCCCTGTTCATCGGGGAGGCCGAGGGCACCCTCCAGGTCACGGTCCCCCTCGACGACCACGTCCTGGACCCGCGCTTCTACGAGCCCCTGACCGCCTACCTCCTGGGCGCGGCCGGCCTGCTCTGACCCGCCGGGCTCACCGCGGGACGCGGACCACGCCCTCCTGGACGACGGAGACGGCCAGGCGGCCGTCGCGCGTCCAGATGCGGGCCTGGCCCAGGCCCCGGCCGGCGGACGACGACGGGGACTCCTGGTCGTACAGCAGCCACGCGTCGGCGCGGAGCGGGCGGTGGAACCACATCGCGTGGTCCAGGGACGCGCCGACCACGTCGCCGACGCCCCAGCCGCCCCGCCCGTGGGCGAGCAGCACCGGGTCGAGGAGCGTCATGTCGGAGACGTACGCGACGAGGCAGACGTGCAGCAGGGGGTCGTCCGGGAGCTCGCCGTCCACGCGGAACCAGACCCGCGAGCGCGGCGCGCGGGGCTCGCCGGGCGCCGCGTACGGCGGCTCGCCCACGTAGCGCAGGTCCACCGCGGCGCGCGCCTCCAGCAGCCGCTCGGCGAAGTCCGGGACGGTGAACCGGTCGGCGTGCCGGGCGAGGGACTCCCGCGTCGTCAGCAGGGTCTCCGGGCCCGGCACGGACGGCATGCCCGCCTGGTGGTCGAGGCCCTCCTCGTACGCCTGGAACGACGCCGACAGGTGGAAGATCGGCTTCCCGTGCTGGACGGCGACCACGCGGCGGTTGGTGAAGGACCGCCCGTCGCGGATGCGCTCCACGGCGTAGGCGATCGGCGCGTCCGGGTCGCCCGCGCGCAGGAAGTACGCGTGCAGGGAGTGCGCCGCGCGCCCCTCGGGCACGGTGCGGCCGGCCGCGACCAGCGCCTGGGCCACGACCTGGCCGCCGAAGACCCGGGGCGCGACCGCGCCGCGCGACCGGCCCCGGAAGGTGTCCTCCCCGGCCCGCTCCACGTCGAGCAGGTCGAGGAGGTCGTCGAGTGCTTCGCCCACCTGCGGTTACAGGCCCATCGACTTGGCGATGATGGACTTCATGACCTCGCTGGTACCGCCGTAGATGCGGTTGACGCGGTTGTCCGCGTACAGGCGGGCGATCGGGTACTCGTTCATGTAGCCGTAGCCGCCGTGGAGCTGGAGGCAGCGGTCGATGACGCGGTGCGCGACCTCGGTGCAGAACAGCTTGGCGGACGCGGCCTCGGCGGCGGTCAGCTCCCCGGCGTCCAGGGCCTCCAGGGCGCGGTCGGCGACGGCCTCGGCGGCGTCCACCTCGGCCTGGCAGGCGGCCAGCTCGAACTTCGTGTTCTGGAAGTGCGCGACCGGCTTGCCGAAGACGGTGCGCTCCTGCACGTACTGCTGGGCGAACCGGACGGCGGCCTTGGCCTGCGCGTACGCGCCGAAGGCGATGCCCCAGCGCTCGGAGGGCAGGTTCTGGCCGAGGTAGTAGAAGCCCTTGTTCTCCTCGCCGAGCAGGTCCTCGACCGGGACCTTGACGTCGACGAAGGCCAGCTCGGCCGTGTCGGAGGTGCGCAGGCCCAGCTTGTCCAGCTTGCGGCCGACGGAGTAGCCCTCGGACTTCGCGTCCACCGCGAACAGGGAGATGCCGAAGCGGCGGTCGTCCTCGCGCGGCGCGGAGGTGCGGGCGCAGACGATGACGCGGTCGGCCTGCACGCCGCCGGTGATGAAGGTCTTGGCGCCGTTGAGGACGTAGTGCGTGCCGTCCTCGGAGAGCTTGGCGGTGGTCTTCATGCCCGCGACGTCGGAGCCGGTGCCCGGCTCGGTCATCGCCAGCGCCCACATCTCCTCGCCGGTGACGAACTTCGGCAGGTAGCGCTTCTTCTGCTCGTCGGTGGCGAGCATCTTCAGGTACGGCAGGGCGAGCAGCACGTGCACGCCGGAGCCGCCGAAGCTGACGCCCGCGCGGGCGGTCTCCTCGTACTGGACCGCCTCGAACTTGTGGGTGTCCAGCCCGGCGCCGCCGAACTCCTCGGGAACGTTGATGCCGAAGACGCCCAGCTCACCGAGCTTGTAGTAGAACTCGCGCGGCGCCTGGCCGGCGGCGAACCACTCGTCGTAGACGGGGACGACCTCGGCCTCGATGAAGGCGCGGATGGTGTCCCGGAACGCCTCGTGGTCCTCGTTGAATACGGTACGGCGCACGAGCCGCCTCCTTCGGTTCCTGTCCTGGTCCGGCCGGCACACCGACGCTCCGACATGTGTCTAAGCGCTTGCTCAGCCTGTGTCAGTCGAAGTTACTCATCAGTCATCCGGTCTGTCCAGACTCCGCGTCTGTGATCCAGAGCCCTTCGGCGGAGTCGTACGCGTACGCCGGCCTCCCCCGGATCCCGCTCGTGCGGAAGGGCCTCCCGCCGTCCGTGATCCGCACCGTCCCCGAACGGCCCCCGGCGCTCCATTCCAGCTCCAGGTACCAGCGGCAGTCACAACCCGCCGTCCGGGCGGAGACGAGCAACTCCTCGGGGTCGGAGGAGGTGACCTTGTACGGGAAGGAGACGGCCGGGATCGTCCGGACCTCGGCGCCGGAGGCGTCAAGGCCGTCGACGGGCCTCGCGAGCGGGCGCGGCCGGTCGAGGTCCACGGCGAAGTGGCGCGGTGTGACGGCGCCGCCGCAGCCGTTGTCCATCCGGTACGCGTTCCACGGCAGCGGCGCGGCCCGGTCGACCACGCGCACGTGCAGGGCCTGGAGGACGACGGCGTCGGACGGTGACCGGCCCTGGAGCGTGATCCGCACCAGCGCCTCCCCGCCGTGCACGGCACCGTGCGTCCGGGCCCACGCTCCGGAGTCGGCCGCGACCGGCGGCGGGGCGACCGCGCGGGGGGCCCGGTCCACGACGTAGGTGTGCCCGCAGCCGCCCTGCCAGAGCTGGGAGGCGATGGTCCAGGTGAAGGGGAGGGGGGCCGCGGTCCGCCCCGGAGGGGTGGGAGCGGGAGCGGGGGCGGAAGGCGTACGGGTGGGGTGGCCGAGCAGGGCGGCGGCGAGGGCGAGCACGACGAGGGCCACGGCGGCGGCGACGAGGAGGGAAGCGGGGGCGGCACGACGGGGGCGGGCGCGGGGCGCCTCCGGCGCGGCCGGGGCGGGGGCGGCCGGGTCCGGGGCGGGGGTGAGGGTCGGTTGCGGCTTCGATTCGGGCGCGGCCGGTTCCGGGTCCGATACCGGCGCGGTCGGCACAGGCGAGGGCGAGGGCGAGGGCGAGGTCGTGGGCGCGGGCGGGGGTGAGGCCATGGGCGTGGGCGAGGCCGTTCGGTGGCGGGCGCGGTCCGCCTCCGCCCAGGCCGCCTCCAGGGCCCGCCGTTCCTCCTCGTCCGCCCCGCACAGCAGGGCGAGGCGGTCGACCACGGCGAACTCCTCCGGGACGGTCGCGCCGGAGCAGTAGCGGTGGAGGGTGGACGCGCTGACGCTCAGCCGCCGGCCCAGCGCCTCGTAACTCCGACCGTCCCGCGCCTTCAGCGCGCGCACGAGCCCCGCGAACTCCTCGACGGCTGCGTCCTTCGGCATTCCATCCCCCTCGACCCCGCGTCCCACCCTTCACGTCCTTGCACGTCAGCGGGGGTGGAATGGTTCCGGGACGGATGGTGGGCGCATGATCGTTGCAGGCGGCGGGCGCCGGCCCCACGCTGGTGGAGAACCGACCGAACGAACGACCCGACGGGGGATCCACCACCGTGAACAAGCTCCGCACCGCACTCGCCACCGCCGCCGCTGCCGCCCTGGGCCTCGCGGCCCTCGCCACGGCCCCGGCGCAGGCCGCCGCCCAGCCCGCCTTCCTCGCCGCCTCCCAGATGCCGCCGTCGTCGACGCCGTGGACCGCCACCCAGGTCTTCACCGGCGTCCCGGAGAACGGCGGCGCCCTCTGCGCCCCGTACAAGATCCCGGCGCAGAACAGCCGCTACCGCGAGTTCAACACCGAGCTCGACACCAACGGCCTCCAGATCACCACCGTCGCCCGCACCGAGGCCGACGCCGTGAAGCTGGTCGACACCCTCCGCACGTCCCTCGCCGGCTGCGGCCCCCTGCTGGAGCGGCAGAACCCGGGCCTGCAGGCCGTCAGCGCCTTCCACGGCAAGCTCGCCGTCGAGGAGGGCGCCTGGGTCTACAGCCTGGACACCGCCGACCCGCAGATCGGCAACTCCGACATCCACCTGTTCTCCGTCGGCCGCGACGGCCGCACCGTCACCTTCGTCCGCTGGGGCCAGATGGGCGACTTCAAGGACGCCCCGCTGACCGCCTTCCGCACCACGACGAAGACCGCCGTCAACAAGCTCCACTGACCCGGGGGCTCCCCGAGGGCCGACCCCAGCTCGACAGCGGCGCGACCGGAACCCGGCCGCGCCGCTGTCGTGCCCCTCTGGTTCGGAGCGCCGAGAGCCCCCGGGCGGTGGGTACCGCGAGGCTCCTGCGCCGTACCGGCGACCGGAGGGGCCGCCGCGCGGCCGAGCGCTCGAACGCCCCCTTGGGACGGGTGGCGCCCGGGTCAGGCGAGGGTGTTCTTGAGGGCCGCGACGAAGGGCGCCCAGGCGGTGGCCGGGAAGACGATGGCGGGGCCGTGGGGGGCCTTGGAGTCGCGGACGGGGACGCCGGAGGGGTGGCCGTCCAGGACTTCGACGCAACTGCCGCCTTCAGGGCCGCTGTACGACGACTTGCGCCAGCCGGTCAGGCAGTCTGCGTCTCGAACGGTGTGCTCAGTCATGTACGTGTCCTTTCGCGAGTGCTCTCGTGAGAGGGGGTGGCTTGCTGAGCGGTGGCTTCTGGGTTAGGCAGGGGTGCTCTTGAGGGCTGCGACGAAGGGCGTCCAAGCGGTCGTGGGGAAGATGATGGCGGGGCCGTGGGGGATCTTGGAGTCGCGGACGGGGATGCCCTGCGGATGGTTGTCCAGTACTTCGACGCAACTCCCCCCGTCCCCACTGCTGTAGGGGGACTTGCGCCAGCCGCTCAGTGTGGCCGCGTTGGGGATCGTGCGCTTAGCCATGGTGCCCGTATTCCTTTGCCGTTGCCCTCAGGAGGGCGAGCGTCTCCTTGCGGGGGAGCGCGTCACCCAAGGCGAGAGTGTAGGTGCGATGCAGTGTCTCAACCAGAGCAGGTGAGTCGTGCAGCTTGCCCATCAGTATGCCCTCGCCGTAGGCGACGGGAGGCTGGTCGTCGAACGACATGAGCGACAGCATCCCCTGGAGCAGTGGGTAGTAACCGGCCTTGAAAGGCAGGATGTGTACACGGATGCGCTCTTGCTCCGCCATGCGGACGATATGGATGAGTTGTTCCGCCATGACCGTTGGGCTTCCGACGCAGCGACGCAGCACCGACTCGTCCAAGAGAGCACAGAACAGCGGGGTGACCGGATTGGTGAGAATTTTCCCCCGATCCAGTCGTGTGACAAGGAGCCTGTCACATTCCTCTTCACTCCGAGGAGGGAACCAGGGACGTAGAACTGCGCGGGCGTATCCTTCTGTCTGCAACACGCCAGGAACTAGTGACAGTGCGAACTCCTGAATCACCGTCGCCTGCTGTTCGAGTTGTCGGGCCGCCTCGAAGTAGTCCGCGACCGCCACGTCTTCCTGCGGCAGGAAGCTGCTCAGGACGTTCCCCGTGTTCAGCGCCATGTCCAGCCTGCGGGCGTCCTCCTTGGACGGGATGCGGCGGCCCGCTTCGATGTGGGCGATGTGCGAACGGGTCATGATCGCGGCATCGGCCAGTTCCTGCTGGGTGAGGCCGGCCGCTTCCCGTTGCGCCTTCAACCATTCCCCATAGACGTTGCTCACCGTCAACTCCCTTGCGACGAATGCACTGTCACACCGAACCCCCTGGTCAGCGTAGCCCGACCGGTCTCACGCTGTGAGTGAATCGCTACGGAGCGGAGTGCCGGGCGGCCGTCTCGGCGCCGCTCCACGCACAGGACCCCCGCGACCGACGTGAACGGTCCGGGGGCGTGGCCATCAACTGACCAGGAGTTGACGACGTGTTGCACTGTATCGCCCACCTGCTCGACCCACTGCTGCGGCTCCTGTGGCCCCCGCCGTACGGACGGCACCGGCCGCCGCGCCCCGGCCGTGAACCCGAGTGCCGCCCGGCGGCGGCCCCGCCCCGGCCCGCCCTCCCGCCGCGGCCGTGCTTCCGGGGCGAGGACAGCCCCCTCGTCCGCCCGTACCTCGTCGCCCACGAGCGCCGCCGGGCGGAGACCCGCCACCGTGTCCTCCGGTTCGCCGTGCACGGCGTCGACCTCGGCCCGCGCGTCGTCCGCGGAACGGAGGCGGCGGCGTGACCGGTCACAGCGCGGAGTACGTCCGCCTGCTCCCGTGGACCGGGTCCGAGGGGAAGCCCTGCTACCTCATCGGGGACGGTGAGGGGTACGTCTCCCGCATGGCCGACGAGGTCGAGAGCGTGCAGCTCGACATGGCCGACGACCTGCTCAGCCACGTCGACGACCTGCTGGGCGACCACCGGGCCACCTCCGAGCAACTGCGCTACGTCGTCGCCCGCCTGGCGGAGTCCCTGCGCGACGTGCACCGCATCGCGCGCAGCCGGGGCGCCCGGCTGGCGCTCCGAACCGGATAGCGCCGGTGGTGGAAGTGACGTCGTCAGTCGCCGTTGAAGACGAGGTACCGGTGGGCCTTGCGGTCGACTTGAGCGGCCAGGGCAAGGATTTCGTGCACCGCCTCGGCTTCTTCGGCGGCTGCGCCTTCCGCCAAGGCCCGGAGTTCCGGGATCAGGACCCTGAGCTGCGACTGATTGAACACGGTGTCGTCGTAGGGATCGACGCATCCGAGCAGGGGCAGGTTCTGGCTCGTCGCCCGTTCACACAGGGCGGGGACGGAAGGGTGCGCGCACGTGGCTTCGACCGTGCCGGTAAATGTCCGAACCTGAACGCTGATTCCCATAAGGGCATGTTAAGGCGTGTCTCGAATGCGCTGGCGCGCGTCTGTGACCGAACTTGATGTCGGATTCCCGCCAGCGTCGGTGATTTCACCCACGCAGCCTGTGTGCATGACGACAGCGACTTATCAGCCGACTGCCATCGCTCCCCACGTTCTCGACGTGCTCCGCGAACGCGACGATGCCGGTGTGGTTCCCCGTCCCTACGCGTACGACACGGACGGATCGCCCTTGCGCTGCTGTTTGCGCCGTAGCCGTGCCGGCGAGCGGATCTCGCTGGTGTCGTACGCTCCGCTGCGCCGGTGGGCGGCGGAGGTGGGCGTCGACCCCGGGGCCTATGACGAGGTGGGCCCGGTTTTCATCCACACCGACCCGTGCGAGGGCCCGGATGCGGCGTTCTATCCGTTCGCCGAGACCGGGGCACTGCGCGTCTTCCGCCGATACGGCGGTGACGGTCGGATCGCGGGAGGCACGATCGTGCAGTTGCCGGACGATCCCGGCCACGCACAGACCGTCGTGGACCGCGCCCTGCACGCGGCCTTCGCCGACCCCGAAGTCGCACTCGTGCACGTACGGGCGGTGGAGTACGGCTGCTTCCAATACGAGGTGCGCAGGCCCTGACCACAAGCCAGGGCCTCGCTCCGCACGGCATGTGCCGATCACGGCCGCTCGTTGACGGCGGCCACGAGGACAGTCGCTTCGTAGCGGACCGCGAACTTGTCGTACCTCGTGGCCACGGCCCGGTGGCGCTTGAGGCGGTGGGCCCCACCCTCGATCGCGTGGCGCTCGCGATAGTCGATCGTGTCGAACCCGGTCGGCCGGCACCCCCGGAGCCGAGGTCCTGCTCCGGGAAGCGGCGGCCGGCCGTCCGGTGGGGTCGTCCGACGTGCGGCCCGGCGGGTGGGGCGTGCCGGGCCGCACGTCGGGGCGGGGCGACGGGCCTCGGCACGCCGGTGGCGGGTCGCCGTGACGGGGACGTGGAAGGTCTTCCGGGGCTACCGGGTCCTGAAGCGGCGGAAGAGGTTGCGGGCCACGTACACCCCCGGGCCGCCGAAGCCGACGATGTCGACGCGTCCGTCACCGGTGATGTCGGCGAGGAACCGGGGGTGGCGGTCGACCCGCCAGGCGCCCGCGTCGTCGTCGTACCCGAAGCCGCGGCACACCAGTTGGGCCTGCTCGAACCGGCCGTCGCCGCGGTTGTGCGACACCCAGACCCCCTCGTCACCGAAGCCGACGACGTCCGGGTTGCCGTCGCCGGTGACGTCGGCGAGGAACCGGAGGTGCTTCTCGCCCGTCCACCCCTGGGCGAGCCCGAAGTCGTTCAGGACGAGCTTCGCGGGTTCGAACGTGCCGTCGCCGCGCCCGCGTGAGACGACGACGCCCTGCGGGCCGAACCCGACGATGTCCACCGCTCCGCCGCCGGTCGTCCGGACCAGGAACCGGGGGTGCTCCCCGACCGAGCTCCACCCCTGGCCGGTCCCGAAGTCGTCGAGGACGTACAGGGGCTCGGAGAACGTGCCGTCCTCGTCCTGGAGCGAGACCCAGGCGCCGTCGTCGTGGAAGCCGACGATGTCGGTGCGCCCGTCACCGGTGGTGTCGACGAGGAAGCGGGGATGCTCGTCGGCCAGCCAGCCACCCGCCTCCTCGCCGTGGCCGAACGCCTTGAGGACCGGTTCGTCGGCGAGCGGTGCGAACGTGCCGTCCTCGTCCTGGAGCGAGATCCAGACGCCGTCGTCGTGGAAGCCGACGATGTCGGTGCGCCCGTCACCGGTGGTGTCGACGAGGAAGCGCGGGTGCTCGTCGGCCAGCCAGCCGCCGGCCTGCCGGCCGTGGCCGAACGCCTTGAGAGCCGGCTCGCCGGCCGCGGGCGCGAACCTCCCTCCCGCGTCCTGGGAGGACACCCGGACGCCGTCGGCGGCGAGCACGACGACGTCGGGCCTGCCGTCGCCCGTCGTGTCCACGAGGGTCCACAGGTCCGCGGGGCTCGGGGAGGGCGCGGGCTGGTGCAGGACGCGCTCGTCGTCGAACGTGCCGTCGCCCCTGCTGGACGACGTCACGGCCCCCTTCGCGGGGCTGAGCCCCACGATGTCCGCCCGCCCCGCCCCCGTGGTGTCGGCGAGGAACCGCGCACCGGACCCCGCCCACCAGCCCGGTTGCCCGCCGCGGAAGCGACCGGCTCCGTCGCCCTTCCACCCGCCGGCGTCCTGGTCGCTCCCGAACCGCTTGAGGACCAGCAGCATGTCGCTGAAGGAGGGCGTCGCGTCGGGTGCCGGCCGCAGCGCGGTCGAACGGGCCAGCCGCCAGGACCGGCGGCCGTTCCAGTGGCTCAGCGGCGCCCAGCGCAGCACGGGGTCGCTGACGCGCTCGGGCTCGGCCGGGACGAACCGCCACCGCTGGCTCTCCGTGCCGTCGTCGTACGCGCGCAGGACGACCCGGGTGTCCTCCTCGCCGGGGTCGGCGAGGTCGAGAACGGCGCCGCCGGTCACGCCCTCGATGAAGTAGAGGCCCGCTTCGCCCTCGACGGGGACGACGCGCCACTGCTGGCTCTTCTTGCCGGCGGCGGCGTCCCCCTGGCGGACGCCGCGGTCCGCGGCGGCGGGGTCGTCGAGCACCTTGCCGCTGGCCGCGTTGCGGATCACGTAGGCCGGGTCGTCCTGGGCCCGCCCGCCCTGCGCGGCCCGCACGGGGGTGAGCTGCCACCGCTCCGGGCTCGGGCCGCCGTCGGGGAAGTCGCGGACGACGAGCGACCCGTCCGCGCCCGGCGCGGCCTTGGCGCCGAGGGTCTTCCCCGTGGCGGCGTTGACGATCTCCAGTTTCAGTTCTTCCGTGGGCACGGGCATCGGGCTGCCTCTTCCAGGCGGTGCGGGCGTGGGCTCGGGACGGGTGTGGCGCGCGACGGTGGCCGCGGATCACGTGAAGACGTGGTGGTACGGCACGTTCCACTCGTTGGGCAGCCGCGGGTAGAACGTGTTGATGACCGTCCCGGTGAAGTCCCCGCCCCAGTTGTAGGTCAGACGCACCTCGCTGTCGGCCGCCACCGCGTGGTCCTTGAACCCGAGGATGGCGTCGGGGTGGGTGATCGGCACGAACGTGATCCCGCCCCACGGCGTCACCGTGACGACCCAGAGTTGCGTGTCCTCGATCGCGCCGTTCTTCCCGCGCCACTTGTCGCCCACCTTGTCGGGGAGGCCGACCTGGACCGTGTCGGCCGTGCTCTTGGGGGCCTCCTGGTGGACGGTGACGCGCCTGCGCTGCGGCTTCGGCGCGCCGTCGTCGCCGCGCCCGGCGTCGGTCGCGCCCGCACCGGCCGGTTTGGGCGACACCTGGCCCGCGGCGCTCTCGACGAAGTACAGCGGCCGCTGCCCGAAGAAGCCGGCAGGGGTGAGGTACCAGAGGTGGCCCTTCGCCTCCTTGGTGGCCTCGTCGAGGGCGGTGGCCAGCTTGACCCCCTTGTCGTGGCTCTCCTCCTTCAGCTCGACCGGCCGCAGGTAGCCGCCGTTGAAGGCGTGGACGAGCATGACCGGCCGGTTCTCGACCAGCGCCGCCACGATCGCGTTGTCGTAACTGTTGACCGCCACCGGGCCGCCGACCACCAGGTTCGACATCGTCGTGCGTTCTTGGGTGTACATCGCGGAAACCTCACCTGTCCCTGAACGTGGAGAACAACGCGTCGGACCCTCCATGCGGTGGCCTGTCGCGATCCACTGCCGCGAGCCGAGCCGAATTCGATCGAAACAACGCCCAAACGCATGGACGGCTGGCGCAAAATAGCCCAACCATGGAAACGGCCGGGCGACGTGACATCTGCTGGCCAGTAATTCAGAAAGTCGCGCATGAGCGACCGACGGCCCCTCAAGTTAGTTGACCAGTAGGGGAGTTGACGAGGCCGCAGAGGCTTTATCACTCGATTGAGCGCATAATGCGGTGACATCTTCTAGGGGTCCGGAGGGCGTGCTAGCTTCGCCTTTCGGGAATGCGCGCAGATTCTTGTTCATATTTCACTGGGTGAAATTCGGCCAGATTAGTCGAGGGCGGGGAATGTCTTCCAACGCGTACAACCTGGTACCGGCCAAGCGTCAGCCGCTGACGAAGAAGAACCTGCGGGAACTCAACATCCAGCAGACCTGGCAATCCATCCTGAACCACCCCAACCTGGTCTACGTCGACACCAACGGTGTGAAGCACGAACCCGTCGGGTTCTCCGTGAACAAGTCGAGCTTCGGCGACTTCCCCGGGACCGCGTACCAGCTCGGCTGGCTCGCCTACATGAACCTCGGGGAGCCGCTGATCGAGGTGCGGGGCGACATCGTCCAGCCCCCGCCCGACACGTTCTCCTCGCGCGCCTACGTCAACCGCAGCCAGTCCGAGATGACCTTCACCGACTCGGTCGACTTCACCGTCTCGAACGGGGTCACGTGGTCGCTCCACGGAGACGCCAAGCTCACCTTCGGCGGCAGCGTCGGCGCGTCGCTCCAACTCCAGTTGCAGAACCAGCTCCGGCTGGACCTCCAGTCGCAGCTCGCGGCGTCGTGCCAGAACGGGACGGCGAACAAGAACGCGAACACGGTGACCAACAAGAACAGCAAGGACAGCGTCGGGGTCGACAACGCCAATACCACCGAGACGTCCGCGAGCAGCTCCGCGACGAACTCCTCGTCGAACACGATGACCAACTCGGTGGGGTTCACGACCACCGGCAGCGCCACCGGCAACGCGTCGCTCAACGCGTCGCTGGCCCTGGGCATCGCGGCCACCGTGGGCGGCTCCCTGAACACCAGTTGGGCCTCGAAGTCGCAGATTTCCGGCAAGGTTCCGCCGAACTCCCGCGTGCAGACCATCGTCACGCAGCGGCGCACCCGCAAGCAGTACACCTATGAGATCCCGGTGACCTTCTCCGGGCTGATCGCGGTGAAGTACGCCGTGCCGGTGGCGGTCCTGTCTCCTCCGCAGCCCGGAACCTACCCCGGCCTCGACCACCTGGTCGCCCGCGACATCGGCGACATCGACCTGGCACCCGGCGGCTTCCGCTTGAAAGGGCTGGCCGAGGTCGTCTCCGACCTGGAGGTCCACCACACGATGCTCGACGGCGAGAGCCTGTCCGTCAGCCAGCAAACGCTGTACAAGCAGCCCTGACCGCGCGGCGCCGCCGCAACGACGACCAGAGGTGACGACCGTGGTGTTCGACAACATCTTCAACTCCGCGAGCAAGGGCGCGGGGCTCTTCTCCGTGACCACCGACAGCACGAAGCCCCAGCCGGGTGAGGGCGTCGACTTCGAGGACGCCGACGACGACACGTACGACGACACGAGCACCAGCCTGTTCGACAACGCGATCCACGGCGCCTCGTCCCGCGCGAAGATCGTGCAGGACACGTCGCCCGAAGCACGGGCCGTCCTGGGCTTCCTCGGCTCCTTCATCCACACCACCCAGGCGTCCGCCGGCGAGCAGGCCCAGTACGCCCAGGACCCCGGGTCGGTGAGCGGGGCGGCGTCCGCCGGCATGCAGGAGGCGAGCGCGACGGTGACGGAACGCGGCGACCTGAAGAAGGACGAGGACCTGGAGAACAGGCCGAAGAAGAGCGACTACGCCCAGGCGCCCAAGACCCCCGAGACGCCGAAGGCACCGGAGGCTCCCAAGGCGCCCAAGGCGACCGCGGAGAAGCCGTCCCGCTCCGAGTAGGGCCCGGGTACGAGGGGGGCAGGGGCGAGACCGCCCCTGCCCCTCACGCATCACACGGGAAGCAACTGCCACTGCCGGTCCCGGTGGTCGCCCTCCGCCCTGTCCTGCTTGATCGCCGTGGGGGCGTTGGTGTCGACTCGCAGGAGCAGCCCGCTGTTCCGGTTCGCGATCTCGTACGTCCGCGGGGCGTCGCTCACCGGGCCCACCGGGATCAGCCGCCACTGCTGGTGGCGTGCGTCAGCGCCCTCGTAGGCGCGCTGCGCGACCACCGCCCTGGCCGCCTCCTGCGCCCCGACGACCTCCAGGACCTTGCCGCTGCGCACGTTCTCGATCCGGTACAGGACGTCGCCGTCGTCCTGACCCGCCGCGACCAGCCGCCACCGCTGGTGGTCCCTGGGGACGGCGAGGGACTGGTGGACCTCGGCCCCGTCCTTGGTGGACTCGCGCACGACCCCCATCCGCAACCTGCTGCGGACGTTCGCCCAGGAGACCACCGTGCCCGAATCGGGCAGCCCGGCCAGCCTCACCGACGCGACCCTCCGGATCCGGTTGTTGACGTGATCGGCGATGTAGAGAGTGCCGACGCAGTCCACCGCCAACCCGTACGGGTGGTACAACTGGGCCGTGGCGGCCGGGCCGCCGTCGCCGCTGAAGCCCGCCGTGCCCGTGCCGGCGACCGTACCGATCTTCCCCTCTGCCGTGACCTTGCGGACCCGGTGGTTGCCGTAGTCGGCGATGCAGAGGACGCCCGTGCCGTCCACCACCACTCCCACCGGACCGTTCAGCCGAGCCGAGGTGGCGGGGCCGTCGTCACCGCTGAAGCCCGCGGCACCCGTGCCGGCGACCGTACTGATCTTCCCGTCAGCGGTGACCTTCCGCACCCGGTGGTTGCCGTGGTCGGCGATGTAGAGGGCGCCCGAGCCGTCCACGGCCACTGCGTGCGGGCGGTTCAGCTGAGCTGAAACCGCCGGACCGCCGTCTCCCCCGGATCCGACGGCACCGGTGCCGACGAACGTGCTGATCCTGCCGTCGGCCGTGATCTTCCGAACGCGATTGTTGTGATACTCGGAGACGTAAAGAACGCCGGTGCTGTCCACCGCCACCCCCATGGGGAGGTTCAGCCGGGCGGCGGTGGCGGGGCCGCCGTCACCACTGAGGCCCGCGGCGCCCGTGCCGACGACCGTGCTGATCGTCCCGTCAACCGTGACCTTCCGGACCCGGTGGTTGTTGGCATCGGCGATGTAGACGGCGCCCGCGCTGTCCACCGCAACATCACGCGGATAGTTCAACTGGGCCGAGACGGCAGGGCCGCTGTCCCCTGAGTAGCCCGCGACCCCGGTCCCCGCGACCGTGCTGATCTTCCCGTCGGTCGTGATCTTCCGGACCCGTTGGTTGTTGAAGTCGGAGAAGTAGAGGGTGCCGGCGCTGTCCACCGCGATCCCGTACGGGCGGTTCAACTGGGCCGAGACGGCGGGCCCGTTGTCCCCTTGGAACCCCACGCCCCCGGTCCCCGCGACCGTTCTGATCGGCGGGTCGGAACTCTCGTCACCCGTGGCCGCCGCGTGGGCAGTGCTCATCATCGTCCCCTCACCGATCACCCGACCGCCCGCTACGGACGGTTCTTGACTGACTCCAGAAAGTCACAAGAGCATCTGAGTTGGCAAGGACACTTCCGAGTGATTGCCGCTGAGCGCGGTGCCGGGACAACGCACCGGACGGACAGCCGACCCCCGCCGCCGGTCCCGGGGAACGTGATGCTCCTCCGCCTCGGTGTCCGTCGCGGTCAGCGATGGGCTGCCAGGAAGGCGTGGGCGTGGCGGACGAGTGCCCGACGCACCTCGTCCGGGGACAGCACCGTGAGCGGTGCGGCCAGACCGAGGAGGTAGGCGGCGAGCTGGTCGGCGCTGTTGCCGCCGATCCGGACCACGGTGGCTTCGGGGCCGTCAGGGCTGTGCGTACCGATGGTGGGCGGGACTTTCCGCAGGGCGTGGTCCAGGGGGAGCGGAAGGCGGATCGTCTTCTACGGCGATGCCCTGGGCCTGCCCGTGCTGTACCGCAGCGACGACTTCGTCCTGCTGGGACGGGAGGGAGCCCCGGGTCTCGGCTTCGTCCGCCAGGCGGGCTACCGGCCCCCGGCCTGGCCTGACCCCTCCCACAGCAAGCAGGCCCACCTCGAACTGGGCGTCGACGACCTGGACGCCGCGCAGGAGAGGATGCTCGCCCTGGGCGCCGTCCTGCCCTCCTTCCAGCCGCGGCCCGACGTGTGGCGGGTGCTCCTGGACCCGGCGGGTCATCCCTTCTGCCTGGCGACGCACGGGACCTGAGTCCGCACCGCCTTCGGCTGTCGGCGTGCCGGTGGCGGGAGGCCCGCCCCGCCCTGCGGCCCCCGCGCGACCGACCCGCTTCACAGTCTCCGCAGTGCGAACCACAGTTCCATGCGCGTCCCGGCGTCCTCCAGGTCCGCGTCCAGCAGGGCCGCGCAGCGGGCGATGCGCTGGCGGACCGTGTTGCGGTGCACGCCCAGCGCGGTCGCCGTGCGGTCCCAGCCGCCGTGCAGGGACAGCCACACCCGCAGGGTCTCCACCAGCGCGGGGCGCTCCAGCAGCGGGCCCAGCAGGGCGCGGGCGTGGGCGTCCGCCTCGGCCGGGTCCACCAGGGCGTCCAGGCCGCCCGCGCGGTGCCGGACCAGGCCCGTGTGCGCGGCCTCGGCGCGGCGCAGGGCGCGGCCGGCCTGCGCGTCGGCCGCCGCCAGCTCCCCGGGCCCGGCCGGGGCGCTCACCCCGAGCGTCCAGCCCGGCTGCGGCGCCACGTCCCGCCCGGCCGGGAGCAGCGCCCGTACGGTGCACTCCCCGGCGTCCACGAGCGGGGTGCCCAACGCCGGCGGGGCCTGCCCGTCGCCCCCGCGCGCGTGGACCACCGTCCAGGGCGCCTCGCCCAGCAGCGGCGCCACCTCCTCCGGGCGGGCGCCCAGCAGGAGCCGGACCAGCGCGGCGGACCGTACGGCCTCGTCGGCGCCCTGGTGGGGCGCGGTCAGCAGGGACAGCAGCACCATCGCGGTCTCGGCGATCCGCTGGTCGGCCTCCCCGTGCCGCGCCGGGGCCAGGCCGAGCGTCAGCCCCTCCCGCCCGGTGCCCAGGCTGTACGCGGCGAGCCGCGCCCCGCCCGCCGTGTCCGCCGCCGACGACGGGTGCCGCTCCTCCCGGGCGACCACCGCGACCAGCCGGCCCAGCGCCGCCGCCTCCCCGGGCGCGAGCTCCCGACCCGCCGCCGCGTACTCGGTGCCGTCCGGGGCGTACAGCGCGGCCCGCCCGCCCAGCCGCGCGGCCAGCACCCGCAGCACCGCCGGTACGGGGCCGGGGCGCGCGGCGGCCGTGGCCAGCGCCCGCTGCGCGTCCGTCACCCGGCGCAGCTCGTGCAGCCGCGCGTCCGCCATCAGCCGCCACACCGCCCGGGCGACCGCCGCGAACGTCGTGCCCGGCTCCACCTCCACCAGCGGCAACCCGTGCCGCGCGCACGCCTCCGCCAGCGCCCCGGGCACCGTGTCGTACACCGGCGTCACCCCGAAGCCCAGCGCCGCCGCGCCCGCCTCGGCGGCCCGCGCCACGAACCGCTCCGGGTCCGCCAGCTGCACACCGGCCGTGAGCAGCAGCTCCCCGCCCAGCAGGTAGGGGTACGGGTCGGCCATCTCGGAGGTGTGCACCCAGTGCAGCTCCGTACCGGGATCGCCGGCGACCAGCCGCAGCCCCAGCTCCTCCCGGGCCAGCAGCGCGGCCAGCCGCACCGGCGGGGCGAACGGCACCAGCGGCTCCGCCATGGACCTTCCCTCCATTCCGACACCCCCGAATGGAAGAAACGTACACTTCTGCGGCTCCGGTGGCGCCCGTACCGTCGATCCCATGGACGCCGTGTGACGTACGGCGCGAGCGCAGGAAAGAAGGCACCCACATGAGCAGCACCAGCGGCACGCCCCGCGGCCCCATCGACTCCTCCCGCGTCCCGCGCTACGCCGGCCCGGCGACGTTCGCCCGGCTGCCGCGCCTCGACGAGGTCGGCACGGCCGACGTCGCCGTCGTCGGCGTCCCCTTCGACTCGGGCGTCTCCTACCGGCCCGGCGCCCGCTTCGGCGGCAACGCGATCCGCGAGGCGTCGCGCCTCCTGCGCCCGTACAACCCGGCGCAGGACGCCTCGCCGTTCGCCCTCGCGCAGGTCGCGGACGGCGGCGACATCGCCGTCAACCCGTTCAACATCAACGAGGCCGTGGAGACCGTCGAGGCCGCCGCCGACGACCTGCTGGCCACCGGCGCCCGCCTGATGACGCTGGGCGGCGACCACACGATCGCCCTGCCGCTGCTCCGCTCGGTCGCCAAGAAGCACGGCCCGGTCGCCCTGCTCCACTTCGACGCCCACCTCGACACGTGGGACACCTACTTCGGCGCCGAGTACACCCACGGCACGCCGTTCCGCCGGGCCGTCGAGGAGGGCATCCTCGACACCGAGGCGCTCTCCCACGTCGGCACCCGCGGCCCGCTGTACGGCAAGCAGGACCTGACGGACGACGAGAAGATGGGCTTCGGCATCGTCACCTCGGCGGACGTGTACCGCCGCGGCGCCGACGAGGTCGCCGACCAGCTCCGCCAGCGCATCGGCGACCGCCCGCTGTACATCTCCATCGACATCGACTGCCTCGACCCGGCCCACGCCCCCGGCACCGGCACGCCCGAGGCGGGCGGCATGACCTCCCGCGAGCTGCTGGAGATCCTGCGCGGCCTGGCCTCCTGCAACCTGGTCTCCGCCGACGTGGTCGAGGTCGCCCCGGCGTACGACCACGCCGAGATCACCTCGGTCGCGGCCTCCCACACGGCGTACGAGCTGACGACGATCATGTCCCGGCAGATCGCGGCGGCCCGCTCCGCCGGGGCGTGACCGCCCCCGCGAGCCCGGCGGAGGCGCGTTAGCCTCCACGCGGCGCCGGAAACCCCGTAGGGGCCGGAAATCCCGTACGGGATGGAGAACCCGTACGGGATGGAGAACCCGTACGGGATGGAGAACCCGTACGGGATGGAGAACCCGTAGGGGATGGAAGCCCCCTACGGGACGCGGAAAACCCGTACGGGATGGAGGCCCCGCACGGGGCAGAAGTCCCCTACGTGGCGGAAGCCCCCTACGGGACGGACACCCCGTACGGGATCCGGCGCCGCCGCACCGCCCCCTGGAGGCCCCCGCATGACCCACGACCACGACCTCGTCCTGCGCCCCACCGCCGCGCAGACGGAAGCCGCCCTGAACCCCCCGCCGGGGCGCACCGGCGGCGACCTGGTGATCGAGACCCTGCGGGGCCTCGGCGCCACGACCGTGTTCGGGGTGCCCGGGCAGCACGCGCTCGGCCTGTTCGACGCGCTCGGCCGCTCGGACCTGGAGTACGTGGGGCTGCGCGTCGAGAACAACGCGGGCTTCGCCGCCGACGCGTACGGCCGGACCACCGGCGAGGCCGCGCCGCTGCTGCTGTCCGCCGGGCCCGGCGCGCTGACCGCCCTGCCCGCCCTCCAGGAGGCCGCCGCGGCCTCGGCGCCCGTCGTCGCCATCGGCGCGCAGGTCCCGGTCCGGGGCCTGGGCGGCGGACACCACGGCTACCTGCACGAACTGCGCGACCAGCAGGCGTCGTTCCGCGACGTCGTCAAGTCCGTGCACCCGGTGCGCACGGCCTCCCAGATCCCCTCCGCGATCACCGCGGCCTGGGAGTCGGCGCTCACCGCCCCGCACGGGCCCGTGTGGGTGGAGATCCCCGCCGACGTACTGGGCGCCCCGACGGACCTGCCCGTGGTGACGGCGCCGGACGCGATGCCGCACGAGCTCGTCCCCCGGCCGGAGCTGACCGCGCTCGCGGCGCACTGGCTGTCGCGGGCCGAGCGCCCGGCGATCGTCGCGGGCGGCGGGGTCGTGCGGGCGGACGCGTCCGGCAAGCTGCGGGCGCTGGCCGAGCGCCTGTCCGCGCCGGTCGTGACGACCTTCGGCGGCAAGGGCGCCTTCCCGTGGGAGCACCCGCTGTCGCTCCAGTCGTGGCTGGAGGACCGGCACACGACGGACTTCCTGGAGGACGCGGACGTCCTGCTCGTCGTCGGCTCCGGGCTGGGCGAGCTGTCGTCGAACTACCACACGTTCCGGCCGCGCGGGCGGATCGTGCAGATCGAGGCGGACCTCGGGAAACTGGAGTCCAACCACCCGGCGCTCGGCATCCACGCGGACGCCCGGCTCGCCCTGTCGGCGCTGCTGGAGACGGTCCCGGAACGCCACGACCCGGCGGCTCCGGAGCGCGTACGGGAGGTGCTGGCGGCGGTCCGGGAGCGGATCGACGCGCAGGGCCTCACCCTGGAGCGGCGGCTCCTCGCATCGGTGCGCGCGGCGCTGCCGGACGGGTCGCCGAGCTTCTGGGACATGACGGTCCTGGCGTACTGGGCGTGGTCGGCGTTCGACGCCCGGCGCCCCGGCACGATGCACTCCGCGCAGGGCGCGGGCGGCCTCGGCTACGCCTACCCGGCCGCCCTCGGCGCCGCGGTGGCCGACCGGAGCCGCCCGGTCCTGGCGGTCTCCGGCGACGGCGGCGCCCTGTACTCGATCGCGGAGCTCGCCACGGCCCGCCAGCACGACCTGCCGGTGACCTGGCTGATCGTCGACGACGGCGGCTACGGCATCCTGCGCGCGTACATGACGGAGACGTACGGCAGGGCCACGGGGACGGAGCTGGCGCGCCCCGACTTCGTGGCCCTGGCCGAGTCGTTCGGCGTACCGGCGAGGCGGACGACGCCCGAGGGGTTGGAGGGCGACCTGCGGGAGGCCCTGGAGTCGCCCGGCCCCTCGGTGGTGGTGCTCCCGGCGGTCCTCCGCATGTTCGCGCCGACGCACGTGGAGGGCTGACCGGCCCGCGCGGGGACCGGCCGGGCCGCGCGGGGACTGACAGGCGCGCGGGGGACGGACCGGGCCGCGCGGAGGTCTGACCCGCACGGGGGCTGACCGGCGCGCGGAGGGCTGACCGACCTGCGCAGGGCGCTGGCCGTCCCGCGCGGAGGGCGCCGGCCGACCCGCGCAGGGGGCCGGCCGACCCGCGCGGAGGGCTGACCGGGCCTCAGCGTCCGGTCACCAGATGGCCTCGACCCACTCCGGGTGGTCGATGAACGGGTTCCGGTTGTGCTGGTACGCGCTGTAGATCAGCTCGTTGCGGTTCCGCTCGAACGCGTCCGGCGGGTCCTGCTCGTTCCACTGCTTCAGCACGGAGAGGCGGCCGTGGAACGGGACGGTGCCGTTGGTGACGGCGTCGTTGGGCTCCAGATCGGGCCAGCCGTCGGTGCCCTCGTAGCGGACGGCCATGTAGAGGATCATGCGCGCCACGTCGCCCTTGTCGGCGTTGCGCGGCTCGAAGGAGTTGGAGTCGGTGTAGCTGCCGGGCGCGCCGCTGACCGCGCTGCCGCCCAGGTCGAAGTCCTTGTTGCCGCGGATGCTGTTGACCTGCACGTCGGCGGGGCGCAGGTGGTGCAGGTCGGTGCCGGGCCCGGCGGACGTGCCGAAGTCGCCGTGGGACTGGGCCCACACGTGCTCCCGGTTCCAGTCGCCGACGTCGCCGCCGTTGAGGGCCTTGCTGCGGGAGGTGCCGCTGTAGAGGAGCCGGACGTTGGCGCTGTTGGCGGGGTCCTCGTCGGTCTCCTTCAGGGCCGTCCAGACCGCGGAGTACGAGATCTTGGTTTGGTTGCGGATGATGGAGTGCAGGGTGCTCTTGAGGCTCGCCCCGGTCTTGCCGGCGGCGCTCGCGTAGTACGTGTCGTCGTACGCGGTGACGGCGGCGGTGCCCGCCTCGGGCGCCGGAGCGGCGGCGGCCCCCGGTACGGCCACCCCGACGAGCAGGGCGGCGGCGGCCAGGACGGGGAGCCTCCAGCGGCGAGCGGAGGCGGCCGGGGATGACGGCATGGGAGTCCTTTCCCGAGGCGGGGACACGGGGGAACGTTTCCGCGGTCTACGCGAGTTGACCGCTGCGGCAAGGGGAGAGTGCCACGTCCGCGGTCACCGGCGCGTGAACGGAACGGGTCGGTCCTGTGTCGTTGTCATGGACGTGGCGATATGACCGAAACGGTTCCGTGCCGGGGCCCCGGGTCCCCGGCACGGCGCGTACGGCGGAAGCGGGTGCTGCCGTCGTACGGGGCGGCGGAGGCACCCGGCCGGCGTGGTGTCGACGGGCGGCCCGGCGCGTCACCGGAGTGCCGAGCCGGGGGTGGGCCGGCCCGGGTCCGTCAGGAGCCCGGGCCGGCGTTCGGCGGACGGGCCGCCGGCGTCCGGGTCCGCCCCGAGGTCGAGCGCCCCTCCCGCGTCTCCCGGCCCGGCGGCGGTGGGAGCGGCCCGGACCTCGACGCGGGCCGGGCCGGACTCCGGGTCGGAGTCGTTCCGCTTCTCCCCGGTGCTCGGAGGGAGCCGTCGAACGGGGACGGCCCGGACGGCGGAAGCCCCGAACGCCGGACGACCGGGTCCTCCGGTCCGCGACCTCCGAGATCCCCGTCGGTGCCGGCCCCTCAGGACGGGGCGAGCCCGACCTCCACGCGCTCCCGGGTGCCCCAGCGGTTGATGCGGTGGCAGGTGGCCATGGCGTAGAGGTACACCAGGCGGAGGACGAGCGCGCGCCAGGCCGTCGCGAGGGGGGCGAGCGCGAAGAGGAGGAGGGCCTGCCGCCGGCGCATGTCGGTGCGGGCCACGGTGAACAGGCGCAGCGCCATGAGGTAGCTCATGGCGACGCCGATGACGGCGCCGTACGTCAGGATCGTGTCGAGGTGGGTGCGCAGCTCCGGGTCGGCGAGCAGGACGACGGGGATCGCGAAGCCGAGGACGATGTGGAGGTACTCGGCGACCGTGGTCCAGAACACGATGCCGTTCATGGGCATGTAGCGCAGCCACCACAGGTGGCGCACGGTCGTGCCGCGCATCCAGCGCAACTGCTGGCGCAGGTAGTGGCTCCACTGCTCCGGGGCGAGGGTGAACACCAGGGACGAGGGCTGGTGCACGGTGTCGCCGGCGAGGAGCCCGTAGAACGTCAGCATCGAGTCGTCGTTCATCTGCATGGGCCGGCCGCGGAACGTCTCGTTCTCGTACGCTCCGGCCGCGTCCCGGACGATGTGCGCCCGGTAGAAGGCGAGCGTGCCCGAGTTGATCGTGACGCGGCCCAGTACGGACTGGGCGCTGCGCAGCCCCCGGGTGAAGGGCAGGTAGAGCAGGTTGATCATCCGGGTGAGGACGGTGGTGTCGTGGTTGAGCACGAGGACGTGTCCGGCGACGGAGGTGACCTTCGGGTCGGCGAACGGCTTGAGGCCCTCGGCGACGGCGTCGGCGTCGAGGACGGAGTCGCTGTCGAGCGTGACGAAGACGTCGGCGTCGTCGTGGGCGAGGACGTGCATCTGCGCGTAGCGCTTGCCCCGGTTGGGGGTGCGGTCCCACGTCACCTCGACGCCCTGCGCCGCGGCGCGCTCGTACAGCTCGGCCCGGACGTCGTCGTACGTCATGGGGGTGCCGTCGTCGTGCACGGAGCCGTCGTCCACCACGCGGATCCGGTCGACGGGCCGGGACTGCGCCAGGACCGAGTGCAGGCAGGCGCGTACCGCGTGGGGGTCCTCGTTGTAGACCGGGACCTGCACGGTGACCTTCAGCGCGTCGAGACCGGCCTGTGCGCCGGGGGGCACCGTGCGGGGCCGCTCCAGCCAGGAGAGCGGCACCCACCACAGAAGCAGGAACGACACCAGCCAGGGCAGCGCCATGCCGCCCGAGTCCCTTCCGGTCAACGAGGTGACCGCGGAGAACGCGTGGGCGGTGCCCCAGGCCAGGAACGCGGTCACCGGCAGCGCGCCCAGCAGGGTCAGGGCGGTGGAGGAGACGGGCCAGGCCCGCGGAATCGGCCGCACGCCGGGCCACCGCGCCGGTGGCCGGTCCTGTGGTGCCGCCCCGGAGGCGGCTCGCCCGCGCGGCGCAGGGGCAGCGGTTCGGCCGCTGTCGGTGGACGTCACCGTTCGACCGGCCCTCTGCCCTGCCGGAACCCCAGCCGTACCGCCACCACGCCGAGCAGGACCGCGGCGACGCTCGCCGCCAGGAGCCACACCTGCCCCGTGGCCAGTCCCGTGGCCGCCAGCGTGCCGCCGGGAGCCATGATCGAACCGTATGCCATCTCGCCTCCTGTAGATCCGGTTGATGCCGTATCGGACAAGGCGGACATTAGCGTCAAAGATCGCTTCGGTAGTGCATCCACTCCGACCCGGAAGCGGTGCGCGAACCGGCCGCCGCCCCGGAGGGGCGCCCGCGCCGAGGCCGCTCCGCCCGCCACCCCGCGGATCCCGCCGGTCGACCGGACCGCGTTCCCGGCCGCGCGCCCGACGGGGCCCGTCGCCGAAGTGGTCTCGCGTGGTGGATCGTGTGGTGGATCGCGAAGTGGTGGCGCGTCGAGCGGCCCGTGCCGGTCGTACTCGGACACCGTCCGGGCCCACCCGGTACGACGGGCCCACCCGGTACGACGTGACCGCCCGGCCCGCCGGGCGGCCGTCGCCCCCGCAACGCTCCTGAGGTGGGCTTGACGCGCTGGGGACGAGTCCTAGGCCGAAAGGACGATCTTGTGCTCGTTCCGGCGCCTCCGGGATGAAAATCGGAGCGCCCCCTGTTGGTCCCTTCCGGCAGAGCAGCGGAAAGCAGGAGGCGGGAACGTGGTGTCGGCGACGGGGGAACAACAGGCGCGCGCGGCGGAGCCGGGGTGGGCCCGGCGGCTGTGGGGCTACGCCTGGCGGCACCGGCTGGACGTGGTGCTCGCGCTCGGCTCGTCGCTGGGCGGCATGGCGCTCATGGCGCTCGTACCGCTCATCACGAAGATCGTCATCGATGACGTGATCGGGGCCGGCACCGGCTCCCTCGGCCTGTGGGTCGGGGTCCTCGTCGCCGCGGCCGTCGCCGTGTACGCGCTGGCGTACGTCCGCCGCTACTACGGCGGTCGCCTCGCCCTCGACGTCCAGCACGACCTGCGGACC
Organism: Streptomyces tamarix; assembly: GCF_032423885.1. Taxonomy (NCBI): domain Bacteria; kingdom Bacillati; phylum Actinomycetota; class Actinomycetes; order Kitasatosporales; family Streptomycetaceae; genus Streptomyces; species Streptomyces tamarix. The sequence continues at coordinate 28,926 of NZ_JAWCTQ010000003.1, read as the reverse complement.
GAGATGTACGGGACGATCACCCGGCTCGACGGCAGGCGGCAGGACGAGCTGTCCACCGGGCAGGTCGTCGGGCGGGCCACCAGCGACCTCCAGCTGATCCAGGGACTCCTGTTCATGCTCCCCATGACCCTGGGGAACTTCCTGCTCTTCTTCATCTCCCTGGGCATCATGGCGTGGCTCTCCCCGCCGCTCACCCTCGTCGTCCTCGCCGTCGCCCCCGCCCTCTGGTTCATCGCCAAGCGCAGCCGCACCCGCCTCCACCCCGCCACCTGGTACGCCCAGGCGCAGGCCGGGCACGTCGCCGGGGTCGTCGACGGGGCCGTCACCGGGGTGCGGGTCGTCAAGGGCTTCGGGCAGGAGGACCAGGAGACCGGCAAGCTCCGCACCGCCGGGCGGAAGCTGTTCGCCGCCCGCCTGCGCACCATCCGGCTGAACGCCCGCTACACCCCCGCCCTCCAGTCCGTGCCCGCGCTCGGCCAGGTCGCCATGCTGGCGCTCGGCGGATGGCTTGCCACCCGCGGGGAGATCACCCTCGGCACGTTCGTCGCCTTCTCCACGTACCTCGCCCAGCTCGTCGGCCCCGTGCGGATGCTCGCCATGGTCCTCACCGTCGGCCAGCAGGCCCGCGCCGGCGTCGAGCGCGTCCTGGAGCTGATCGACACCGAGCCCTCCCTGAAGGACGGCACCCGGGAGCTGCCCGCCGACGCCCCCGCCGGCATCGAGTTCGACGACGTCTCCTTCTCCTACGGCGACGACGGGCCCCCCGTCCTCGACGGCTTCTCCCTCACCGTCCGGCCCGGCGAGACCGTCGCCGTCGTCGGCGCGTCCGGCAGCGGCAAGTCCACCGTCTCGCTCCTCCTGCCCCGCTTCTACGACGCGACCGGCGGCACCGTCCGCGTCGGCGGCCACGACGTGCGAGACCTCACCCTCCAGTCGCTGCGCGCCGCCATCGGCCTCGTACCGGAGGACAGCTTCCTCTTCTCCGACACGGTCCGCGCCAACATCGCCTACGGGCGGCCCGACGCCACGCCGGAAGAGGTCGAGGCCGCCGCCCGCGCCGCCCGCGCCGACGGGTTCATCACCGACCTGCCCGACGGGTACGACACGACCGTCGGCGAGCACGGGCTCACCCTCTCCGGCGGGCAGCGCCAGCGCATCGCCCTCGCCCGGGCCATCCTCACCGACCCCCGGCTGCTCCTCCTCGACGACGCCACCTCCGCCGTCGACGCGCGCGTGGAACACGAGATCCACGAGGCGCTGCGCACCGTCATGGCCGGGCGGACCACCCTCCTCATCGCCCACCGCCGCTCCACCCTCAACCTCGCGGACCGCATCGCCGTCCTCGACGGCGGGCGCCTCTCCGACATCGGCACCCACGAGGAGCTCCAGGAGCGCTCCGCCCTGTACCGGCGGCTGCTCACCGACCCCGACGAGCTGGGCGGCGTCTCTCCCGGCCACGCCTCCCCGGCCGGCGCCCCCGACGAGGACGACCACACGGTCCGCGACGAGCTGGACGCCGAGTTCGACGCCGAGCGCGGCATCACGCCCGCCCTCTGGGACCGCGAGGCCGCCGCACCCGGCCCGGACACGGCACCCGGTGCCACTCCCGAGCTGCTCGCCCAGGTCGAGGCGCTCCCCCCGGCGTCCGACACCCCGGACGTCGACGAGGCCCACGCCGTGCGGCCCGAGGAGTCGTACGGGCTGCGCCGCCTGCTGCGCGGCTTCGGGGCGCCGCTGCTGGTCAGCCTCCTGCTCGTCGCCGTCGACGCCGGGATGGGCCTGCTGCTGCCCGTACTGATCCGGCACGGCATCGACGAGGGCGTCACCCAGCTGGCGCTCGGCGCGGTGTGGGCCGCGTCCGGGCTGGCGCTGCTGACCGTCGTCGCGCAGTGGGCGGCCCAGATCGGCGAGATCCGCATGACCGGGCGGACCGGAGAGCGGGTGCTGTACGCGCTCCGCCTGAAGATCTTCTCCCAGCTCCAGCGGCTCGGCCTCGACTACTACGAGCGCGAGCTGACCGGGCGGATCATGACCCGGATGACGACCGACGTGGACGCCCTGTCCACGTTCCTCCAGACCGGCCTCGTCACCGCCTTCGTCTCCGTGGTGACCTTCTTCGGGATCATGGTGGCGCTCGTCGTCATCGACGTGGAGCTGGCGCTGGTCGTCTTCGCGACGCTGCCGTTGCTGGTCGTCGGGACGTTCTTCTTCCGGCGCGCCAGCGTCAAGGCGTACGAGCTGGCGCGCGAGCGGATCGGCGTCGTCAACGCCGACCTCCAGGAGACCGTGGCCGGACTGCGGATCGTGCAGGCGTTCCGCCGCGAGCGGTCGGGCGGCGCCCGGTTCGTGGCGCGCAGCCTGGAGTACCGCGAGGCGCGGGTGCGCGGCCAGTGGCTGATCTCCGTGTACTTCCCGTTCGTGCAGCTCCTGTCGTCGCTGGCCGCGGCGGCGGTGCTCGTCGTCGGCGCGGGCCGCGTCGACGCGGGCACGCTGACCCCGGGCGCCCTCGTCGCGTACCTGCTGTACATCGACCTGTTCTTCGCGCCCGTACAGCAGCTCTCGCAGGTCTTCGACGGCTACCAGCAGGCGTCCGTGTCGCTCGGCCGCATGCAGGAACTGCTGCGCGAACCGACGTCCACGCCCCCCGCCGCCGACCCGCGGCCGGTGCGGTCCCTGAAGGGCGACATCGCCTTCGAGGACGTGTCGTTCGCGTACGGCGACGGCGAGGAGGCGCTGAGCGGCGTCTCCCTGCGCATCCCGCCCGGGGAGACCGTCGCGTTCGTCGGGGAGACCGGCGCGGGCAAGTCGACGCTGGTGAAGCTGGTCGCGCGGTTCTACGACCCGACGTCCGGACGGGTCACCGTCGACGGCACCGACCTGCGGGAGCTGGACCTCACCGCGTACCGGCACCGCCTCGGCGTCGTCCCGCAGGAGGCGTACCTGTTCCCCGGCACCGTGCGGGACGCCATCGCCTACGGGCGGCCCGACGCGACCGACGCCGAGGTGGAGGCCGCGGCGCGGGCGGTCGGCGCGCACGACATGATCGCCACGCTGGACGGCGGGTACCTCCACGAGGTCGCCGAGCGCGGACGCAACCTGTCGGCGGGCCAGCGCCAGCTCATCGCCCTGGCGCGCGCCGAGCTGGTCGACCCGGACGTGCTGCTGCTCGACGAGGCGACGGCGGCGCTGGACCTGGCGACGGAGGCCCAGGTCAACGCCGCCACCGAGAGCCTGGCGGGCCGCCGCACCACCCTGGTCGTCGCCCACCGCCTCACCACGGCCGCCCGCGCGGACCGCGTGGTGGTCATGGACCACGGCCGGGCCGTCGAGGACGGCACCCACGAGGAACTCCTGGCCCGCGGCGGCCGGTACGCCGAACTGTGGCGCACCTTCGTGGGCGAGCCGGAGCACGAGGGCCGCGACGGGGACACCGCACCGGTCTCGGTGGCGTCCGCTTCGCAAGGGCGCTGAGGGAGCAAGGCCCTGCCCCCGCCCCGTACGCGTCGAGCCGCACGGGGCCCGGGCCCTGGTTCCGGTCCCGGTTCTGGTCCCAGGCATGGGGCTGGACCCGGTCTGACCCCGGGCCTGGCCCCGGGCCCGGTCCTGAGCCCTGGTTCCGGTCCTCCTGGTCCCGGGCCGGGCCCGGCTCCGTCCCCGGCCTCGGTCCCGGTTCCGGTGGCATCCGCTCCGCAAGTCCGCCCGGGCAGGTGCCACAGGGCCCGCTCCCCGACGCCGGCCCCCCGCCCACGACCGTCTGGCGCCGCCCTTGCCCGGCGCCGTCGATGTCGGCTGCGGAAGCCAGTGCCCGTCCCTGGTCCCCGCGGGGGAGCCGACGAGCGGCCGGCGTCCGGAGTCAGGTACCGGCGTCCCGTCAGACCTTCTCGACTCGCACGGAGCGGCCCGCGAGGAGTTGATCCATGTCGTCGGTGTCGGAGGTGAAGACGGTCGCCTGGGCGCCCTGCGCGGCTTCCCGCCCGGCCACAGCCGCCAGAACGGCGTCGATGGCGTACTTGTGCCCGTGCAGGCCGGCCGCCTTCAGCATGTCGCGCGCCATGGCGATCACCTGGTCGTCCGTGTGCACGACGCGGATCCGGGACAGCGTCCAGTTCCACAGTGCCTGCCTGGACGCTTCACGGGGGTCCCACGCCTCCAAGGTCGCCAGCGCCGAGGTGACGATCGGGATGTCCAGCCGCGGAGCCGTCTTGATCAGCGCGGCCACCTCCCGGTCGCCCTGGACCGCTTTGGAGAGAGCCTCGGAGTCGAACACGAAGACGCGCCGTCGCGGCCGGTGCGGCTTCACCCGGGCGGTGCGGCTCACGCGGCCTCGTCCGAACGCGGTCGCTGCTTGTCGTGCCAACCGTCGATGGAGGCGATGCGGTCCAGCGCCGCCTGCTGCTCGTCGTCCGTCACGGCGCCGTGCTCTTCTTCGAGACGTTCGGCCAACTCGCGCAGTCGGTCCATGGCGTCCTGATGGGCGGCGGCGGCCGCGATGTAGCCGGACACACCGCGTGCGTCGACGCGCTCCTTGATCGACTCCACCAGCTCTTCCGGCACGGTGATGGTGATCTTCCGGGTTGCCATACTTAAAGTATGTCACGCACTGTGTGGCGTGGCCTGCCTTTCCCGGAGAACCGACTCCGAAGTGCAGGGGGGCGCCGGACGGCCCCAACCCACGGGATACCCCCGTCAGGCCGCCGGGGAGGCCGAGTTCGGCTACCTGTTCCTGCCGCGGGCGTGGGGACGCGGATACGCCGCCGAGGCGTGCGCCACGGCACTCGACTGGGTCACCGGCGCATTTCCCAGCGACCCAGTGGTGCTCGCCACCCAGACCGCCAACGCCCGCTTGACGCACCTCGCGGCGAAGCTGGGGTTCACCGAAGTGGAGCGGTTCGAGGCGTACGGCGCCGATCAGCGGTTCGGCACGTGGTCCTCGGTCACTTCCTCCGACGCCCCGCGCTCGACCTCCCCGCCGAGCGGCGGAACTCCGGCACCACGAGCAGCGCCCGGCGCGTCCACGCCGCGCTGCGCACCGACGGGCGACGCAGCGGCGGGGCCGCGGCCGGTCTCCGTGAGGAGAGCGAAGCCTTCACCGCCACCCCGACCTCCGTCCCGGTCCGATGAGGCCGCCGGTAGGCTCCGCGCCCATGACCCCAGTCCACCTGGCCGGCTCCCGCCTGGCCCTGCGCGAAGTCGAACCCGGGGACACCGACGCCCTCCTGGCCGTCTACGGCGACCCCGAGGCCACCCGGCACCTCAGCTTCGAACCGCGCACTCCCGAGCAGGTCCAGGCGATCGTCGACCGGTCCATCGCCTCCGCCGCGGACACCCCGAGGACCGAGTACTGCCTCGCCATCACCCGGCGCGGCGAGCACCGGCTGATCGGCTACGCCCGTCTGGCGACCGAACCGCAGCAGGCGGCCACCATCGGGTTCGCCCTGCACCCGGCCGAGTGGGGCAGGGGCCTCGGCACGGAGACCGTCCACCTGCTGTGCGCGCTCGGCTTCCGGAGGCTCGGCCTCCACCGCGTCTGGGCGGCCCGTTCCCCGCTCAACGAGGCGTCCGCGCGGACCCTCCTGCGGGCGGGCATGACCGAGGACGGCCGCATCCGCGACCACGTCTTCGTCCGCGGAGCGTGGCGGGACTCGATCACGTACTCGATCCTGGAGCACGAGTGGACGCCGATCGAGGACATCGACACCCAAGGCCGCCCGCCCGCCGTCCCGTCCGACACGGACCGCGGGGGAGAGGGCAGCCGGTGATCACCGAAGCGGGTTCACCGCACATCTGGTGATCCCCGGCATCGCCGAGTTCGCGCGCGGCGGGCTGCCCGGCCCGTCGGCGCCACGTGCGCGCGAAACGGTGAAGTGCCGGTCGTCGAGGAGTCGGCGCCCGTGCTCGCTGAGTGCGTCGGTGGCCTGCTCCACGGTGCGTCGACCGCGGCGGCCGGTACGCCGAACTGTGGCGCACCTTCGTGGGCGAGCCGGAGCACGAGGCCCGCGACGGGGACACCGCACCGGTCTCGGTGGCGTCCGCTTCGCAAGGGCGCTGAGGGAGCAAGGCCCTGCCCCCTACCCCGTGCGCGTCGAGCCGCACGGAGCGAGGGGCAGGGCCGTGTCGTCCGACCCTGCTCCGGACCCGTACGTCGACCCGATGGCATGCGGGCAGAGGACGCGGATCCTCCGCGAGCGGCGCGGCACGCGTGCGTGTCGGGGGCTTCAGACCGCCCGCGACGGCTGCCGGACCGCCCGCTCGCTCGCTGTGCCCGCGGCCGAAGGCCCGTCGGCGCAAGCCTTCCACGTAGGGTGCTACCCGGTAGCACCCGGTGCTACCGTGAGGGGTATGAGCGTTCAGCCCGAAATCACCCAGCGGGACCTGCGCAACCGGTCCCGAGAGATCATGGACGCCATACAGGGCGGCCAGTCGTTCACCGTCACCCGTGACGGACATCCGATCGGGCAACTCGTCCCCCTGCGGCGACGCCGCCGGTTCGTCTCCCGTCAGGAGTTCGCCGCGATGTCCAGGACCGCTCCCGACATCGACCTCGGCACGTTCCGCGCCGACCAGGACGCCACGGCCGACACCTATCTGGACGACCCCTATGCCCGCTGACCGCTCGACGTACGCGCAGGGGCTCCTCGACACCAACATCATGATCCTGCGCCGGTGGGTGGCCCCCGAGGAACTGCCGGACGAGATGGCGATCACCGCCATCACCCTGGCCGAGCTGTCCGCCGGCCCGCACGAGGTCCGTCGCAACGACGAGCAGAGCGACTACGACGAACACGCCGAACGCGCCCGCAGGCTCGACGTTCTCCAACGCGCCGAGAACGAGTTCGACCCCATTCCCTTCGACGCTGAAGCGGCCCGTATCTACGGCCGCATCTGTGCCGCGGTGATCGGCGCGGGCCGCAAGCCGCGTCGCCGGGTGGCTGACCTCATGATCGCCGCCATTGCCGTGGCCGAGGACCTCCCCCTCTTCACCACCAACCCCGACGACTTCAAGGGGCTGGACGAACTCCTCACCGTCGTACCGGTCACCCGCCCGAAGGCACCTCACGAGGGCTGATGCCGGGCCCCAGGACGGCGGGAGCGCGGACCACGTGGTGCGCGAGCACGGACGCGGTCACGAAGCAGGGCCGGTTCCAGGGGCGTGCCCCTCGAACCGGCCCTTCGCCGTGCGCCCCGGCAGGAGCCGAACCACCGACACCTGCTTTGTCAGAGCAGCGCTCCGCAGCTGAGTTGTGTGCGTCGTCCTGTGAGGGCTGTGTCCGGGCAGACCGGGTCCCGGTGGGCGCGCCCCGGCAGGGCGGGGCGGGTGCCGTGGTGGACCCGTGTGACCGGATGGTCAGGGGAGGGGGCAACCGTTCCGGGGCTTCTCGCGTCGTACGCGTGTACGGGGACGAGGTGAGGGGGCGGCGGGTGTTCGGGTGGGGTACGGGCGCGTGGCGGGGGCGGGGCGCCACGGCGGTGGCCGTCGTCGTGGCCGCCGGGGTGCTCGGCGCGGCCGGGCCGGGGGTGGCCGCCGCCCAGGCCGTCGGGCTCGCGGGCTGCTCCGGGCGGCTGGCCAAGACCGTCCGGTTCGCCACCGGCGAGCTGCGGGTCTACAAGAACCGCCAGTACGCCTGTGCCGTCACCGTCGCCCAGGCCCCCGGCGCCCGCCGCGCCATGTCCGTCTCCCTCCAGCCGCGCGGCGGCCGGGCCGTCGTCGACGCCGGCCGGTTCGCCCGGCAGGCCGGCCCGGTGACCGTCCACGCCCTCAACCGCTGCGTCCGCGCCACCGGTTCCGTCGCCGGGCGGGGCGGCGCCACCGGCTGGATCCTCTGCTGACCGGACGTCAGGGACACCCGGCCGGGGGCTGGTCACGGCCCCGCGCCCACCGCTAGGTTCACCGCGACCACAACGAACCCAGTGGAAGGCAGCGCATGCGCACGACGCTCAGACGGCTGCTGTCGCTCGTGGTGCTCATAGGCACCCTGAGCACGGTCGGCACGGCCACCGCCGCCGGCCGGGACAGCACCGCCCCGGACATCAAGGACCGCGTCCTCGCGATCCCCGGCATGTCCCTCGTCGAGGAGAAGCCCTACCCCGGCTACCGCTTCTTCGTCCTGAACTACACCCAGCCGGTCGACCACCGCCGCCCCTCCCGCGGCACCTTCCAGCAGCGGCTCACCCTGCTGCACAAGGACACCAGCCGGCCCACGGTCTTCTTCACCAGCGGCTACGGCCTCAACACCGAGCCCCGCCGCTCCGAGCCGACCCGGATCACCGACGGCAACCAGGTCTCCCTGGAGTACCGCTTCTTCACCCCCTCCCGCCCCCAGCCCGCCGACTGGTCCAAGCTGGACATCTGGCAGGCCGCCTCCGACCAGCACCGGCTGTTCACGGCGCTGAAGGGCGTCTACGACCGCAAGTGGGTCGCCACGGGCGGCTCGAAGGGCGGCATGACCGCCACGTACTACGAGCGGTTCTACCCGCGCGACATGGACGCCGTCGTCGCGTACGTCGCCCCCAACGACGTCGTCGAGAAGGAGGACTCCGCCTACGACCGCTTCTTCGCGACCGTCGGCAGCCAGGAGTGCCGCGACCGGCTCAACGCCCTCCAGCGCGAGGCCCTCGTCCGCCGCGAGCCGCTGAGGAAGCGGTACCAGGAGTGGGCCGCCGCCGAGGGCGCCACCTTCCGCACCGTCGGCAGCGTCGACAAGGCGTACGAGGCCGTCGTCCTCGACTTCGTCTGGGCGTTCTGGCAGTACTGGGGCGAGCAGGACTGCGCGAGCGTCCCGGACGCCGCCACCGCCACCGACGACGCCGTGTACGAGACGATCGACGCGTACTCCGGCTGGTCCTTCTACACCGACCAGGGCCTGGAGCCGTACACGCCGTACTACTACCAGGCGGCCACCGAGCTCGGCTCGCCGAGCATGCGCATGCGCCACCTCGACGGCCTCAGCCGCTACGGCTACCAGCCCGCGCACACCTTCGTGCCGGACGAGATCCCGGTGCGGTTCAAGCCGTGGGCGATGCGCGACGTCGACACGTGGGTCCGCAACAACGCCCGCCGCATGCTGTTCGTCAACGGCGAGCGCGACCCGTGGAGCGCCGAGCCGTTCCGCGTCGACCGGGGCGCGAAGGACAGCTACGTCCTCACCGCGCCCGGTGCCAACCACGGCGCCAGCATCGCCGGCCTGTCCGAGCGGGACCGGGACCTCGCCACGGCGAAGCTCCTGCAGTGGGCGGGCGTCGCCCCGGCCGCCGTCCAGGCCGACCCGGAGCGCGCCGAGCCGCTCGCCCGGTACGACGCCCGGCTCGACAAGCGCGACCTCCAGCGCGAGCCGCAACTCCGCCCGTGACACGGGGGGACCGCCCGTGACAGGGGGCCACCCGTGACGCGGTGACCACCCGTGACACGAGGGCCGCTCGTGACACGGAGGTCGCCTGTGGCGCGGGGGGCCGCCTGTGACACGGCGGGACCCGAACGGGGCGCGTGCGCCGGCACCGACGCCGGCGCGCGCGCCCCGCGCACGTCACCCCGGGTCAGTACGACAGGCCGTACCCGATCGGGTACAGCACCCGCGACGGGTCGTCCGCGCGCTGCACCGGCACCGGCAGGCGGCCCTCCGGGCGGGCGCGGCCGGCGATGACCCGGGCGGCGGCCCGCAGTTCCACGTCGGTCCACGCGTACGCGGCGAGCGTCGCCCGCTGGCCCGTCAGGTGCGCGATGTCGTACGGGTTGCGGATGGCCACCGTGACGACGGGGACGCCCGTCGCGACGAGCCGCGCGACGAGGGTGCGCTGCGCGCTCCCCGCCGACACGTTGTACGTGCCGACGACGACCGCGTCCTTGCCGGCCGCCGCCGCGACCGCCTGCTCGATGCGGGCGGTGGACGGGGCGGTGCCCGTGGACAGGGCGGTCGCGGTGAAGCCGAGCTCCGTGAGGGCCGCGGCGAGCGTCGCGGTCGGCGGACCCGTCGTCCCCGACGGCGACGCCGGGTCGGCGCCGACGACGAGCAGGTCGCGGTGGGTGAGCCGGTTGAGCGGCAGCAGCCCGCCCTCGTTGAGCAACAGCGTCGTGGTCGTCTCCGCGATCCGGTCGGCCGCGTCGAGGTGGGCCTGCTTGCCGACGATCCGGTCCACCCCCTCGCGGGTGACGTAGGGGTCGCGCAGGAGCCCCAGGCGAGCCTTGAGTCGCAGGACGCGGAGAATCGATTCGTCCAGCCGGTCCTCGTCGATCTCCCCGCCCCGCACGGCGTCCAGCACGGCGTTCCAGGCCAGGTCCAGGTCCGGCGGGTTGAGCAACTGGTCGCAGCCCGCCTTCAGCGCCAGCACCGGCACCCGGTCGTCGCCGTACTTGGTGCGGACGCCCTCCATGCCGAGCGAGTCGGTCACCACCACCCCGTCGTAGCCGAGCCGTTCCCGCAGGATGCCGGTGAGGATGGGCCGCGACAGGGTCGCCGGGTCCTCCGACGGGTCGAGGGACGGCACGACGATGTGCGCGGTCATCACCGAGTCGATCCCGGCGGCGATCGCCGACCGGAACGGCGGCGCGTCCAGGGTCTCCCACTCCTCGCGCGTGTGGTGGATGTACGGCAGCTTGGTGTGGCTGTCGTCGGTCGTGTCGCCGTGGCCGGGGAAGTGCTTGGCGGTCGCCGCGACACCGGCGCCCTGGTACCCCTTCACCTGAGCGGCGACCATCCGGGCCACGGCCCGCGGGTCGGCCCCGAAGGACCGCACGCCGATGACGGGGTTGGCCGGGTCGACGTTCACGTCCGCCACGGGCGCGTAGTTCTGACGGATGCCCAGCGCGGCCAGTTCGGCGCCGGCGATGTGCGCGGCGCGCCGGGCCACGTCGCGCGCGCCGGACGCGCCGAGCGCCATCGCGCCGGGCAGCAGCGTCGCGGGCTCGCCCACGCGCGCGACGATGCCGTGCTCCTGGTCGGTCGAGACGAGCACCGGGACGGGGGTCCGCTGGGCGAGCGCGGCCCGCTGGATGCCGTTGGACAGCTCGGCGATCTGGTGCGGGTCGCGCGTGTTGTGCGCCCACGCGAAGTAGATGATGCCGCCGACGTGGTACTTGGCGATCAGCTCGGCGGCGGTGCGGACGCCGATCTCGCGGAGGTTGGCGTCGACGTCGGCCTGGTCGGGGTGGGTGGCGGAGTGCCCGTACACCCGCATGACGAACAACTGGCCGACCTTCTCCTCAAGGCTCATGCGGGAGACGATCCGCGCGAGCCTCCGCTCCTCCCCGTCGCCGTCGCCCGCGGCGGCGGGCGGGGGGACGGGTGCGGCGGCGGCCCGCGGGGCGGTGACCCCGGTGGCGGCGGCAGCGGCGGCGGTCGCGGCGAGGACGGTACGTCTGGAGGTGGCGCGGTGGTGCACTGGTGCTCCTTCCGGCCGTGCGTGACGAGGGGTGAAGGAAACTTCCAAGGTGTCACACGTAGGCGAAAGTAACTTCCAGGTCAAGGACGCGCGCAGGACGGACCCGCGCCCGGCGCCGCCCGACGACCTGAGTGCCGGACAGGCGGCCTGAGTGCCGGACCCGGGGCCTGAGTGCCGGACAGACGGCCTGAGCGCCGGGCACGTGGCCTGAGTGCTGGACACGGCGCGGGCGCCGGGGCCGGGCCCGCCACCGGTTCCGGGAGGGTGCCCGCCTAGGGTGGCGGGCATGAACTCGCAGACGTACCTCTCCGAACTCTTCTCGCTGGACGGCCATGTCGCCCTGGTCACGGGCGGCAGCTCCGGCATCGGCCGGGCCGTCGCGGGGGCGCTGGCCCGCGCGGGCGCGAGCGTCGTGGTCGTCGCCCGGCGGGAGGCGGAGCTGGCCGCGACGGTGGAGGAGCTGGAGGCGGACGGCTGCCGCGCCGCCTGGGTCAGCGCCGACCTCGCCACGCGCGACGGCGTGCGGGAGGCCGCCGAGCGGGCCGCCGCCGTGTTCGGGGAGCCGGACATCCTGGTGAACTGCGCCGGGGTCAACCTGCGTCCCCCGATGGGCGAGATCGGCGAGGACGTGTGGGACACGACGATGGCGGTGAACCTGGAGGCGCCGTTCCTGCTGGGCCAGCGGTTCGGGCCCGGCATGGCCGAGCGCGGCTTCGGCCGGATCATCCACGTCACCTCCCAGCAGGCGCACCGCGCGTTCGTCCAGAGCGGCGCGTACGGGGTGTCCAAGGGCGGCCTGGAGTCGCTGGCCCGCTCCCAGGCGGAGGCGTGGTCGCCGCACGGCGTCACCTGCAACACCCTCGTGCCCGGCTTCGTCCTGACCCCGCTCAACGCGCGGCTCCAGTCCGACCCCGACACGGTCGAGGCCCTGGCGAAGCGGACCCTCGTCGGCCGCAACGGGGTGCCCGAGGACTTCGCGGGCGCGGCCGTGTTCCTGGCGAGCCGCGCCTCGGCGTACGTCACGGGCCAGTCGGTGTACGTCGACGGCGGCTTCCACGCACACTGAACGGCGGCCCGGCGCTCCGGTCGGCCTGGCGGCCCGGCTCTTCGGGGGGCCCGGCGGCCCGGCGGCCCGGTGCTCCGGCGGTCTGGCGGTCCGGCTCTCCGGGGCCCCGGTGGCCTGGCGTTCCGGTCGGCCTGGCGGCTGGCGCTTCGGCGGCCGGGCTCTCCGGGGCTCTGATGGCCTGGCGCTTCGGCGGCCTGGCCTTCGGTGGCCCGGTGGCCCGGGCTCAGCCGCGCACGGTCACCCCGTACCGGAGGCGCAGTTGCCGCATCTCCCACCACGCCACGGCCGACACCGACGCCGGGCCGCCGAGCAGGGCGCAGACCTGCACCAGCGGCGGGCCCGGCGGCGGGCCGCCGTAGGCGAGGTTGACAGCCGCCATCTCCCACACGAGGACGCCCGTCAGCAGCGCGGGCAACGCGGCGTGCACCTCCGTCGTGTTGAACGCGCTGCGCACCGCCCGGCCCGACGAGAACACCAGGAACAACCCCGTTCCCGCCATCACCACCAGCACCGAAAGACCCATCAGCGCCGCGACCGGATCGGGCACCCGCCCCCGCATCGCACTGCTGACCAGGACGCTGCCCCAGGCGAGCAGCGGCGTCGCGGTGAGCGCCCCGAAGTACCACAGGACCGAGCGGACCGCCGGCCGCAGCCCCGCCCGCATCCCCGGCCGGGCCACCGGCGGCGACAGCCGGAACAGGACGAGGACCACCACGGGCGTGCTGAGCAGCAGCAGCCACGGGGTGAGCGCGAGCCGCATGAGGTACTGATCCTGCGCCTGGTCCCAGTCCTCCGCCGTTCCGTAGACGGCGAGGATCAGCAGCGACGCGACGGCCGCCGCCCAGGCCCTGGCCTTCTGCACGCGCGCGATGTCCGGGTCCCCGATCCGGCGCGCGTCGTACGGGAAGACCTGCCGAGCCTTCCTGCGCGCCGCGCGGGCCATCGGGTAGCCGACCAGGATCGCGAGCGCGGGCCACACGCAGCAGACGAACGGCACCCACAGCAGCGCCCTCCCCCCGCTCATGTACCCGAGCAGCTCCCGTAGGGTCGGCCACTCGTCCTCCCGGAACCGCTGCCACAGCGGCGGCCGGTAGGGGTACGGATGCGGGGACTGGTACGGGTGCTGGTGGGGGTAGGGGTAGGGGTACGGCTGCTGGTACGGCGGGCGCGGCCCCGGCACGTACGGGTTGCCGTAGGGGTCGCCGCCGTACGGATGGCCCGCGTACGGGTCGCCTCCGTGTGGATTCTGTCCCCCGAACGACACGACGACGTCCCCTCCTGGATGGCGCGCCTGCGGCGGCGGGCCGGCGGATACCGGTCCACTCCTATCGCGTTCCGCCGACCCCCCGCCAGTCACCGCCCGTCCCGGAGCCGCCCCGCCCGCCCCGGAGCCGCCCAGGGAACGCCCCGCCCGCCCCGGAGCCGCCCCGGGCCCGGTGCGTGGAGCCCCAACCCCGTCCCCGCCGGGCGGACGGCGCGACGCGCCGGAGATCCGCGTCCCCGCCGCCGCTCTACCGCCGGGGCGCCGCATCCCGCGCCAGGGCGCCGAGGCCGTACGCGGCCCCCGGCACGGGGCCGTCACCCCGTACGGCCGTCACCGCCCGCCCCGGCGCCGGGACCGGGCCTCACCTGGTGGCGAGCAGCCCCTCGACGTGGGCGCGCCCGGCCGCGAGCAGGGCGGGCAGTTCGGGGACGTCGGGGTACCACCGCTTCTCGTACTCCCAGCAGAACCAGCCGTCCGGTCCGACCGGCTCGACACACGCGCGCAGCGGCAGGGCGCCGGCGCCGAGCGGCACCGGTGTCGTGTCGTCACGCCCGGCGCAGTCCTTGACCTGCACGTACCCGAGGTAGGGCTCCAGCAGCCCGTACGTCCGCGCGGGCTCCTCACCGGCCCGCCAGGCGTGCATCACGTCCCACACCACGCCCACGTGGGGGTGGCCCACGGCGGCGACGACCCGGGCGGTGTCGGCGCCCGCGGGGTGCGAGTCGTGGTTCTCCAGCAGGATGCGCACGCCGGTCTCGGCGGCGACCTCGGCGGCGGCCCCGAGCCGCCGGGCGGCGACGGCGTCGGCACGGTCCTGCGGCTGCTCGCCGCCCCCGGGGAAGACCCGCACGAACGGCGCCCCGAGGTCGGCCGCCAGGTGGATCAGCCGGTACAGCTCCTCGTACACGGCGTCGTCGTCCCCCTCGGCGGCCACGCGCGCGTACCCGGCGACGCAGAGGACGTCGACCCCGGCGGCGGCGAACTCCCGCGCGACCGCCCGCCGTTCGTGCGCGACGAGCCCGGGGTGCACGGGCTCCTCGGGGTGCGCCCGCAACTCGACCCCCCGGCACCCGGCCTCCCCGGCCAACCGCACCACGTCACCGACAGCCATTCCGGGCACCCCGAGGGTGGAAAACGCGAACTTCATCCCCCGAAGCTACCCCCGCCCGGCCCGTCCGAACAGAAACGGCCCCGTCCGCACGTGGCGAACGGGGCCGGATGGCGGCGCGGGGTGCCTACAGGCTGACCACCCGGCCGCCCAAGGAGACGACCAGGCGGCCGTCGGAGGCGTACGTCCAGGTCAGGGCGCCGGTGTAGGAGGAGCAGCGGGAGCCGTTCGTGCCGGTCCAGAACTGGTTCGTGGCGTCGACGTTGCCCACGACCTTGTCGTTCGTGCCGCTGCCGCTGCGGCACGAGGTGTTGTTCCGGAACACCGAGGACCCGGCCTCCCAGGTGTAGTTGCGCTGGGCGTTGTCGACGCTGAGGTTGTTCGACACGGTCATCGAGCCCGGGTTGCGGTTGTACGTGAACCCGTGCTTGCCGTTGTCGTACGCGATGCTGCGCCGCACGACGTGGTCGACGCCGATGTCCTCGCCGCCCAGCTTGTAGCCGTTGCGGTCACCGGCGGTGTTCTGCGTGCCGTCGGAGAGGGTGCCGTTCTCGTAGGCGAGGGAGTCCTCGATGGTCACCGGGCCGATGGGGCCGGTGTCCGTCTTGGTGTACAGGTCCCAGCCGTCGTCGATGTTGTTGTGGGCCACGGCGTACCGGAAGACGTTGCCGGGGCCGACGGTGAGCTTCGCGGCGAAGCCGTCGGCGTCCTCGCCGTCCGAGTCGGCGTTGTCGTGCGACTCCGCGCTCAGGACGAGGTTGTGGGACGGCCACTGGTCGCGCGGGGTGGTGGAGGCCGCCCGCGAGAGCTGGAGGCCGGTGTCGCGGTTGAAGCGGGTCACCGTGCGCTCGATGACGTTGTTGCTGCCGCCCACGAAGATGCCGTTGTCGCCGGCGCGCTCGACGACGAGGCCGTTGACGTGCCAGTACGACGCGTTGAGGGCGAGCCCGCGGTTGGCCGGGTCCTCCGCCATGGCGGAGAAGTTCAGCACCGGCGTCTCGCCCGGGTACGCGGCCAGCTTCGTCCGGGCGCTCGCCGTGCCGTTCTTGCCGGCCGGGATGGTGACGGTCTGCGAGAAGCGGTACGTGCCGCCGCGCACGTAGATGGTGCCGCCGGGGGTGATGCGGTTGATCGCCGAGGCGAGCGTCGTCGGCGCCGACTCCGTGCCGGCGGCGCCGTCGGTGCCGTTCGGCGCCACGTACAGGGCGTTGCCCGGGGGTGGCGGGGTGGTCGTACCGCCGCCCGTCTCCACGTCCAGGGCGTCGATGTTGGCCAGGCCCTCGGCGGTGGTGGGGGCGAACCGGACGGTGTTGCTCCCCGCGTTCAGCGGGACGGTGAACGTCGCCGTCGCCCAGGTCGCCCAGGCGCCGGTGCCGGCGAACGTCGACGACCCGGCCGACGCGCCGTTGACCGTGAGGTTCGCGGGCCGCGGGGTGGTGGTCCCGTTGGCGTAGCGGACCGTCAGCGTCGCGGTGCCGGCCTGCGGGGCGTCCACCGTGAACTGCAGGGCCGCGCCGACGGCGTTGCGGCCGTTGCAGAAGCCGGTCCCGGAGTACCCGGCGTGGTTGGTGTCGACGCTGCCGTCGCAGGTGGCGGGCGCGCGCTCGGCCTCGTAACGGATCGGCGCGGCCGACGCGGTGGCGGGCAGCACCACGACGGTACCGGCCGCCAGGGCGGCGCACGCCAGCGCGGACAGCGTGGATTTCGTCTTCATGGGGGGTCCTCGTCCTTCTCCGTGGTCGCCTGCGGGGCGCAGGCAGGGGAGTGCGGCTCTCGGCACGAGAGATGGAAAGCGCTTGCTAAGCTAGGAGTGCGCCATGGGCACGTCAATCGCCGCGTACGAAGGGAAACTTTCGAACGCGACCCCTGCGCGCCATCCGCCCGTCGTCCGCCCCTCACCCGCCCGTCACTCCACGGCCACCGGCCCGGCGGCGGGCACGCCCGTACGGCCGGGGAGCCGCAGGACGTCGACCTCGTGGGACAGCGGTCCCTCGGCGTGCCGTACGGAGAACGGCTCGACGTACGGAGAAGGGCGAACCGTACGAAGAAGGGCGGGCCGTACGAAGAAGGGCGGGCCGGACGAGGAACGGCTCGACGAACGACCGCAGGACCAGCGAGCGGCGCCCGCCGGGCCCGTCCGCCTCCGGGCGCCGCGTCCGCGAGGTCCAGCCGCCCCGCAGCGGTGCGGCGTCCACGGTGCTTCCCCGCCGGGGAGTCGGCCCTCCGCCCGGGCGCGCGCCGCGTCCGGCAGCCCGTTGACCGTGCCCGTGCCCGTCGACCGTGCTCGTGCCGTGCCCGTGCTCGTACCGTGCCCGTGCGGGCAGGCTATCCGGGCGCGGTCCGGCCGTCGGCGGGCGGTCCTCCCGCGGTGTGCGGCGCGGTGGGCGCGCCGGCGGCCAGGGCGCGGAAGCCGGTGGGGGTGGTGCCGGTGCGCCGGCGGAAGAAGGCGCTGAAGGCGGTGGGGTGCGTGAAGCCGACGCGGTCGCCGATGGCGGCGGGGGACAGGGCGGTGTGGACGAGGAGGCGTTTGGCCTCCAGGAGCACCCGGTCGTCGATGAGGCGTTTGGCGCCGCATCCGGCGGCGGCCCGGGTGGCGCGGGTGAGGGTGCGCGTGCTGTAGCCGAGGCGGGCGGCGTAGTCCTCGACGCGGTGGGTGCGCGCGAAGTCCTGCTCGACGGCCTCGCGGAAGCGGCGGAACGGCTCGCCGGCCGCGCCCTCCGGGAGCGCGGAGCCGTCCACGTGGGCGAGGCGGATCAGGAGGGCGGACAGCAGGTGGCGCATCGTCTCGATGTGGGCCGTCAGAGGCAGGTCGGAGAGGTGGGCGTACTCGTTCTCGAGCGCGTCGAGGACGCGGCACAGCGACCCGGCGTGCCGGGCGGTGGGGGTCACGTGTCGGCGCGGGGCGGGTCCGGCTGCGGCGGTGAGGACGGCGGTGGTGCCGCTGAGGAAACCGGCCGGGAAGACGACCACCGTGCCCTCGGTGCGGTCCAGCGGGGAGAGGAACTGCATGACCTGCCCGGGCCGCACCCACAGCCAGCCGCCGGGCGGGATCGCGTCCGCGGCGAAGTCGACCGAGCAGCGCGCGACACCGGCCCGCACGTGGATCAGCAGGTGGAAGACCGGACGGCTGGGCCGGTAGGGGTCGATGCCGTGGCCGTGCGCGCGTTCGGCGAGGCGGTCGAGCGGCACCACCTCGATGCCCGGCGGGGTGCCCGGCGTCGGCCGGTAGGGGACGGCCGCGATGTCACGCGGAGGCGGCTCCTCCGCGGTCTGTCCGTTTTTCTTCATGGCGTGTCCCGAGTGTAGGCGGTCGGGCCGACACCCGGCACTAGCGTGAAAAGGGCTGGAGAGCGGCCCGTACGCCCGGGGGAGGCAAAGCGCCCGAAGACCCGGGTGACCGAAACCGTCAGACACGGCCGGTCCCGGCCGCCTCCCGCGCCAGCACCGCGGCGCGCGGCCATCCCCGCGACCCCGCGTGCGGGCCCCCTCCACGACGACCGGGAGACCGCAGATGACCATCGAGTACGCCACCCGCTACCGCACCCGCTCCCACATCCCCGCCGAGCCGGGCACCCCCTACTTCATCGAGAAGGGGCACGGCGACCGCGCCCACCTCTTCGGCGACCTGGTCACCGTCTACGCGGGCGGCGAGCAGACCGAGAACACCTTCAACTTCTTCACCGTCGAGGGCCCCAAGGGCAACATCATCCCGGCCCACTCCCACCCCGACACCCACGAGGTCTTCTACGTCACCGACGGCGCGGTGCGCCTCTTCGTCGAGGACCTCGAAGGCAACCAGCACGAGAAGCTCCTCACCCCGGGCGACTTCGGCTTCGTGCCCAAGAACTGTCCGCACGCCTACCGCATGGAGCGCCACCACAGCCGGGTCGTCGGCGTGGCCGCCGGCCCCGGCGGCACCTTCGAGCGGTTCTTCGAGAACTTCGGCGCCCCCACCGACGCGCTCACCCTGCCCCGCGAACCGGTCGTCCCCGAACCCGGCAAGTTCGCCACCGTCCCCCAGCAGTACGACGTGACCTTCCTCCCCGACCACCAGTGGCGTTCGTCGGGGAGCTGACCCCGCCCGCCAGCCCAGCCGTACACGTCCCCTACCGGAAGAAGGCCCCCTTGGCTCCCGACGGCACCGTCGGCCTCGTCGACGTACACGCCCACTTCGTGACCGACTCCTACGTCCGCACGGCGAAGGAGGCCGGCCACACGATGCCCGACGGCGTCCCCGCCTGGCCCTCCTGGTCGGCCGCCGCCCACCTGGAGGTGATGGACCGGTGCGGCATCGACGCCGCGATGCTCTCGATCTCCTCGCCGGGCGTGCACTTCGGTGACGACGCCTCCGCCCGCCGCCTGGCCCGCGAGGTCAACGAGGCCGGCGCCGAGGCCGTCCGGGAGCACCCGGGCCGCTTCGGGCTGTTCGCCTCCCTGCCCCTCCCGGACGTCGACGGCGCCCTGGAGGAGACCGCCCACGCCTTCGACGTGCTCGGCGCCGACGGCGTGGTCCTGGAGACCAACACCCACGGCACCTACCTCGGCGACCCGGCGCTGGAGCCGGTCTGGGCGGAGCTCGACCGGCGCGGCGCGGTCGTCTTCCTCCACCCGACCTCGCCGGTGTGCTGGGAGCGGTCCGCCCTCGGCCGCCCCAGGCCCATGATCGAGTTCGTCTTCGACACGGCCCGCACCGTCACCGACCTCCTCCTGGCCGGAGCGCTGGAGCGCCACCGGAACCTGAAGATCATCGTTCCGCACTGCGGCGGCGCCCTGCCGGTCCTGGCCGACCGCGTCGACGGCTTCATGCGGATGTTCATGCCCGAGGGCACCCAGGCGCCCGACGCGGTCGCGCAACTGCGCCGCCTGTACTACGACCTCGCAGGGCCCGCGCTGCCCCGCCAGCTCCCCGCCCTGCTCGGCCTGGCCGACCCCGACCGGCTGCTGTACGGCAGCGACCACGTGTGGACCCCCGCGGCGGGGGTGGAGGCCCACGTCGCCGGCCTCGACGCCGCGCCGGCACCGGGCGGCGGGGACTGGCGGTCCCTGACCACGGCCAACGCCCGGCGCATCCTTCCCCGCCTCGCCGTCCACGACCTCCGTGAGGCCGGCTGATGGCCCGGGCCACCCCGCCCCGGGGCGGCGCCCGCGAGGTCTCCCGGGCGCCCGTCCGCGGTACCCCGGCCGCACCCGGCTCCGGTGCCCCGGCCGCACCCGGCTCCGGTGCCCCGGCCGCACCCGGCTCCGGTGCCCCGGCCGTGCCCGGTACCCCGGCCGCACCGCCCCGCCGGGCCACCGCCCTCCTGGTCGTCCTCGGCTCGCTCACGGCGGTCGCCCCGCTGGCGACCGACATGTACGTGCCGGGCTTCCCCGCGATGGGCGCCGCCCTGCGCACGAACAGCTCGGCCGTGCAACTGACGATGACGGCCTTCCTACTGGGCCTGGTCGTCGGCCAGCTCCTCCTGGGCCCCCTCAGCGACGGTCTCGGCCGGCGCCGGCTGCTGCTCGGCGGAGCCGCCGGGTTCGCCGTCTTCTCCCTCGCCTGCGCCGCGGCGCCGGACGTGTACGTCCTGATCGCCGCCCGCTTCCTGCAGGGGGTCGCCGGGGCCGTCGGCATGGTGCTCGCCCGGGCCGTGATCACCGACCGCTTCACCGGAGCGGACATCCCCCGCCACTTCGCGGTGCTCTCCCAGATCCTCGGCGTCGCCCCGGTCGCCGCACCGGTGCTCGGCGGGGCCGTCCTCGCCGTGTCCACCTGGCGGACGGTCTTCGGCGTGCTCTGCCTCGTCGGCGTCCTGCTGCTGCTCGGCGTCCTCACCAAGGTGCCCGAGTCCCTGCCGCCCGAGCGCCGCCACCGCGGCGGTCCGGCCGGCACGTACCGCGCCATGGGGGACCTGGTGCGCGACCGGGCCTTCCTCGGCTACGTCCTCGTCCTGGGCCTGGCCTCCGGCGCCCTGTTCGCGTACATCAGCGGGTCCAGCTTCGTCTTCGAGCACGTCCACGGCGTCACCACCGGCACCTACTCGCTGGTCTTCGCCGTCAACGCCGTGGGCATGCTGCTCGGTGGCGCCGCCTTCGCCCGGCTCGCCCGCCGCTTCCGCCTCAACACCCTCCTCAGCGCGGGCGTCGCGCTCGCCGGCACCGGCGCGCTGGCCCAGGTCCTCGTCACCGCCGCCTTCGGCGAGACCATGGCCGGGACCTGGATCACCCTCTTCGTGGTGATGTGCGGCATCGGCACGCTCATACCGGCCACGATGAGCCTGGGGCAGAACATCGGCCGTGCCGCGCCGGGAGCGGCGTCCGCGCTCCTGGGCGGCCTGCAGTTCCTGTGTGGGGCGGTCGCCTCCCCCCTGGTCGGCCTCTTCGGCGAGGACAGTTCCCTGCCGATGGCCCTCGTCATGCTCGTCTCCCTGGCCCTGGCCGCGCTCGCGCTGGTCCTCCTCGTCCGCCCCCGGCAGGGCCACGGGGAGGTCACCGGGGCCGGTCGCTGAGGAACGGCGGGCGCCCGCGCGTCCGCCCCGGGTGCCGGAACCCCCGGAGGGGGCGGGCACACCCGGGCGGGGCTCGTCCTCAAGCGCGCTTGACGTCCGGGGGTCGTCCCATGGGCGGGGCCACGGCGTTCCGCGCGCTTCGCCCGGCGCGACGGCGATCGCCCCGGGGCGTTCCGAGGGGCAGGGCGCGGACCGGCACCGGCACGCCGTGGGGCGGGAGGGCGGTCCGGGGCTCCGGGGCCCGCGCCGCCGTGCCGGGTGGCACGGCGGCGCGGGACTGCCCGGGGGCCGGTCAGGAAGTCGCCGGCGTCGTGAGCCACAGGGGACGGGCCGGAGCAAGCGCCGTACCGTCACCGGAGTACCGGAAGAAGTTGTTGTTGTTCGCCCGGGCGATGACGTCGGCCTTGCCGTTGCCGTCCACGTCGCCGACGAACACGGCCTTCATGTTGATCCAGGACTTGTCGGGCCACAGGGAGCGGGCGGGGTCGAGCGTTCCCCTGGCGTTGCCCGCGTACAGGTGCAGGCTGCCGTCCTCGGCGACGGCGACGATGTCGTCCCTGCCGTCCAGGTTGAAGTCCCCGCCCCCGATCGTCTTCTTGGTCCACGTCTTGTCCGGCCACATCGACCGGGTCGTGGTGGACAGGACCCCGTTCGGGCCGGGCACGTAGCCGAGCAGCGCGCCGTCCGCCGCCTGGACCACCAGGCCGTCCCGGCCCGACGCGTCCGTCTTGAAGCGGGTCATGGGGGCCGTTCCGCTCCAGCTCGAGTCGGGCCACATCTTCACGTTCGCCCCCAGCTTCCCGGTACTGCCCGTACCCGGGTACAGCAGGAGGCTCCCCGTGGAGGAGATGGCCGCGATGTCGGTGTTGCCGTCGCCGTTGAAGTCACCGCCGACGATCTTCTTGACCGTCTTCCAGCCGTTGTCCTTCCACAGGTTGCGGCCGTATCCGAGGGTTCCGTCGGGGCCGGAGTAGAAGGCGTGCAGACCGCCGTCCGTGAGGACCGCGGCGATGTCGGTGCGGCCGTCCGCGTTGAAGTCAGCGGCCGTCATCACGTCGGTGACGTTCGACAGTCCGTGGACCAGCCGCGTCTTCTGGACCCAGTGGCTGACGTCGTCGACGCGGGCGGCGACGGCGCCCGTGCGGGTCTCCGCGGCGTCGGTGCCGAAGCAACCGCCCTGCCAGGAGCGGCTGTTGACGCCGACGAGCTCGGGCACGCCGTTCACCTGCCGCAGCAGGGGGCCGCCGGTGTCGCCCTTGCAGACGGCGTCGCCCGGGGTCTTCCCCGTGATGTCGAGGGTGGTGGCGGCGACCGCGTCGGCGGTGAAGGAAGCGGTGTGGAGCGCGAGGGGAGCCCACTCGGTCCTGGTGCGGCCGTAGCCGGCGGCGGTGAGCGCGGTACCGGCGGTCACGGGTGCGGTGGAGACCGCGACCGGGGTGATCCCGGTGGCGGGCGTGGCGAGGCGCGCCATCACCAGGTCGCGGCCGGTGTGGGGCACCAGCTCGACGATCTCGCTGACGTGTCCGCCGGTGGTGGTCAGGTCGGCGCGGCCGATCGTGGCGACGGTCTTCTCGGCGGGCTTGCCGACCGCGAGTTCGGTGAGGCCACCGGTGAAGCAGGACGCGGCGGTCAGCACCCACTGGGCGTCGACGAGGGCGCCGGAGCAGGAGCGGAGCGCGTCGCCCGCGCCTATCTCCAACCGCGCCGTGAACGCGTGGGAGTCGTCCGTGACGGCGGTCCCGGTGACGGCGGCCGCGGGCGCGGCGCACAGTGCGAGCGGACCCGCGACGAGGGCCGAGGCGAGCGCGGCGAGGCGCAGGGGTCTGGTGTGTCGCATGGCCTTGTTTCCTTGGCGGAAGGTCTGCGCGCGGCCGGCCGGCGGAGCGCAGAAGGGCGGGTGGAGAACTGCCCGGGCGTCACGCGGAGACCTCGACCCCCACGAGTCCGTGCCCGTGGCCCTCTGTCTGCCGGCCTCGCCGCCGGTCGCGGGCGCGCGTCCGGGGCGGGCGTGGTGGCGGCCGGGAGGAGGGCCGCTGGGCGGGGTTCTTCTCATGGGTCGTCTGGAAGGGGAGGGCCTCGGGGGCGCCCGGGGAAACAGTTCGATCTTGTGGTCGAGCCTCACCCTATGATCATTTTTTGCACAGCAAAACCTTGCAAAAGGGGCAAAGGTGTGAAGCTCTTGTGATCTTCGTCATGTCGCGGACGGGTGAGCAGGCGGGTGGCGCGGTCCGGCGCCGGGAACGCGCCCCGGGCGTCCCGGGCCGTGTCCGGGCGGGACGGCGAACGGGCTTCGACGGCCCTCCCGAACGGTGCGGCCGTCCGCGCGCGGACGCGGGAGTGTGCCCGCGGGACCGACCCCGGAGGCCGTCCCCACGCGCGCGGAGGCGCCGACGCGGCGCTGCTCGGCGGGATGTACGGGATGGGGTCCCCGCGCGCGGAGGTGCCGACCGCGCCGCTGGGCGCGGCCGTCGGCGGGACGGGCCGACCCTCCGCGCGCGGAGGCACCCTGTTCGGCGCGGACGAGGACCAGGCGCGCGGAGGCCGTCCCGGTCCGGGTGCGGAGGTCACCTCTACGCGTGCGGAGGCGCCCTGTCCCGCGCGGTAGGGGGACCGCGCACGCGGAGGCCGCCCCTGCGCACGGAGTGCCTGCGCGCGGAGGTGTCTGCGCGCGGAAGTGCCGCCGTGCCGAACCCGATCCGGCCCTCGGCGAGCACGCCCCCTGCGCGCGAAGACGCCTGCGGCCCGGCCGCGCCGGACCGGCCCCGGCGCCCCTCCGCGCGCGGAGGCGCCAGCGGCCACGCCGTCGGGACGTGCGAGGAGTGCCCGGTGCCCCTACGCGCGCGGAGGCGCCGTCGACGCGCGCACCATCAGTTCGCCCCGGATCGTCGACACGCCGCCCGGCGGCGGCGTGTCCGCGCCCATCGCGAGGCGGCCCGCCCGCACCCCCGCCTCGTGCAGCGGCAGGCGGACCGTGGTCAGGGACGGCACCGCGTCGACCGAGAACGGCAGGTCGTCGAAGCCGGCCACGGACACGTCGTCCGGGATGCGCAGCCCCGCCTCCCGCAGCGCCGCGCAGGCGCCGAGGGCGACCGTGTCGTTGGCGGCGACGACGGCCGTGAGGGACGGTTCGCGGGCGAGGAGTTCGCGGGTGGCGTCGTACCCGGACGCGCGGGTGTACCGGCCGTAGACGGTGAGCCGGTCCAGGCCCGGCCCGTCCAGGCCCGCCGCGGTCATCGCGTCGCGGTGGCCGTCCAGCCGGTCGCGGGTGGTGCTCCGCTCGACCGGGCCGGCGACGTACCCGATGCGGCGGTGGCCGAGGGACAGCAGGTGCTCGGTGAGGCTCCGGGCGCCGCCCCGGTTGTCGAACGCGAGGGTCGCCGCGACGGCGTCGCCCGGCATGGGCGGCCGTCCGCACAGCACGACGCGCGTCCCGGCGTCGCCGAGCTTCGTCAACTTGGCGGTGAGCGCGGCGATGTGGTCCGGGTCGACCAGCGCCCCGCCGGTGACGACCACGGCGGCCGCGCGCTGGCGCTGAAGGAGCGTCAGGTAGGTCAGTTCGCGCTCGGGGGAGCCGCCCGTGTTGCAGACGACGGCGAGCTTCTCGCCGCCCGCGCGGCCCGTCCCGGTGTCGCCGATGGCGCTCTGCGCGGCGCCCGCCATGATCCCGAAGAACGGGTCGGCGATGTCGTTGACGAGGATGCCCACGAGGTCGGAGGTCGCGGCGGCGAGGGCGCTGGCGGGGCCGTTCAGGACGTAGTCCAGTTCGTCGACGGCGCGCAGCACCCGTTCCCGGGTGGACGCGGCGACCGGATAGTTGCCGTTGAGGACCCGCGAGACGGTCGCCGGCGACACCCGCGCGCGCGCCGCCACGTCGGCCAGGGTGACTGTCATCGCGTGCCCTCCGAGGAGAAGTCGGGGAAGTCGGCCGCGGCTCTTGTACCGGCCGCTGTCGGCAGGCTAGCGTCATCAGCGATAGAAAGCGCTTGCTATGACGATGAGCCGCACTTCTCGCAGAAGTCGCGGCCCCTCGCGTACGCCCCAGAGAGCACACGCGGCTCACACAGTCAGACATGGAGGGACCTTCGTGACACGCAGGACAGTGCGGATCGCCATGAACGGCGTCACGGGTCGGATGGGCTACCGGCAGCACCTGGTGCGCTCCATCCTCGCGATCCGCGAGCAGGGCGGCCTCGACCTCGGCGACGGCCACGTCCTGTGGCCCGAGCCGGTCCTCGTCGGCCGCCGCGAGCACGCCCTGCGCGAGCTCGCGGAGCGCCACGGGCTCACCGAGTGGTCCACCGACCTCGACGCCGTTCTCGCGGACGACCGCACCGACATCTACTTCGACGCCCAGGTCACCTCCGCGCGCGTGGGCGCCCTCACCAAGGCGATCGCCGCCGGCAAGCACGTCTACACCGAGAAGCCCACCGCCGCCGACCTGGCCGGCGCCCTGGAACTGGCCCGCCTCGCGCGCGAAGCCGGCATCAAGCACGGCGTCGTCCAGGACAAGATCTTCCTGCCGGGCCTGCTCAAGCTGAAGCGCCTCATCGACGGCGGCTTCTTCGGCGAGATCCTCTCCGTGCGCGGCGAGTTCGGCTACTGGGTCTTCGAGGGCGACTGGCAGGACGCCCAGCGCCCCAGCTGGAACTACCGCGCCGAGGACGGCGGCGGCATCGTCGTCGACATGTTCCCGCACTGGGAGTACGTGCTGCACGAGCTGTTCGGCCGGGTGACCAGCGTCAGCGCCCACGTCACCACGCACATCCCGCAGCGCTGGGACGAGCAGGGCAAGCCGTACACCGCCACCGCCGACGACGCGGCGTACGGGGTCTTCGAGCTGGAGGGCGGCGCCGTCGCCCAGATCAACTCCTCCTGGGCGGTCCGCGTCCACCGCGACGAGCTGGTCGAGTTCCAGGTCGACGGTACGCACGGCTCCGCCGTCGCCGGGCTGCGCGGCTGTCGCGTCCAGCACCGCTCCATGACCCCCAAGCCGGTCTGGAACCCGGACCTGCCCGTCACCCATTCCTTCCGCGACCAGTGGCAGGAGGTGCCGGACAACGCCGAGTTCGACAACGGCTTCAAGGCCCAGTGGGAGCTGTTCCTGCGCCACGTCTACCTCGACGAGCCGTACCACTGGGACCTCCTCGCGGGCGCGCGCGGCGTGCAGCTCGCCGAGCTGGGCCTGAAGTCCTCGGCCGAGGGCCGCCGTTTCGAGGTGCCGGAGCTGTCGCTGTGACCGCCCCCGCCGGACCCACGGTCCACCTCCCGAACCCGGACGGCTCCACGCGCGCGTACCGGCCCCGTACCGAGCCGCGCGCCTTCACCACCGGCGCCCCGCTCGTCTCCCGCACGGTCTTCTCGGCCGCGCACGTCGTCGCCGACCCGTACGCCGACACGACCCCGGACTCCCCGGCGGCCGTCGACTGGGACGCCACCCTCGCCTTCCGCCGCCACCTGTGGTCGCACGGCCTGGGCGTCGCCGAGGCCATGGACACCGCCCAGCGGGGCATGGGCCTGGACTGGGCGGGCGCCGCCGAGCTGATCCGCCGCTCCGCCGCCGAGGCGAAGGCGGTCGGCGGGCGCATCGCCTGCGGCGTGGGCACCGACCAGCTGACGGGCCCGGCCGACCTGGACGCCGTCCGCGCCGCGTACGAGGAGCAGCTCGCCCTCGTCGAGGAGACGGGCTCCCAGGCGATCCTCATGGCCTCGCGCGCGCTGGCCGCCGCCGCCCGCACCCCGGACGACTACCTGGAGCTCTACGCCCACCTGCTGCGGCAGGCGAGCGAACCGGTCGTCCTGCACTGGCTCGGCCCGATGTTCGACCCCGCGCTGGAGGGCTACTGGGGCTCCTCCGACCTCGACGCGGCGACGGAGACCTTCCTGGAGGTCATCGCCGCCCACCCGGACAAGGTCGACGGCGTCAAGATCTCCCTGCTGGACGCGCAGCGCGAGGTCGACCTGCGCCGCCGCCTCCCGGGGGGCGTGCGCTGCTACACGGGCGACGACTTCAACTACCCGGAGCTGATCGCGGGCGACGACCGCGGCTTCAGCCACGCCCTGCTGGGCATCTTCGACCCGCTCGGCCCGCTGGCCGCCGAGGCGGTCCGGCTCCTCGACACCGGGAACACCGAGGGCTTCCGCAAGCTCCTCGACCCCACCGTCGAGCTCTCCCGGCACCTCTTCCAGTCGCCGACCCGCTTCTACAAGACGGGCGTCGTGTTCCTGGCGTGGCTCGCCGGCCACCAGGACCACTTCGCGATGGTCGGCGGCCTGCAGTCGGCGCGCTCCCTGCCGCACCTGGCACGCGCGTACGAACTCGCCGACGGCCTCGGCCTGTTCCCCGACCCGCAGCTCGCGGCGGCCCGCATGACGTCCCTCCTCGCGGTGTACGGGGTGACCCGGTGACCGGCCTCGACCTGACCCGCTTCAGCATCAACCAGATGACCGTCAAGCAGCTGGCCCTCCCGGAGCTCACCGAGGCGTGCGCGCGCCTGGGCGTCCCGGGGATCGGCCTGTGGCGCGAGCCGGTCCAGGAGTACGGCGTGGAGGCGGCCGCCAAGCTGGTCCGCGACGCCGGGCTCGCCGTCACCACCCTGTGCCGCGGCGGTTTCTTCACCACCGCCGAGGACCTCGACGACAACCGCGCGGCGATCGACGAGGCGGCGACGCTCGGCACGGACACGCTCGTCCTGGTCTCCGGCGGCCTGCCGCCCGGGAGCAAGGACCTGGCCGCGGCCCGCGAGCGCATCGCGGACGCCATCGCCGAACTCGCGCCCTACGCGGCCGAGCGCGGCGTGCGCCTCGCGATCGAACCGCTGCACCCGATGTACGCGGCGGACCGCTGCGCGGTCTCCACCCTCGACCAGGCGCTGGCCATCGCGGAGCGCTTCCCGGCCACCCAGGTCGGCGTGGTCGTGGACACGTACCACATCTGGTGGGACGACCGGGCCCCGGCGGCGGTCGCCCGCGCGGGCGAGCAGGGCCGCATCCACTCCTTCCAGCTGGCCGACTGGGTCACGCCCCTGCCGGAGGGCGTCCTCAACGGGCGCGGGCAGATCGGCGACGGCTCGATCGACATGCGGGAGTGGCGGACGCGCGTCGACGCGGCCGGGTACACGGGCCCCATCGAGGTCGAGCTGTTCAACGACGTCCTGTGGGCGCGCGACGGCGTGGAACTGCTGGAGGAGACCGCCCGCCGGTACGTCGAGCACACCCTCTGAGAGCACACCCTCTGACGGGGGTCCCGGCGCCCCGTGCCGGCGCCGGGACCCCGAAGGACCCGCCCCCCGCGTCGTCTGTGCGGCCCTTCCGGCGCGGCGCGTGCCGCCACCGGCTTCCGGGATCCCCGGGAGCCGGGTTCCGCCGGAAGGGGACGCGGGGGGCCGGGAGCACCGGCGGGGGAGGAGCGGACGGGCCCGGACGGGTCCCGTCCGCCCTCCCGCGCCGGCCGCCCCCCCGGGGCGGGTAGGACCCAAGCCGCGGGGCGCGGGGGGGGGGGGGGGGGTGGGGGGGGGGGGATGGGCAGGCGGGGGGGGGGGGAGGGGGCGCACCAGTGGCCCGGCTGGGCGGGGCGGGAGTCCCGGTGGCGCGTGGGCCACTGTAAGAGTCGGGTGTCGTTCGTCCTGGG